>JBBPZH010000094.1:0-21205 GCA_038198965.1 Propionibacteriales bacterium
CCATATCGACAGGAGTCTTGCGTCATGTCCCGGTCGCACTCGAGCAGGTTCAGCAGGTGTTCGCAGTGGATCGACTCTTCGCGAAGTCGGTGCGAACGGGCCGACCCCCGCGAGGCGATGGCGAACCGGGAGACATGGGCATGGGGCCTACCGTCGCTCACCCACTTGCTCACATCGGACGGCCCTCGCCTGACCGTGGAGAACCCTGCCGCGAGGCACGCCGATGAATCCCGATCGCCCCTGAATCACTGGACACCGCTGACCATTACTGGCTGCTCAACTTTCTGCTCTAGAGGCTTGCCGACACGCCCTTTCGACCTCTTAGATCGTCGGCACGCATGCTACGAAGTTTGTAAGTGGGTCGCCCGAAGACGGGCGGCCCACGAGTCATTTTCGGGCGACTTGTTGGACGTGATTGGTTATGCATGGCGGGGTCAAGGTGTACCGCGGAGCGGCCTCCGCCGCGCGCGCGTACGTCGAGGCCGGCAGCTCCCGCGTCGATGACTACTACCTGGCCGAGGGCAGCGGTCTGGCAAGTAGGTTCAGCGCCGCACCAGGCGCCGCCGTCGACGACCTCGGGGTGCTCGACGGGGATGGCTATGAGGTGTGGGTTGCCGGTCACGACCCCGTGAGCGGTGAGGCACGCGGTCAGCTACGCCGGGACGACAACGCGGTGCGGTTCGTGGAGATCACGGTCAACGGCCCGAAGACCTGGTCGCTCGCCGCAGCACTGAGCCCCGAGGTGGCCGCCGCGTATGACGCGGCACAGAACCGGGCGGCGGAGCAGATCATCGCCTGGGTCGCCGAGCACACCACCACGCGTGTCGGGCCGAGAGGACGGCAAGTACAGGTGCCAGTGGAGCGGATCGAGGCCGTCACCGTTCGGCACTTCACGTCCAGGGCGGGTGACCCGCACCGGCATCTGCATCTTCAGTTCAACGCGCGGGTCTTCGCCGACGGCAGGTGGCGAGGACTGCATACGGTCGGGTTCCGCGACAGCATCGAGGCACTCAACGGTGTCGGGCACGCCGCCGTGATGACAGACCCCGAACTCCGGGCCGCGGTCGCGGCGGCCGGGCTCACCCTCGACCCGTCGACGTGTGAGGTGGCTGAACTGGCCCCGTACGTGGGCGGGTTCAGTGAGCGGGCCGCGCAGATCGGCAGGAACATCGACCGGTACGAGGCCGAGTGGCGCGCCGCCAATCCTGGCCAGGAGCCAGGGCCGACGGTACGGCAGTCGTGGGACCGGCGGGCATGGAAGGACGCCCGCCCCGACAAGATCGTCCCCACCGACGGCGCCGCGATGCGCGCGCACTGGAACCAGCAGCTCTACGACCTGGGCTACCGCGGACCCGTCCCGCAGCCCGGCCAGCCGATCGTCGGCGGCCCGCGAGTGGGTGCCCTCGACCGCGAGGCGGCCGTCGAGACCGTTGTCACCCGCCTGGGGGCACGGCGCTCGGCGTGGAACCCCGCCGACATCCGAGGCGAGGTGGAAAAGTGGATCGCGGCCACCGGCCTCGTAGCTGACGCTTCCGTCAGGAGCGAGCTGGCCGAGGACCTCACCGCCCGTGTGATCGAGATGTGCGTCCCGCTGCTCGACTGTTCAGGTGCTCCCGAGCACGTCCGTTCCCTAACCTCAACCCATGTGGTCGATGTCGAGGCCGACATCGTCTCCCGCCTCGCATCCCGAGCAAAGACATCCGCTGACACAGCGGCCGTCTCGCCGCTCGGGAGATTGGACGAGGCACAGCGCTCGGCGGTCGCGATCCTCACCGGGCAAGCCAAGCTCGTTGTGGTTGAGGGAGCGGCGGGAGCCGGCAAGACCACAACCCTGGCGGCGGTCAAGACCGCAGTGCAGGCGTGCGGGCACCAGATGCTTGTGGTCACCCCGACACTGAGGGCGGCCCAAGTCGCCGCCCGCGAGGTCGGCCAGGCGGGATCGGTCTCTTGGCTGGTCCACCAGCACGGGTTCCGGTGGGACGACGACGGCCGCTGGACCCGCCATGCCGCCATGCCGTGTGCCGAAGCACTCCTCGCTCCCGGTGACCTCCTGCTGGTTGATGAGGCCGGGATGCTCGACCAGGACACCGCGGCGGCACTGCTCACCGTCGCCGACGAGATGCATGCCCGCGTCGCGTTCCTGGGCGACCGTCACCAACTGCCGGCCGTCGGGCGCGGCGGGGTCCTCGACCTCGCCGCCCGCTGGGTTACACCGCAGGCCCACGTCGACCTCGACGTCGTGCACCGCTTCAACGACCCGGAGTACGCCGCGATCAGCCTGGCCCTGCGCACCGGCTCGGCGACCTACTTCATATCCGGTGAGGTCAGTGATGAGGGGAATGGTGAGCGGGTCGGTGAGGTATGGGGTGCGCTGTGGCGCCGGGACCAGGTCTGCATCTACCCCAGCCAGGCTGAACGCACCCAGACTCTGGCCCGGCTGGCCACCGATGTCATCCTCACACGCCGCCCGGGCACAGCCGGCGCCCTGATGATGGCCGACACCCGTGAGCAGGCCGTCGCCTTGAACGGGGCGATCCGTGACCGGCTCGTCGCCGCCGGTCACGTCGATGACAACCACGCGACCGTCACCGCCGCGGGTGAGCGGATCGGCGTCGGCGACCGGGTCGCCACCCGGCGCAACGACCGCACCCTAGGCGTGACCAACCGTGACAGCTGGACCGTCACCGGCATCGGGACCGATGGCAGCCTGACGGTTCGTGGTCGCCGACCCACCGACGTGCACGCCGTTCCAGGCGGGTACGTCCACGAGCATGTCGAGCTGGCCTATGCCACCACGGTCTACGGCGCGCAGGGCGAGACCACCAACACCGGCCATCTAGTCCTCGGCCAGCACACCACCGCGGCCTCGGCGTACGTCGGGATGACACGTGGCAGGCACGACAACGTCATCCATATCGTCGCCAACGACGATGAGGACGCACGACGCCAGTGGGACGTCGTCTTCAGCCGAGACCGAGCGGACCTGGGACCGACCGCCGCAGCTCAGCGGGCCGGCGAGGACGTCGAGCGTTACGGCGCTCAACGGCCGGCGCGTCCATTCGACGAGGTGCTGGTCGACCTGCGGGCGGCGTGGACCGAGCAGGCAGACCTCACCGAGCACCACCAGTCTCTGGTTGGTGAGCGTGACGCTCTACAGCAGGTTGCCGCGATCCGCGACCGCTACGCCCCGGTCCACGAGCGGCTACGCGCCGAACAATCTTCCGCCGGAAGCATGTGGCCTGACGCACGCGGCCGGGTGGCCGACCTCGCCGCCACGATGGAGTCGGAGACGGCGGAGCTTCAAACCCGAATCGGGGCCGCCTGGCGGCGGGACCTGTCGCGCGCCCAGCGGGCAGCCGATTCATTTGACCAGGGTCCCGGCCGGTGGGGTCAGCGTCGTCGTCAGGTCCAGGCCGCGAGTAGCGAGCTAGCCGCGTTCGCCGAGCGATGGCGTCCGGTCCACCCCGACCTCGCGACCGGCCCCGTCGGCCTTGCCCAACAGGTGCCGCGGCTGCACGGACGCGAGGTCGAGGAGCAGATCGACGCCTACGTCACCCGCCGCGTCACCGAGGCGCACCCCGACGCCGACGATGCCCGTCAGGCAGAACGGACCGCTTGGTCGGCATTCGAGGCTGCAGAAAGGGCTCGCACCCGACTCGACAACACGCTCTCCGAGAAGCTTCGCCCGTACCGCCGCGCCGCCCACGTCGCCGATCCAGTCGAGCGGCTCACCGCCGTCATTGAGGAGATGGCCGTCGCCGAGCGCAACCTGAAGATCGCGAAGACACGAGTTGGCCACCTCCAGAACGAGCCGGTGATCCGCGCGCTCGGAGCCGGTGGTCTCGACACCGAACACAGTCAGTGGGCTGCCGACCGTGCCGTCCAGCACGAGACCGCCGCCCGCGAACCCCAAGCGCGCAGGTGGCGCCAACAGGAAGCCCACGGGATCGGGCCCAACCACGCCGGCCACACCTCGCTGGACCACGCGCCAAGCATCGGACGATAACCAGTCCCCAGCGACCATGCTCGGCCGCGCTCGCGCGGAACTATCTATTCCGTGGGACAGGCGGTGCCGCCGGCCCGAACGTCGCCGAGGCGAGGCTGCAATCGGAGCGCCACGATCACGAAGTTGATACCGCGATGTCCATTCGCACCCCCACAGTGCGCTTGATATTCCAGAAGGATAGACAAGGAGAAGCACATGACCACAGCGCCCAACCACGAAGACAACCACGACAACGACGAGATGCTCAGCATCGACGAAGCCGCCGCCTTCCTCCGCGTGCCAGTCGCCACCATGCGCTACTGGCGCTACTGCGGCACCGGTCCGTTCAGCTTCAGGGTTCACCGCCACGTCCGCTACTGGCGTACCGATCTTGTCCTGTGGCGCGCCGAACAGGGACGCCGACCCCCATCGGAATCTGCACAGCCGATGCCCTCGTGAGTGAAGTTCTCTCAGCGAAGGATCACCATGGTGACCCAGAAACCGAGCGGCCATGGCCGGAAACATCGCCAAGTGCTCCGACGGGAAGTGGCATGGCCCGCTACCGCGACGAAGCAGGCAACCGGCAGGCCAGACCCTTTCACCGCAAAGGAGCGTAGAGGTGGCAAGCATCCAGAGGCGCCAAGACGGCCGTTGGCGAGCCCGTTACCGGGACAGCAGCGGCAAGGAGCATGCCAGGCATTTGGGTAGGAAGACCGACGCCCAGCGGTGGCTCGATGAGGTGACCACGAGCGTCGTCACAGGCCAGTACGTCGACCCCAAGGCCGGTCGATCGACCATCGGAGCGCTGGCGCCGGTTTGGCTCCAGGTCAAGACGTCGCGGGTGAAGCCCAAAACGCTGGTGGGGTACCAGAGTCTGCTCGAGACTCACGTGCTTCCCCGCTGGCGTGATGCGGCCGTATCTACCATCACCACGGCGGACATCGAAGCATGGGTCTCACAACTGACCTCAGACGGCCTGTCGGCCTCCAGAACGAGGCAGGCTTATCTGGTGCTCAAAGGCGTACTGGACACAGCCGTCAAAGCAAGGAAACTAGCCGTCAGCCCAGCCCACGGCGTTGAACTCCCCAGAACCCCGCAGTCGACTCGCGAGTACCTGACCATCGCCCAACTCGAAGCCCTGGCCGATGCCGCGGGTCCACACGCGCTCCTGATCCGAGTGCTCGGCTACGGCGGGCTGCGATGGGGTGAGGCAGTCGGCCTCACGGTCCGCCAGTGCGATCTTCTCCGGTCCAGGCTTGTGATCGACCACGCCGTTACGGAGATCGGCGGAAAGTTGAGCGACGGGACCACAAAGAGTGGTAAGCGCCGCGAGATCCCTCTGAGTCGCTTCCTCCGAGATGGATTGGCTGCGCACGTCGCCGGGCGTAAGCCTGATGACCTTGTCTTCCCGGCCCCGTTGGGTGGTTACCTACGTACGAGCAACTTCCGCAAGGCGTGCTTTGACCCATCTGCGCGTGCCGTTGGTCTCAACGGGCTCGTTCCGCACTCGCTCCGGCATACGGCGGCTTCTCTCGCGATCCAGGCAGGAGCGAACATCAAGGTCGTGCAGTCAATGTTGGGCCACGCCTCGGCGACCATGACGTGGGACCTGTACGGGCACCTCTACGATGATGATCTCGACCAGGTGGCGGATCGCCTCGGCGAGGTCCGCGAGCGGTTCCTCCAAACTTCTTGCGGACTACCTGCGGACCAGGGAATGACCGTCGTTCAATTAGCCTGAGCGCGCGAGTCCCTGACCTGCGGGTTTGCACAGCGAGGGCCTCTAGCTCAATTGGCAGAGCAGCGGACTTTTAATCCGCGGGCTGTGGGTTCGAGTCCCACGGGGCCCACTGCATCACTGTGTGCAATCTCGGCTGATGCGCGACAGAACGTGATCGGCTGAGGCTTTCCATCGTCTCGGTTGGTCGTCGACGCCGTCTCGGTTGACGCTTGTCGCAGCTTTGGTAGATGCAGTCGGAGAGATCAGTGCAGGCGGATGACGGTGATCCCTGCTTCCGCCGCCGGTGTGCTCATGGCAGCGAGAGCGGCGCCGGCCTCATCCAGTGCGATCACTTGCCCGACCAACAGGTCCGGGCGAAGGATCCCTGACTCGACCAGCTCCAGAAGCGCCGGGTAGCCGCGAGCGGGCATCCCGTGGGCGCCGTAGATCTCCAGCTCCTTGGCGACGATCTGGCCCATTGGCAGTCGCGGAGTTGACTCCTTGCCAAGCAACAGACCGACCTGAACGTGCCTCCCGCGCGGTCGGAGGCAATCGACTGAAGCAAGCACAACGGCCGGGGAACCCACCGCATCGAGGGACACGCGCACGCCACCGTCGGTCACCTGCCGAATCTGAGCCGACGCGTCCCTGTCCGCCGGGATGAGCACCTCGGCCCCAAGCTCCCCCGCCCGGCGCAGGGCTGCAGAAGACACATCGGCAGCGACCACGTGGGCACCGAGCGCAGCGGCGATCATCACCGCAGACAGACCGACCCCGCCGCACCCATGGACCGCCACCCAATCGTCCCTCTCGACCCGACCGTGGACGGTGAGAGCGCGGAACGCGGTGGCGAACCGGCAACCAAGAGCGGCCGCCGCTACAAGATGGACAGCATCCGGAAGCCTCACAACGTTGAAGTCAGCAGCCGGAACTCCCACCAGATCCGCGAACGAGCCTGGGGCGGTGAATCCCGGCTGGGTCTGCTGCGGGCACACCTGGCCGTCACCTGTCAGGCAATATTCGCAACGGCCACAACCGCAGACGAAGGGCACCGTAACCCGGTCACCCGAACAGACTCGCGTGACCTGAGAGCCCACCTCGGTCACCACACCGGCGAATTCGTGTCCCGGCACGTGTGGCAGCTGCACCGGGTCATGCCCTTGCCACGCGTGCCAGTCCGACCGGCAGACACCAGTGGCGTGCACCTCGATCAGCACTCCGTCGGGCGAGCACATCGGTTCGTCCATCGAGACGACGCTTGGCTCGTCGCCATATTCGCTGTACTGAACCGCTCTCATGTGCGGCTCATCGTAGGGACCAAGCCGTCACCGCGCCCAGTTGGGCTGCAGTCCGGGCACGCTGCACCGCAGCCGCACAGTAGTGAAGCGGCAGCGAACTTCATGCCCGGGGCTCGACGTACGCTTCGCCTGGTCGAAGAATGCCGAGCATGACTGAGACTTCGGCGTACGAGCAGGAAGCGCACCACAATCACCAACCGGCAACGCCACCTCGTGGTCGGTCGCGGCGTCAGCGACGTTGCACTGCCTTTTGTGCTGACGACCCCGCTCAATCGCTGGCTGATCGCGCGCGGCAAGGGCCACGCTGTCGTACACGCGTACCACCACTGACGGCGACTCCTTTCGGGGCAGCGGCGCGTCCCTCAGTGCAAGCCGCCCGCAGGCTACGCTCTGACGGCAGCCTCGACGCGGATGACCAGGAGCCGGCATGTCCCTCGTTCCGACATACCTGCGGAACAAGCTGCGCCGACAAGTGTTGGCGCGGGCCGGAAGTACCGCCCTGGACATCTCGCAGCTGGACCGGGTCCCCTCAGCGCTGAGCTGGCCGCTGCGTCGCACCGGTATGGACCCCGTACCCCGGCTCGGCGAAATCCGAGACGTCGAACCGGTGCACAAGTTGGTGTCGTTCCTCGGCTTGACCGTATGGATGGTGACCGGTCAGGAAGAGGCGCGACAAGTCCTCGCTGACAAGACTCACTACAGCAATGACATCCGCCCCCTCGTGGGTCGTCGGGGTTCGACCGCAGACGGGGACATCGGCGGCCTCGGTTTCACCGATCCCCCAGGACACACTCGGCTCCGTAAGCTGCTCACGCCGCAGTTCACGATGCGCCGCCTGGAGACCTTGCGCCCACGGATCACGAGCATCGTCGAGGAGCAGCTTGACGACATGGAACGCCACGGACCCGTGGTCGACCTGGTGCAGCGGTTCGCGTTTCCGATTCCCTTTCTGGTCATCTGCGAACTCTTGGGGCTTCCCGACGGTGACCGCGACAAGATCCGTCAGCTGGGCCCAGCTCGCTTCGATGTCTCGTACGGCGGCCAGGGCACCTTCGGAGCCGTGTCGGAGTCCCGCCGCTTCCTGCTGGAGTCGGTACGGCGCCAACGGAGCGAGCCAGGTGACGGACTCATCGGCCAGATCATCCGCGACCAGGGAGCCGACATCTCCGACTTCGACCTCGCCGGCCTTGCCGACGGGGTCTTCACCGGAGGTCTCGAGACCAGTGCCAGCATGCTGGCGCTGGGAACGGCGGTTCTACTCGACCGTCCCGACGACTATCACCGCCTGGCGGACGACCCGACGGCAGTCGAGCCCACTGTTGAAGAGCTGTTGCGCTACTTGTCCGTGGTGCAGATATCGTTCCCGCGCTTCGCCAAACACGACATGGAGCTGGCCGGCCAGCGCATCTCACGAGGAGACGTCGTCATCTGTCACTTGGCCGGCGCCAATCGGGACCCCCGCAGTGGCGCCCGACTGGACGAGTTCGACGCTGCTCGCGAGCCCATGGCACACCTGGCGTTCGGACACGGTTTCCACCGGTGCGTGGGAGCGGAGCTCGCGCGCATCGAGCTCCGTACGGCGCTACCGGCACTGGCTCGGCGTTTCCCGCGCCTGCAGCTTGCCACTGGGGGGGCTGACGTGAGCTTCCGGCAGGTCTCGATTGTCTATGGCGTGGACTCCCTGCCCGTGCGCCTCGAGCCCTTCCACGCCGGAACGCTGACTACCTAGGCTTTAGGCCGGGCCTTACCACCGGCCACACATAGGGTTCGTCACCCGGAACGCCGGGAAAGAGCGGCGAGTAGTAGTCGGGGTCCTTGCGGATGAGATTCGATTGGTGCGAACGGTGCAGCCGCTCGTCGCGCAACCAGGGCGGGTCGACGTACGACGGGACTCCGCCGCCCGACCAGTGCGTGACGAGACCCAGCGTCTTGGGGTAGCAGGTGTCGCGGAAGCCTCGAGCGGTCCAGACTCCGCACACCTCACGTTGGTAGGCCAGCAAGGCGGCCTCATAGCCTTGCCACATCAAGACAGCGGGGTGACTGCGCCATCCGCGCGGCTGGAATTCCTCGATCTCGCCGACGGCGTTGTTCCATCGCTGTCGCACCAGTACCTGCATGATCTGCAACGTCTCGACGCGCTGCTTCCCAAGGCGCTTGTCGTCGAGAAGCTCGGCGCTGCGCCGGAAGTCGGCGTACGGGACAAACGTTTGCACCTTCTCACCTCACGTAGTCGGCAAGCTCGCGCCACCAGTCGATCCGCCGGGGGCGGCCGTCGTAGTCCCGTCGACGGTTGGCCCCACTGCTACTCGGCAGCACGAAAACCTCCGCGGAGCCGATGCGCCAGTCGAGCGGGCCGAGAGCCGGCCGGGGATGGCCGAGTTCCCGAGCCACCGCCTGTGCTACCTGCTTGCCGTTGAACGCGACCCATCGAGGCTCGTGGCGCTCCATCCGGGCGACAAAGCCCGCGACATCGAAGCGAGGGTCCGTGTCGTCCTTGTCGCGGACGACATCTGCCAGCCCGACGCCATACATCTGAACCGTCGAGTCCTGGTTGGCCTCGAGCAACTGAGGCGTCAGCTCTGCTTCATACAACAACTGCCAGAACGCGTTGCCGGGACCGGCGTAGTAATGTCCGCGATCGGCGGCGCATTCCCCCACGGCCGGCGCTGCAAAGACGACCCGCAGCCCAGGGGCCAGCACCTCAGGCAGCACGCGCATGCCGGCCTCATCTTCTCCGAACGCAGGAGTGCCGCCGGCACCGAATCCAGACGGATCCGATTGGTGCGGGCGACACTCCTGGCTATGCGGCGCAGCCGCTGCCTTTCGAAACTCAGGCAGCAGTCGTTGCTGTGGTGTCGGTGCGGGTGCTGCGCGAGAGCGCGAGCCCGATCCCGATCCCGATCATGCCCACGCCAAGGAAGAAGTGCAGCCAGTTGTCAGCGGTGTTGAGCGGTACGAAGTTGGCGCCGCTGTCCTTGCTGATGACGAGGCCGTAGATCCACAGCACAAGGTAGATGATCCCGCCGCCTACCAGGTACGCCCTGGATCCTGCAGTGGTCCGCGCGGCTGCGAGCCCAGCGATGCCGTAGAGCAGGTGCACGATGTTGTGGAGGATCGACACCTGGAAAAGCCCCAACAGCAGGGCACCGGAGTCGTGACCCGCAAAGCGCATGTCGCCGTAGCTGGATGTGACACCTGGAATGAAGCCCAAGATGCCGCCGAGAAGAAAGACCGCACCGACTGCCATGGCGGCTTTGCGGAGGAGCGGATTGTCCCCGTAGCCGTCGACCGTGCGACCAGACGTGGACCGAGATGACATGTGCTGACTCCTGACAGAAAGTAGTGAAGAAGGTGCGCCAGCGTTAGATTACCCGCCTGAGAGTCGCCTATGCCCGCCAGAACTTACGCGACGCGTCGGCGAGGGAGCGACGGTTTGATGTCTTCGCGCCGAGGGTACGTCAGGGCGTCTTCGTCCAGTTCGCCGAAGGAGAGTCCATGACCGGCGCTTTTCCCCGCAAGGCAATCGTCACCGGAGCGGACTCAGGGATCGGAAAGGCAACAGCAGAACTCCTCGCCACCGAGGGTTTCGATGTCGGCATCACCTTCCATAGCGACGCCGAGGGAGCCGGCGGCACGCGCGAGGAGATCGAGCGTCGCGGGGGCAAGTGCTTCGTGATGCAGCAGGATCTCGCAGATGCCGAGACCGGCGACATGGTCGACGAGCTCACGAGCCGGCTCGGGGGCCTTGGGGTGCTGATCAACAACGCGGGCACCGGCAAGGGCATCGCTGCACTGACGATGTCGTACGTCGACTGGCGCGAGGTCATCGCAACCGACCTCGACGGTTCGTTCCTGTGCTCGCAACGAGCCGCCCGACATCTCGTCGACGGCGGCCACGGCGGGCGGATCATCAACGTGACGAGCGTGCACGAGCACGTGCCGAGGGTCGGCTCGGCGGCGTACTGCGCGGCGAAGGCAGGACTCGGCATGCTTACGAAGGTGTTGGCGCTGGAGCTCTCGCAGTACGGCATCACGGTCAACTCCGTGGCGCCTGGGGAGATTGCGACGCCGATGACGGGTAAGGACACCGCCGATGCCTACTTCGAGGACCGCCCTGGCAACCCCCTGGGGCGCCCAGGGCACGTCAACGAGGTGGCCAGCGTCATCGGCTTCCTGGCGTCACCGCGGTCGGCGTACGTCACGGCTGCGTCCTTTGTGGTGGACGGCGGCCTGACGAGTATGGCCGCGCACGGTCACGACAGCCTTGCCGATGCGAGCTGGCGCGAGGTGTGACGGCTCAGTCCGTTTGCGGACTGCCCCCTCGAGAGGCGCACGATGCGAACAGACAAGCTTTCTGAGCTCTACGAGCACACCGGACCCTTCGCCAGCGTCTTCGTCGACGTCGGCAATGACGGCGAAGACGGCGCGGAGGAGCGAGAGGTTCGAGTTGGCGACTCAGGACGAGCTTTGTCTCGACAGCGTGGTCTCAGAACGCGCGGCTATCCCGGTCGCCACGTGGGGGGCCCTTCCTGACGTGGGTCCCTAGGTTGCGCTGCAAGACGCTTCGGTGCCATTTTTGCTAGTCGTCGCTGACCGCGAGGGCAGTGACATCGAGGTCTACAGCGCCTCGATGCGCGAGCCAACGGAGACGCGCGAGATCCACGGCGACCAGGACTTCATCCAGAAGGTCAAGGTCGGTGGCTGGTCGCAAGGGCGCTATCAGAACTCCACCGAGGAGGTGCACCGCAACGCCCAGCAAACCGGCGAGGTCGTGGACCGGCGATGATCGCTGCCGCGGTCAAGACGGCCGCCGACGTGGTGGCCGTACCGAGTGGGGTGCTCGACGGGTCACCGGCCGGTGCGTTGCTGCGCTGGGATCAGTAGCCCTCCGGGAAACCTCGAGAACCCAGCCCGGCGGCTAGGCTGCCGTCAGCCGAACTGGAGGCGCACATGAAGTCGTTGCTCGCCGCGGTCATCGTCGTATGGCTTCTTATCGGAGGGCTCGCAGCAGCGCAGCGCGGCTACTTCTCGGGCAAGAAGAGCAACTGTGCGGCGCTGAGCACAACGGCGCTGACCATCGTCTCGGGCCCGTTGAACTACTTCGGTGTCAACCCGAAGGTTTCCTGCAAGCAGGTGCAGAAGAACCTGCCCCAGCCGTCCTCGTGATGGCGCCGCTGACGCTGGGTGCCGACGAAGACGCTTATTTGGCCTAAGGGCGAGTGCCCACGCCTGACGTGAACTCGCGGAAGCGGAGCGGTCCGCTGCTGCGTGGGTCCAGCGGCGGCGTGGCATAGCCAACGCCCGCGCGTAACCCTTCAAAGAACTCCGCCGGTGCATCCGTCGCGCTCACTCGCGGGGCCCAGCCGAGTTCCTCCTTGGCTCGCGTGTTGGTCATCATGGGTACTACCAACAGCGCGTCCAGTAGCTCAGGCGCCGCCGGCACTGCGTAGGCCCGCCAAGCCAGTGCGAGCGCTGTCCGTGCCAACCGAGGTGGCACCGGGGCCACTCGGGCGTTCACCATCTCCGCCAAGTCCGATGCTTTCAGGATGTCGTCGGCGCACACGTTGAAGGCACCGGAGACGTCGGACACGATTGCCGCGCGAAACGCTTGAGCTACGTCGTCCGCATGCACGGTCTGCAGCAGCAGTCCGCGCGGAACCGGCAGCACCGGCACCAACTCGGGCCGCATCAACGAGCCGGGAACCAGCGGACCAGCGAACAGACGACGCTGCTGGCTCGCTGCCCGGCGCTGGAAGATGAACCCCGGCCTGAACCGGACGACGCGACAGCCGGTCGTGCGGAGTTCGAACAGGTCGACCAGCCTTTCGACGTACGCCTTCTCCCGAGCGTAGGCGGCCGACGACGCCCCATGCGTAGGCCAGGTTTCGTCGATCGGCTCGTCGCTCGTGCGCGGTGAGTACGCCGCCACCGAGGAGGTGTGCACAAAGGTCCCGACTCCGTTGCGAGCTACCGCCTCCATCACCCGGTTGGTGCCCAAGACGTTGTTCGCCCAGGTGACCTCCGCCCGGTGCGTCGGCTGGAACAACCAGGCCAACGTCACCACGGCGTCGGCACCGGACATCAGCGGATCGAGGTTGTCCCGAGCGATGTCAGCGGCGTGCCATGACACCGCTGCCGCCCCGCGGGAGGCCCCGTCGCTCGCCGGATCAGAGATCGAGCCACGACCGTCCGGTTGAGGGGCCGACGGAAGTCGCCGGGCGACGGCGACCACCTCAGTCACGGCTGGATCGGCGGTGAGGGCTTGCACGAGAGCCGTACCGACGTTGCCGGTGGCTCCGATCACGACGACGCGCATGATGCGCCCATACCCGCCGCTGCTGAGGCGAAACTAGGCGAGCTTGTTCACGGTGCGTTCACTTACGCAAAGCAGACAGGACACCTGCGCTTCCTAACGTCGCTCGCGTAAGCACAGCCCATTACAGACTTCTTCGAGAGGGACTTCCTAAGTGACACGCACCGCACAGTCTCGGGCAACACTGTCGCGCACAGCGCTGCTCGGCTTGTCAGTAGCGCTCGGCCTGAGCGCCTGCAGCGCCTCCAACGAAACCAGCAGCACTCCGAGTGCAGGAGGCTCGAGTTCTACCCCAGGTGGTTCCGGAGGCACAGGTGGTTCCGGAGGCGGAGGCGGCGGCGGCGGTACGTCAGCTGCGGTGTCCGGCACGCTCAACGGCGCCGGCTCAACCGCGCAAGAGGCGGCGATGGAGGCTTGGAAGGCGAAGTTCCAGGGAGCCAACCCGAACGTGACTGTCAACTACGACGCCATCGGCTCCGGTGACGGTCGCGCACAATTCCTGTCCGGTGGCGTCGACTTCGCCGGCTCGGACTCCTATCTCAGCACCGACGAGCTGAAGAGTGCCAAGAAGACCTGCGGCTCGAATCCGATCGAGGTGCCGGTCTACGTCAGCCCGATTGCGGTGATCTACAACCTCTCGGGAGTCAGCAAGCTGCAGCTGTCGCCCGCAACAGTCGCGCAGATCTTCGCCGGCAAGATCACGACCTGGAACGACCCGGCCATCAAGGCTGACAACCCCGGCGTGTCACTGCCGAGCACCACCATCACACCTGTGCACCGCTCAGACGACTCGGGCACCACTGCGAACTTCACCGACTACCTGTCCCAGGTGGCCGCCAAGGACTGGACCTACCCGGCAGACGACACGTGGCCGACCAAGGGTGGTGAGTCGGCGGACGGAACGTCGGGAGTCGTGTCAGCCGTGACCCAGGGAGACGGCACCATCGGCTACGCCGACGCCAGTCAGGCAGCCGATCTCGGGCAGGCGATGATCAAGGTGGGCTCGCAGTATGTGGAGCCGTCGGCCCAGGCGGCGTCCGCCGTGCTCAGCGAATCCAGTCCGGAGCACGGCCGAGCCAGCACCGACATGGCCATGAACGTCAACCGCAAGACGACTAAGGCTGGCGTCTACCCGATCGTGCTGGTGTCCTACCAGATCACCTGCTCGACGTACTCGTCGCAAGCCAAGGCGAACCTCGTCAAGGCTTTCGAGTCGTACGTCGTCAGTGCCGACGGCCAGAACGCTGCGGCCCAGCAAGCGGGATCTGCACCGATCACCTCAGCGTTGCAGCAGAAGGCGCAGCAGGCGATCAGCACGATCTCTGGCACCCAGTAAGAGCTTGCGGGTGAGCTGGTCGTTGCCCGGTTCGACCGGCTCACCCGCGGGAACCGACATGCACAGTGCACATGTCGTGACGTAGCAGCCAACCCCGCCCGGTCACCTAACTCGGCGGGGCGGTTGCAGGCAAGGGCAAGGCAAGGGCAAGGACACGCGCGATGGCAAGTACGACAGTCGAGACGCCGCAGAGCCGGCCCTCTCGGTTTGGCGATCGTGCCTTTCGGGGGCTTACGACTGCGGCAGCAGGCACGATCCTTGCCGCGCTGGCCGGCGTTGCGATCTTCTTGACTGTCGAGGGCATCCCCGCCTTCACGGCACCGAGCAGTGAGATCCCGGGCGGCAATGGCATCCTCGCCTACGTCTGGCCGCTGGTGTACGGCACCTTGCTGGCGGCCACCCTCGCCCTGCTCATCGCCACGCCGCTGTCCATCGGTGTGGCGCTCTTCATCTCCCACTACGCCCCTCGTCGCCTGGCGACGCCCCTTGGCTACCTCATCGACTTGCTAGCGGCCATCCCTAGCGTGGTCTACGGGCTGTGGGGCATCACGTTCCTGGCTCCGCGGTTGGTTCCGGTGTACTCGTGGCTGGAGAACCACCTCGGCTTCCTGCCCTTCTTCGCGGGTCCAACCTCCCCCACCGGCCGCACGATCTTGACCGTCGGGGTAGTGCTCGCGGTCATGATCTTGCCGATCATCACCGCTTTGTGCCGAGAGATCTTCTTGCAGGCACCACGTCTGCACGAGGAGGCGGCGCTCGCGCTGGGTGCGACGCGCTGGGAGATGATCCGGATGGCGGTCTTTCCGTACGCGCGGTCCGGCATGGTGAGTGCCGCGATGCTCGGCCTCGGCCGCGCGCTCGGCGAAACCATGGCTGTCGTCCTGGTGTTGTCCGCGAGCGGCGTCGTCACCCCCAACCTCATCAGCTCGATCAACCCCAGCACGATCGCGGCGAACATCGCGCTGCAGTTCCCGGAGGCCTCCGGCACCTTGGTCAATGTGCTGATTGCCAGCGGTCTGGTGCTCTTCTTGATCACCTTCGTCGTCAACTTCGCCGCCCGCGCCATCGTCTCCCGGCGCAAAGACTTCTCAGGAGCGAACTGAGGTGACAACGCCTCTGCGCACGCGACCGACGCAATCACCGGCGGCTGACGGTCCGAGCGGCACACCGCTCAGCTCGGCGCGGCTGCCCCGGTTCTTCTCGCTGGCTTTCGGGGTCGGCATTGCACTCGCCGCCGGGCTGGCGCATCTGGCAGTGGGCATCAGCTGGACACCGCTGGTCCTGCTCGGATGGCTGCTGTTCCTGGTGTCGCTGGTGGCGATCTCGCGGATCGTCGAGGGCCGCCGTAGAAGTGTCGACCGATTGACCGCCACGCTCATCACCGGCGCGTTCCTGCTGGCATTGCTTCCCCTGGTCACGTTGCTGTGGACAGTGGTCAGCAACGGGGCGCCGGTGCTCAGCCCCACCTTTTTCACAAGCTCGATGCGCAACGTCCTTGGCCCGGGTGGTGGCATCTACCACGCAGCCGTCGGCACCCTCCTCGTCACCGGGATGGCAGCCGTCATGTCCGTGCCGGTTGGCTTGCTCACCGCCATCTATCTGGTGGAGTACGGCAACGGGTCCATCGCACGAGTCGTGACCTTCCTCGTCGACGTCATGACCGGCATACCGTCCATCGTCGCCGGTCTCTTTGCCTACGCACTCTTCGTATTGTTCTCCGGCGCAGGTGTCCGCATGGGGTTCGGCGGCTCCGTGGCCTTGTCCCTTCTGATGGTGCCGCTGGTAGTGCGCTCATCGGAAGAAATGATCAAACTGGTACCCAATGAGCTCCGTGAAGCGGCATACGCGCTGGGCGTGCCGAAGTGGCGCACCATCGTCAAGGTTGTGCTGCCGACCGCGCTCGCCGGAATCGTCACGGGCGTCACGATCGCCATCGCCCGCGTCATCGGCGAGACCGCCCCACTGCTCATCATCTGCGGCACCACCGACTCATCGAACTTCGACCTCTTCAACGGCCGAATGGCGACTCTGCCGGTCTTCATCTACAACTCCTACAAGACCCCGACCTTCCCGCCGGAGTTCAGCATCAACCGAGCGTGGGGTGCGGCTCTGGTGCTGACGCTGATCATCATGGCGCTCAACGTGGTCGCTCGTCTCGTCTCCCACTTCTTCTCCCCCAAGAGCAAAGCATGAGACCGGCCATCGCGGTCGCGATGCTGCAACGAAACGAGAACTGTCATGGCTAAGAGCATCGACGTCAGCGACCTGAACATCTACTACGGCGACTTCCTCGCAGTCGAGGGAGTGACGGTTCCGATCGCGGCGCGTTCGGTGACCGCGTTCATCGGACCCTCCGGATGCGGCAAGTCGTCGTTTCTGCGGTCGCTCAACCGGATGCATGAGGTCATTCCCGGCGCCTACGTCAAGGGCAAGATCTGTATCGACGGGCGAGACCTGTACGACTCAGACATCGACCCCGTGCAGGTACGCCGCCAGATCGGCATGGTCTTCCAACGCCCAAACCCGTTTCCGACGATGTCGATCTCGGAGAACGTGCTCGCCGGGGTCCGGCTGAACGCAAAGCGCATGAACAAGGCAAGCTCTCATGAGCTGGTCGAGCGCTCGCTCACCTCCGCGAACCTGTGGAACGAGGTCAAGGACAGGCTGAACCGCCCGGGCTCCAGCCTGTCGGGTGGGCAGCAGCAACGGTTGTGCATCGCCCGCGCCATCGCCGTCGAGCCGCAGGTGCTGTTGATGGACGAGCCGTGCTCGGCTCTCGACCCGATCTCGACCAGCGCGGTTGAGGACCTCATCCAGGACCTCAAGGAGGACTACACGATCGTCATCGTCACCCACAACATGCAACAGGCAGCCCGGGTGTCCGACACGACGGCGTTCTTCAATCTGGCAGGGGTGGGCGAGCCGGGCAAGCTGGTCGAGTACGGGCCGACCACCAAGATCTTCTCCAATCCCGACAACCCAGCGACCGAGGCCTACATCTCCGGCCGCTTCGGCTGAGCCCAAGCCCGTCGTCAGTCGTCTGCGCGATTCGCGAACCTGGCAGTTCAGGCAGCGGGCTCGCCGGCCGGAAAAGGATCGATGGTGAGATCGGCGACGACCTGGATCTCGGGTTCGTCGTCGCGACCGTCGTGTATGACGCCCTTCTCCCAACGCAGCCGCAGGTCCCGGCCGTCGATCTCCAAGCTGGCCAGCATGTTGTCGAACCACGGCCCGGCGAGGTTGCGCCAGGAGAAGGGGGCGGATCGAACAGCAGCCGCGCGTGCCAAAGCGTCGAGCGGGGCAGCTGCATGCGCGAAGCTGGCCATTGCGTAGCGCATCACCCTCGGCAAGGGATTGCGGATCGGGGAGCAGACGGCCTGCAGGATGCGCGTTGGTCGTTCGCTGCGCTCGACCTCGGCGACGTACGAGTGGTGGACATCTCCGGACAGGAATGTCACGGTGGCCGGCGGCTCACCGCGTTTGCCGTCAGCCACCTCCAAGACGAGCTGGGAGACCTGTTGGAAGCCCTGCTGGAAAGCGGCCCAGTGCTCGAAGTCCGCCGCCTGCCGCACCTTCTCGCCGAGCCGAGCGGCGAGCGACCCCCACGCACCTTCGGCGACAGCCTCGCTCCACGCCTCGAGGCTCTGCAGGCCTGGCGCCAGCAGGAAGGGCAGTGACGTGCCGATCAGCAGGTGGTCGAAGCCGCCCTGCAAGCGATCGTCGAACCACTGCATCTCCGCGTCGTCGAGCATGGACCGCCGGTCAGGCTGGAGCACCCTCGCCGCGCGCGAGTCGACGATGATCAGCCGGGTCCGCCCGAGGTCTCGGGAGTAGCTCCACCGGTAGCTGTCGGGATGCTTGTCGGCCCGGTCGGCGAGCTCGTCGAGCTCGGTCGTGACGTCGACCTCGACGTCGGATCCGCGTCCAGCCACGATCCGCTGCCAGAGCGGGTCGCCGGCGAGCTCGTGAGCCGAAAGGTTGCCGATGTGCTGATAGACCCAGTACGACGCCAAACCGCCTACGATGCGGTCCTGCCACCACGAGGTGGCGGCCATCTGCTGCCGCTCGGTCAGGCTGGTGTTCCAGTCGTCGCGGATGTCGTGATCGTCAAAGATCATGCCGCTCGGCAGCGTCGACAGCAGCCACCGGTTGGCCGGATCGGTCCAGGCCAGCTTGTAGAGGTGGGTGTACTCCTCGAAGTCCTTGAGCTCCTCCCCAGGCGGCTCGTTGATGTCGCGGCGCGCCTTGATGAACTCCTGCATCGAGTCTGAGGTCTCGTCGGCGTACACCTGGTCACCGAGGAACAGCACGAGGTGGGGCCAGTGCTCCGCATCGCGAGCCATCCGCAACGCATAGGCGCGCAGCGCGTCCACGCCGTGCGTCTTGTTGCCCTTGTGGTCGTGCGGGACGCTCGTGCGGCAGGAACCGAAGGCGATGCGCAGCGGGTTGGCGAAGTCGAACGTTGCGATCCGGCTCGGCGGGTACGGCGACTGCGCCGGAGGCCACACCTCAGCCCCATCGACGCTGACGGTGTAGTCCTGGACGGAGCCTGGTTGCAGCCCGTCGATCTCCACCAGTGCGTAGTGATGGCCGTGCGCGGCAAACGTGGGGGTGGAGAATGCGCGGCCCGCCGTCTGCACAGAGACGACAGAGGCCTGGCGCACCTCTACCCAGATGGTCGCTGACGTCTCGTCGACGTACCGGAGCAGTGGGCCGAGGACCAGCGCATTGTTGACGTCGGAGGTGGCGCTCATGTGTCCGTTGTACACGTCACCAGGGCTTGATGGCGAGGATGCGGTCGTCCCCTCGGCGCGGTACGGCGCGACCGTCGGTATCGCTCGTCGTCACCCACAGGTCGCCGTCTGGCGCAGCGACGACGGTCCGGGTGCGCTCGTTCACTAACCGCACCGCCTGCGGCTGCCCAAGCCCCGACGAAGTGACGGGCACCCGCCAGGTGGTTTGGCCTTGTAGGGCTCCCAACCACAGGGCCCCGGCGGCGTAGGCGAGCCCGGACGGAGAGGCGGCCGAGGTGCTGAAGACGGCGTACGGGTCGACCTTGCCGTCGAGATGGCCGGTACCCTCCGCAGCAGGCCAGCCATAGTTGTTGCCCGGCTCGATCAGGTTGATCTCGTCCCACACCTCACTGCCGAACTCGGTAGCCCACAGGCGCCCCTGGTCGTCCCAGGCGATGCCCTCGACGTTTCGGTGGCCGTAACTCCAGATGGGTGAGTTGGGGAACGGGTTGTCGGAGGGGATCGACCCATCGGGATTGATCCGGAGGACCTTGCCACCGAGCGAGTTCAGGCTCTGTGCAAGGTAATCCTGACCGGTCTCTCCCGTGGTGACGTAGAGCTTGCCGTCGGGGCCGAAGGCCAGTCGCCCGCCGTCGTGGATCTCACCGCGCGGAATGCCGCTGACAAGGACGGTCCCGCTCCCATGCACCAGGTCGGTGATCGTTCCGGCCAGCACACGGTTATCGTCAGCAGTCGTCTCGTAGACATAGACGGTGGAGTCGCGACGGTAGGTGGGCGAGACCGCCACTCCCAACAGTCCGCCCTCGGACGTGGGAGTTACGCCGGGAACCGTGCCCAGCGAGGTCACCCCTCCATTCGTCGTGACGCGGAGCAGCCGGGCCGTGTCGCGCTCGGTGACAAGCGCTGACCCGTCCGGCAGGAACGCGATTCCCCACGGCACATCGAGGTGCGAGGCCACCACCCGGCTCGGGCGGCTGTGCAGACCTGCCGGCAACGCCGTCACCGTAACAGCGGGCGGCCGGGCAGTCGGAGTACTCACAGTCGACGGGTGCATCGACTCGGTCGCAGAGGTCGTAGTCACGTCCAAGGTGGGCTCCAAGCGGCTGGATTCGCTCGTCGCCTCGGAGTCGCTCGGGGACGAACTCGAGCGAGGACTCGCTCCGGAGGAGCAGCCGGCCACCACGAGGGCGGCAACAGCCAGGGCCGCGCCGAGACGCTCAGGCCGGGCGCAGAGTGTGCGCCGATGATCTGCCACGTTTCCAGTCTCTCGCAGGTCGCCCGGTCGCGTCGCTTGATAGGTCTTGCGAGAACGGCGCGCGACAGCGGCGTCGGGGACCGGCTCCTGTTAGGCTCGCTCCCCGTCGACGGCGGTGGGGCTCGCCGCAACCGTGACCACGCGTCACCAACAGTCCCTGCCAGTGCATCTCGAGTCTGGTAGGAGCGGCATGCCCGAGCAAGAACCGACAGCTGCCTCGATCGACCCTGACGTCGACCTCCACGTCCCTTATCAGCGACAGGAGCTCGCCGACGCCCCCGGCCGTGTCTTGAGTTTCGTCGCGCTGGGCGGTGCTTGCGGTTCGCTCGCCAGGTACGCCGTCTCGCTCCTGCAACCGAGCACCAGCACCGCGTTTCCTTGGCCAACGTTCGCGGTCAACGTGAGCGGCTGCTTCCTGATCGGCTGTCTGATGGGGTGGCTGGAGCACCATCGCGCTGTCCAGCCTTGGGCGCGTCCACTCCTGGGCAGTGGTTTCCTCGGCAGCTTCACGACGTTTTCCGCCTATACGGTCGAGGGACAGCAG
>JBBPZH010000095.1:0-14411 GCA_038198965.1 Propionibacteriales bacterium
CAGGGCCCCAAGGGCCCGCAGGCGGAGAACGTTCGCCCCGTCTGAGCTGACGCCGCGACCAACGCGGACCGTCTTCGAAGGCCCGGACTGCTTGTCGGTCCGGGCCTTCGTGCATCTCCAACCCCGGCCACTGTCAGGCGCTGATCGGGCAATAGCCGCAATGAGCGCGTGACAACTCGCTGCAGGTTGCGGTCAACCGGTTGGGCACTCGCGGTGACGATCGCCGGGAACCATGGCGCTTCCGACCATGTAGGTGCCCGGCTGCGACGTGACAACGTCGGTCCACAGTCCGTGGCGTTGCAGGCAGGCCCCCCGCCGGTTGAGCGTCAACCAGGGCGCCCATCTCACCCGCAACAGCACGGTGGTTGGGGCGGTGGCACGGAAGCGGACCGACGCCGCGTTCTGGGCGATGAGCTTCGCTCCGGTGACGGTCGCCGTGGGATGAGCCACGGTGTAGATCGTCCAGTGGTCGCCTTTCCAGAGTTGATGCAAGAACGGAAGACCTGACGCGATGAGTTTGGTCTCCTCAGCCCCTGCCTGCGCCGGTTGGGCGTCGGGCAGCGCGACGTACTGCACGGCATTGTGGTGGAGCCATCGTCGGTAGGCCGCCTCGTGCAGGCGTGGTGCGAAGAAAAGAGAGGCGTACCCGGTGTCGAGCTGGGTCATCCAACCGCGTGCCAACGGGAAGTGGGCAGCCACGTAGACCGACTCCCAGCGGTTCTCGGTGGGCGGAATCTCCACTCGCCCCGTCAGCGGCACACTGTCGAGCTGGGCTATCAACTCGGCGTAGTACGACGGCTCGTTATTGACGTTGCCGATGGCGGTGACGTCGTTGCTCATCAGCGGCGGCGTCAAGAGAACGGTCGCGGCCGCCGCCGGCACGAGCCGGCGCATGCGCAACCGCGACGTCGCCACCAACACCGGGGCACCGAACAGAGCCGGCAGCCGAACCGCATTCATGCCGACCTCGGTGTGCACCGTCATGGACAGCAGGACGCCGCACGCGGCGAGGACAGCGCCGATGCGCACCAGCCGATACTGGGTGCTCATCGCGACGACCACGCAAGCGGCAAATCCAGCCAAACCGCTGACGACCGGGGACGGCATATAGCCGCGCTGTCCTACGAGTAGCGAGGCCGCCAGCGAGACCGACGCCGCTCCGGTGAGGAGGATGCCGGAGAGCTCTTTGGGGCGGCGTATCACCAGGGCAGCACCCACCAAAAGCAGAAACAATGCAGCCAGTGGGCTCGCGCCCCACGTGATGATCGGACCGAAGACGATGAGCAGCCACCGTGACCAGTGCGTGAAGGTGAGCGCCAGCAACGTCGTCAGCCCGGTGGCAACTCCGACGGCGAACGTGAGCCGGCCCACCACGAGGTTGCCGAAGAGGCACAGTGCCCCGGCAACCGCACCGGCCCGAGCACGAAGCACGTGACAGCGGCTGATGAGCAGGCCGAACAAGCCGGCGGAGAGCGCCGTAGCGGCCACGCCCACGAAGCGAACACCGAGCACGGCCATCAGCGGCGGCACCAAGAAGCTGTAGCCGACGGATACAGCTCCCCCGAACCATTGCAGGTCGACCGGTTGCCACAGATGGGCTACGGCGAAGTGGGCGTGCGCAACCTGAGCTGACAGGTCGCTCCCGGTCGGCGGCAGCAGGCACCACAGCAGACCGAGCAGCGTGCCGAGCGAAAGCCCGATAAGAGCCGCCGGTGTCCGCACCACCAGACCGACGCGCGCCTCTTCGCGGATTGTCGCCACGAGAATGCAGCGTATCGGTCTATACCGACGAGGGCAGGCACGACGCCACATCGACTGCCGCAGCGTTGGCAGACACGTACGGGCCAACCTGCGCGTGGCGGGCGGCTCGGTCACCCAGGCCGCAGCGGGAGGTCACTAAAATGCGCAGGGTGTCGACTCTGCCCTCGCCTCCAGACAGCTTGGCGCCGGCGACCGCGGAGGGCCAGGGTGTCGCGACGCCGGTGCGCCGGGCGGCTCTCGCTGGCGAGCTTGCGATTATCGCCGTGCTGGTGCTGTTTTACGACCGCATCCGCGGGCTGACCGAGGTCAGGCGCGGGGTGGCCATGGACAACGGGCTGCAGCTTCTGAACTTCGAGCACAGCCTCGGTATAGACATGGAGCTTCCCAGCAACCTTTGGCTGGCAGCACATCACTACCTCGCCGACGTCGCGAGCTGGTACTACCAACTGGCTCATCTGACGGTGACGCTTGGCGTCCTCGTCGTCTGCTACGTACGCCGACCTGACATCTACCGATCGGCCCGTAACGCCCTCATCCTGATCAACGTCGTGGGCCTGATCATCTACTGGACCTATCCGGTGGCGCCTCCCAGGCTGCTGCCGGGAACCGCGTTCATCGACGTAACGGAGGTGACCGGAGCCGCGGACGCGTCAACCACGTCGGCGCCCAATCCATACGCCGCGATGCCTTCGCTGCATACGGCTTGGGCGGTTTGGGTGACGGTCGTTGCTCTCATCCTCTTCAGCGCCTGGTGGCTCCGCCTCCTGGCCGTGCTCTATCCGATCCTCACCGTGGCGGTCATCGTGACCACCGGCAACCACTATCTGCTCGACACCGTCGCGGGCGCCCTCGTGGCTGTCGCGGCCGCCGCGACCGTGCGGTGCTGGCCTCCTGCCCGTCCATCGGCACCCACGCAACCGCCCGGCGGGGGCTGACCCCAGCACCCGCCCGCACGACGTGCACGACGTCGCCCGGGCTACAGAGCTACAGAGCTACAGAGCTACACCAGCGTCGCGCCCCAGGTTGTCGTGACCGACTCACCCGGCTGCAGCACCAGCAAGCCCTCGCCACTGTTGAACGCGTTCGGGGCGCAGGTCATCGGCTCGACGCCCAGCCCGCGCCGACGGCGCTGCTCGCTCAGTCCGTCGGCGGTGAAGATCTCCAGATAGGGGTAGGTCTCGTCGGTCCAGATCGCCGCCGTCGCTCCGTCGCTGCCGGTCAGCCGAGTCCAGGCCAGCCCGGCGTCGTCGCGCACCAAATCTGTGAACGCGTAGTCGACGCTGAGGTCGCCGATGCGCGCTTCCTGCCTGAAGTCGTACGCCGTCCCCTCCACCGGTTCGCTTCCGGTCGGCAGCTGCCGTTCGTCATCGGTGTCGATGCGGGTGGTAGCTGGGATGGTCAGCGTGCAGTCGTCGACGAGCCCGTCGCCCGGCGAAAGGTAGGGGTGCTGGCCGGCGCCGTACGGACAGGGACGGTCTCCGGCGTTCTGCGCGAGCGTGCTGACCCGTAAGCCTTCGTCGCTGACGTGGTAGTCGATCGAGACGTCGAGCCGGAACGGGTACCCGGTCATGGGATGCAGCTCGGCGCGCATCACCACACGGTCACCCTGCTGCTCGACAGCCCGCCAGGGGCGCCATCGCAGCAGCCCGTGGATCGCGTTGCACTTGCCGACCTCCGTCAGTGGGACCTGCAGCTGCTGGCCCTGGAACTCATAACGCCCGTCGGCGAGCCGGTTGGGCCAAGGGATCAGCGGAGCGCCGTGCGCGGCGTCGCACATGGCGTCTACGTCGTATGGGTGCAGGACTGGCCGGCCGCCGACGTCGTACGTGCGGACTCCGCCGCCGACCTCGACGATGGTGGCCCGGTGACTGCCTGCACTGATCTCGAACTGCACCCCCGACGGCGCGAACCTCATCTCGTCTCCTCCAACCGTTGCAGTCTGTGACGTCGGACGTCTGCGACAGTATCCGCGCATGACCGGGTGAAGCGTGACCCGGGTGACCAGCGCCCCCCGGGTGGATTGATTCGTGTCGCGTGGGTACTCAGCGGCGCGTGAGCCTTTCGCTTCCCGTGCTCGTGCTCATCTTCCTGGCCGCCGCCGGAGCGATCTGGTTGGCCGGCATCAAGTTGTCCGACACCAGCGACGTGTTGTCAACGCGGCTGCACCTGGGCGAGGCTCTCGGCGGCCTCATTCTGCTGGCCGTGGCCACGAACCTGCCGGAGATCGCTATCACCGTGAGCGCCGCGCTCGCACACACTCTCGACATTGCGATCGGCAACATCTTGGGTGGCATCGCGATCCAGACCGTGGTGCTTGTTCTCCTCGACGCAGTTGGCGTGAAGGGCGACAAGGGGCTGACCTACCGAGCAGCCTCGTTGACGCTGGTGCTCGAGTGCGCCTTGGTCGCGGCGATCCTGGCAGTCGTGATCGCCGGGACGCGGCTTCCTGAGCACCTGATCGCCTTCCGCGTGGCGCCCGCCAGCCTGATCATCGCGGTGCTGTGGCTAGGTGGGCTGCTGCTGTTGCAGCGGGCCGGGAAGGGCCTGCCGTGGCACGAGTCGGGCGAGGCACCGGGTGGCCAGCAGCCACCCCGCGGTCACGCCGAGAAGCAGAAGGAGGCACACGCGACCGCAGGCAACGTCAGTACCGCTCGAGCCGTACTTGTCTTCGCCGCCGCTGCCGTGGTGACGTTGGTCGCCGGTGTGGTGCTGGAGCGCAGCGGTGAACAGATCGCCGGCCAGGTGGGGCTCTCCGGCGTTCTCTTCGGTGCCACGGTCTTGGCCGCTGCGACCGCACTGCCGGAGGTTTCCACGGGTCTGACATCGGTACGACTTGGCGACTACCAACTCGCGATGAGCGACATTTTTGGAGGCAACGCCTTCTTGCCGGTGCTGTTCTTGGTCGCCAGCCTGCTGTCGGGGACGGCCGTGCTGCCGCAGGCCAAGGACACCGACGTTTATCTCACTGCCCTGAGCATCTTGCTCACCTCGGTCTACCTGGTCGGGCTCATATTTCGCCCAGCCCGACGCATCGCCCGGATGGGACCGGACTCCCTGGCCGTCCTTGTCCTGTACGTCCTCGGCATCGCCGGTCTGGTGGCGATCGCATCGGGCAGGTGACCGAGTACTTGCAGCGGCTCTTGGAGGCCAGCAGCGAGGCGCTCGGGGTGCGTCGACACCGTCACGGTGGGTGCCTGCCGTGCTGGAGCGGGTCCGGTCCGTCGGAGACTCCAGCTAGGGCACCGGCTGCCGATCAGGGCTCAGCTCGGTGTCGAAATGACGTCTGACCCACCGGCGGCGCGCAACAGCACCGTGAGTCTGGTACCCGCTCCCCCCTGGTTGACCAGCAACCGGCCACCTTGAGCTTGCGCCAGGGACTGTGCCAGGGACAACCCCAACGAACCGGACTCCGGGATGGTGAGTGCCCCCGTGGTGCCCTCGTCGGTGACGTCGATCGCCACAGCGCCGTGACTTACCCGGGCTGTGACCGAGACCCCGCCGCGCCCGTGGCGGAGGGCGTTGTCCAGCAGCACGTGCAAGATCTGCCGGCAGGCGGGCAACGAGGCTGCGACAAGTAACCCGGGAGTGGCCCAGACCCGAAGCGGACGGTTGGCGCTTGCGAGTGGCCCCTGCCACTGTTCGCGGCACGAATCGAGCAGCACCTGGGCGTCGAACACCTGGCTTGCCGTGTCCACGCGGGCGACGGCGAGCACGTCATCGATGGTTCGTGACAACCGATCAGCCGACACCATCGCCGCACCCGCCGCTGAACGCAGCCGATCCTCACCCCCGTGCAGTCCCGATTCGAGCTCAAGCTGCAACTGGGTGAGCGGGGTCCGCAGCTGGTGCGAGGCGGCCGCAGTGAACGACCGTTCACGCTCGAGCATCGCCGCCAGCCGCTGCGCCGTACGATCCAGCGCACCTCCCACCGCGTCGAGTTCCTCGATGCCAGCGTGCGCCGTCCGCACGGAGAAATCCCCCTCACCCAGATCTGCGGCCGCCGCACTGAGGTGGCGGAGAGGTACGACGAGCCGTCGGCTCTGCCAGGCCGCGAGCACTGCCGCGCAGCCAGCCGCCAGACAACAAAGTGCGGCCAGGCCGAGCCAATCCTTGAGCACTCGAGACCGCACGACGGAAACAGGAGAAGAGGCACGCACGACCGCGATCACTCGCTCCCCTGAACTGACCGGCACCTCCTCGACGAACTGACCATCGGTCTCACTGCCGATCGCGCGGCCCGACAAGGCGGCCCGCAGGCTGGTCTCCAATTGGCTCGGTCCGCTGCCAGTCACGCGCTGCCCGGAGGCGTCGTACACACCGAGCTGGATGGTGGTCTCCTGCGGCGGCAGCTCCACGGGGTCGCCTGCGAGGTACTGCGGCGACACTGCCACCGCCGAGCGCAGCGCCAGCCTTTGCAGCTCGTTGTGCTCGTCATCGACCACCACGCGGTTCACGGCATACGCCAGCGGCACCCCTAGGACGGCGACGGCGAGCACCACTGACGCCATCGCCACCCACAGGATCCGCTTTCGCACCTGCTGCTCCGATCGGCTTTTGCCGTCCGCTTACCTGCCGCTTCCTCCGCGCTGGCCGTCTGGTTCGTAGCGTCGAAACGTGCAGCCAACCAGTGAGGAACAGCCATCATGACAAGTCGGCTCGCCTTGAGCACCAGCGGCGCGGTGCTCGTCATCGTCGCCCTCAGCGGGTGCTCAACCTCCAGTACGTCGGCGCCGCCGCCCGCCACCCCCACGCCCACCGGCGCCGGGGCTTCGCAATCTCAGCCTCCAGGCTCTGGTGGCTCCACGACCACGCCAGGCGCCACGGCGTCGCAGTCGTCGCCGGCTGGCTCGCCGTCGCC
The DNA here is from genome assembly GCA_038198965.1 of Propionibacteriales bacterium. Classification (GTDB taxonomy): domain Bacteria; phylum Actinomycetota; class Actinomycetes; order Propionibacteriales; family Nocardioidaceae; genus JAUJOE01. Next base: position 6,620 of record JBBPZH010000095.1, read on the forward strand.
AACGCCGCAGTCGAGCCCGCCGGCCACGGAATTTCGGCCGCCCGGTGACATCCCCGACAACCAGGTGTACGTCGACTACGCCGTGCCGGGCTCGGCGGTGCACCTCAAAGTGCCTGAGGGGTGGGCCAGATCGTCAGCGCACGGAACGACGACGTTCACCGACCACTACAACAGCATCGCGGTAACCATGCAGAAGGCGAGCCAGCCTCCGACAGTGGCCTCCACGAAGCGGACCGTCGTGCCGCAGCTGCGGTCGACGGTCTCGAAGTTCGCTCCCGGCACGGTCTCGACCGTGCAGCGCCAACATGGGAGCGCGGTGCTGACGACCTACCAGCTTGACTCGGCGCCCAGCGCGGTCACCGGCAAGGTCGTGCGGGACGCAGCCGAACGCTACGCCTACTGGCATCAGGGACAGGAGGCGATCTTGACCCTCACGGGACCCACGAGCGCCGACAATGTCGACCCCTGGAAGCTGGTCAGCGACTCCGTGCAGTGGCGATGACCGGCGAACCGTTGCGCGCGGACCGGCTCTACCGGTTCTACCGCGCGGGCGACGAGGAGACCCTCGCGCTGCAGGGCGTGTCCTTGACCGTGTCGAAGGGTGAAGTGGTCGCCGTCGTCGGGCCGTCAGGGGCCGGCAAGTCGACCCTGCTGGCCTGCCTGACCGGGCTGGACGAGCCCACCGGCGGCACGGTGTGGCTCGGTGCACGACGGCTGAGCCACCAGCCGGAGGCTCTCCGAGCCCGCCTGCGCGCCCGCCAGATCGGAGTTGTCACCCAAGCCGGCAATTTGTTCGGGCACCTCAGCGTCCTCGACAACGTCAAGATGGTGCAGCGACTGGGCGGCGCGAGCAACGGTGACGCCCACGGGCTGCTGGAGTCGCTCGGCATCGCTGCTCGAGGAGGCGCGTACCCACCCGAACTCTCCGGCGGAGAGTCCTCCCGAGCGGGGCTCGCCGTTGCACTGGCGAACGATCCACCGGTCCTCGTCGCCGACGAGCCGACAGGCGAGCTCGATGAAGCAACCGAGCAGACCCTGCTGATCCTGTTGCGCCAGCGAGCCGACCAGGGCAAGGCGGTGCTCATCGCCAGCCACAGCGCAGCGGTACGGCGATCAGCCGACCGGGTACTCACCTTGCGGGACGGGAAGTTAGCCGCATGACCGATACGTTGTTCCGGCTCGACTCAGTCTCACGAACATACGGCAGCGGCGCCGCCGCGCTGGTCGCCGTACACGACGTCTCATGCGAGGGCCACAGAGGTGAGCGGATCGCCGTCGTCGGGCCGTCCGGTTCCGGCAAGTCGACCCTCATCCACCTGCTGGCGGCGCTCGACCAGCCGACCGCCGGCGAGGTGAGCTGGCCGGGTCTGACACCGACACCGCTCACTGACCCGACGGTGGTTGGTGTCGTCTTCCAGGGCCAGAGCCTTGTCCCCACCCTGACGGCACAGGAGAACGTCGCGTTGCCGCTGGTGCTGCGTGGCCTCCCCTACCGTCATGCGCAGGAGCAGGCCATGACCCATCTGGGCTTCCTTGGACTGGAGTCGATCGCCAACCAGCTCCCAGACGAGCTGTCGGGTGGCCAAGGGCAGCGGGTTGCGATCGCTCGCGTGCTAGCGATGCGACCACGGCTCATCCTCGCCGACGAACCGACCGGCCGACTCGACACTGCCGCCGCACGCCAGGTCGTGGCGTTGCTGCTCGAGGCGGCCGACGAGCTTGACGGCGGCCTGGTCATCGCCACCCACGACCCCTACATCGCCGGCCAGATGTCCACGCGCTGGCGGATGCGCGACGGCGAGCTGTCAGTCGTTCCCGATGCAGCAATTGGAGTGAGCGCATGATCGGCGTCTGGGTAGCAGGGCTGCTGCGGCGGAGAGCCGGTCGGTTGTTGACCGCGGCTTTCGGCATCGCGATCGCGGTGGCGCTGCTAGCGAGCATGGGCAGCTTCTTGGCGGCGGCCAAGGCGACCATGACGCAGCAGGCAACCACCGGGGTCGCGGTCGACTGGCAGATTGCCGTCCACCCCAACGCCGCCGGCGGTGGGACCGCGAGCGTCCTCAAGGCCGTCCGAGCCGACCAGGGAACTGTCGCCGCGCTCCCGGTGGGGTTCGCCGACACGCCGGGCTTGCAAGCCACCACGCAGGGAACCACCCAGACCACCGGCGCTGGCAAAGTGCTCGGCATCCCACCCGGTTACATCTCGACGTTTCCCGGAGCGATCCGGCTGCTGACCGGCTCGCTGACCGGCCCGCTCGTTGCTCAGCAGACGGCGGCCAACCTGCACGTGCAAGCAGGCGACACGGTCCGGGTCCAGCGGGCGGGCCTGCCGCCGTACAGCGTCCGCATAGCCGGCGTGGTCGACCTCCCGCAAGCAGACTCGCTCTTCCAGCAGGTAGGCGCGCCACCCCAGAGCCAGCTCATCGCGCCCCCCGACAATGTGGTGCTACTGCCGAGCGCCACCTTCTCCGCCCAATACGCACAGCTACAGCAGACCAGGCCCGACCAGGTCTCGACGCAGATCCACGTACGGCGCACCCACGCCCTCGCACCTGACCCCTCCAGCGCGTTCGTCCAGGTCACCCAGGCGGCGCACAACCTCGAGGCGGCAACCGCCGGAGCCGGTGTGGTGGGGAACAACCTCGGCGCGGTTCTCGACGCGGCGCGTGGAGACGCGCTGTACACGCAGGTGCTGTTTCTCTTTCTCGCCGCACCGGGCGCGGTACTCGCAGCGACGTTGACCGCGGCGGTCGTCCAGTCGGGATCGACGCGGCGGCGCCGCGAGCAGAGCCTGCTGCGGGCCCGCGGCAGCACCAGCGCGCAGTTGCTGAGGCTGGTGATCGTCGAGGCCGCAGTGATCTCCGTTCTCGGCGGGGTCCTCGGTCTGGTCGCAGCAGCGGTGATCGGCAAGCTGTCGTTCGGTTCGGCGTCGTTTGGCGCGTCCGGCTCCCAATCCGTCTTCTGGGCGGTCGCCGCGTTCGTGCTGGGGATCGTCATCACGGCTCTGGTCGTCGTCGTACCGGCTCGGCGGGAGCTGGCGAGCGCCGCCGGGCCACGGCTCGACTCGACTCGACCGGCGTGGTCAACGTACGGGCTCGATGTCATCTTGCTCGCGGTCGGGCTTGCCGTGTTCTGGGCGGCGGGGCGCAACCAGTACCAGCTGGTGCTGGCGCCCGAGGGCGTACCGACGCTGTCGGTGAGCTACTGGGCGTTCCTTGCACCAGCGTTGGCGTGGATCGGCGCAGGACTGCTGGGATGGCGCCTCGCAGACCTGCTGCTCGGACCGGGGAGGCGGCTGCTCGGCACGCTTCTGCGGCCGTCGGCGGGCAGTCTCTCCGAAGTCAGCGCAGCCATGATGTCGCGGCAGCGCCGGATCATCGCCCGGTCCGCCGCGCTGGTCGGACTCGCGCTGTCGTTCGCGATCTCGACCGCGACGTTCAATTCGACGTACCAGCAGCAGGCAGAGGTCGACGCCCAGCTGACCAACGGGGCCGATGTGACCGTGCAGACCTCACCTGGCGCGCAGACTCCGCCGGCCTACGCCGCCACCTTGGCTCGGGTGCCGGGCGTGCAGGCAGTTCAGCCGATCCAGCATCGGTTTGCCTACGTCGGGTCGGACCTGCAAGACCTGTTCGGCATCAACCCGAGCACGATCACGCAGGCCACCACCCTCCAGGACCCGTATTTCCAAGGTGCGACGGCAGCCCAGTCTCTGCAGCAGCTCGCGTCTCGGCCAGACGCGGTGCTGGTGAGCGCGGAGACGGTCAACGACTATCAGCTTTCGCTCGGCGACCAGATCCAGCTGCGGCTCCAGGACAGCCGGACGCAGAAATACACGCCGGTGACCTTCCACTACGTGGGCATCGTCAACGAGTTCCCGACTGCCCCCAAGGACAGCTTCCTCGTCGCCAACGCCAGCTACGTAGCCTCACAGACCGGCAGCAACGCCGTTGGTTCCTTCCTGGTGAACACCGGCGGAAACAACGTCACCACGGTCCAGACTTCCATTCAGCACATCACCGGTACGGCGGCCAAAGTGACGACAATTCACGACGCTCGCGGCCTCGTCGGCTCGAGCTTGACCTCGGTCGATCTGTCGGGGTTGACCCGGCTGGAGCTGGCTTTTGCGCTGGTGATAGCCGCAGCCGCCGGTGGACTTGTGATGGGTCTAGGCCTCAACGAGCGCCGCCGTACCATCGCTGTGGCGACCGCTCTCGGGGCAACTCGCAGCCAGCTCCGGGCCCTCTACAGCGGTGAGCCGCTCTTCGTCGTGGTCGCGGGCCTGTTGTCGGGCGCGTTGACCGGGTGGGGCCTTTCGTACCTGTTGGTCAAGGTGCTGACGGGCGTGTTCGACCCGCCGCCGACTTCCTTGGCGATCCCTTGGTTGTACGTCATCTCGGTCGCGCTTTGCGCCTCGATCGCCATCGCCGGCGCGGCGGCGTACATCTCGATCCGGACGCGGGAGAACGCGAGGGAGATCCTGCGGGAGATCTGACGCCTAGGCTCGGCGAGTGGCTCGGGTGCTTCTCGTCGAGGACGACGACAAGATCGGCAGCATGCTCGTCTCGGCGCTGACCGTGAACGGCCACGAAGTCGACTGGCAACGCACCGGCGCGAGCGCGACCTTGGCCGCTGCGCATGCCGGGTTCGATTTAGCCCTGCTCGACCTGGGGCTACCCGATGTCGACGGAATCGCCATTTGCCGACAGCTCAAACACCGACAACCCGATGCCGTGGTCGTCATCCTCACCGCTCGGCACGATGAGATGGACGTGGTTGCCGGCTTGGAGTCCGGCGCCGATGACTACCTTATGACGCCCTTCCGGATGACCGAACTGCTGGCTCGGGTGCGGGCACATCTGCGCCGCACGGCGGCGCGGCCCGCGCCCGCGGCAGCTCTGACGGCGGCTGACTTGGCCGTCGACGCCGGCTCACGCCGCTGCTGGGTCGGCGGCCGAGAGGTCAGGTTGCGACCGAAGGAGTTCGAGCTGCTGGTCCGGCTGCTCTCAACTCCGGGCGTGGCGGTGAGCCGCGATCAATTGATGGCGGACGTCTGGGACGAGAACTGGTACGGCTCCACCAAGACGTTGGACGTGCACGTCGCCGCGTTACGGCACCGCCTAGCCGATGCCGCGAATCAATTCGAACCGACCGCCGACGTACCGTCGATCACGACCCTCCGCAGCTTTGGTTACCGCCTGGAGACACCCGAATGACGACCTCCCCGCTCAGCGGTCGGGCAGCGTGAGTTCGGTGACCACACCCCCGGAGATCTGAACGGCCGGACCAGTCGGGTCAGGCGGACCTCCCGGATGCTCGAGGAGGTGGTAGCTGCCGGCGCGCAGCGTTGGAAAGAGGGCGTCGTACACCGTTTGGCTGTTGATGATGCGGGCGTGGACCTCCGTATGCGTGCGCTCGCTGGGGTCATCAGTGCGACACACTTCGATTTCCGCACCGTCGCGCGTCGCGTCGGTGTGGATCAGAAGTGCGCCGACGTCGCCTCCGATGTCGAGGACCGCCCCGGATTGAGGCTGGTGCGTCGGCTCCGGCTCAGGCATTCGACCTCTCCGGTGCAGCTAGCTAGCGGGATCGGGCGACGATGTGCTGCTCGCTGTTGTCAGCGGGCAGCCACGTCACTTCGAGGGTGTGTAGAACCCAGAGTGCGGTTCTCCGAGGAAGGGGAACCTGTCGAGGTAGTGCACACCGCTGTTGGCTGGGGTGAGGCCATCGGTAACCTTGGAAGCGGCGGCGTCGGGCTTGTAGTTCGGGTCGATGAGCGGGTAGGTGATGCCGGCGAGCGCTCTGAGCTCGATGGTGACGACGTCGTCCTGAACCCTGCGCCCGTTGGGGAATCCGGCCAAGTCCCCGCCGATCACGCCCAAGATGTCGGGGTGACGCGACGGTGGGATCGCCATGTTGAGACGCAACAGGTCGGCGTGCCGGGGACCTGTGTAGTTCTGGAAACCGGGGATGATCCCTGTGGGTATGCCGGTGTGCAGGATCGCCAACAGGTCAGCGCGCGGCTTCCCGGAGGCGTCGAGCCTCGCCAGGTGCGGGAATACCCCCGGGTAGAGAGCGGGCAACAGGTTCGACAGCTCGGGGTGCTCGACGTAGCTATCGAAGACGGCGTCCCCGAACGGGCTGCGGCTGTTCCAGTCGTCTTTCTTCCCCATCGGGATCAAGACCTCGTTCACCAGGGGGTTCGCCAGTCTGGACACCTGCTGCCAGGGTCCGGATTCGGTGATGTCGCCACCGGAGCCGCGGATGATCACCTTGCGCCGGGACGCCGTCGCCCATACGCCTATGACCGAGCTTCGCGCCGCTGGATCGGTGGGGCGTCGCCCGTTACGGGTCAGGTCGCTGGCTGGCACCTGGATGGCAATCGAGTGCACGTTGTTGTGCCGCAGCGCGTTGACCCCAGGCTAAGGTCCGGAGAACACGTCAAGCCCGTATTGGGCGTGCAGCTGTTCAAAGGGGCGGAGGTCGCCTAGGTCGAAGATGGCGCCGGTGTCGACGTAGAACCCGTCGGCGCGCTGACCGGCGAACACTTTGCCGCCGCCGGGCAGGTTGTGGATCGCGGCTTTGGACAACGAAACGTAGTTCGGCGTGGAGAGGGGGCCGATGTTGCACGGCGGGCACTGCAGGTTGGAGGCCATCACGTGCGCGTGGTCTTCTTGGACTCGAGTGACGCTGTAGAACTGACGGCGATTCCACGTTGCATCGTCAAGGGAGCGGATCGGTCCCGTGTTGTAGAGAAACGTATTCGGGTTGCGGACCTTGGTGGTGAACCGGAACTGGTACGACACGTCATGGTCGTTGTCGTGGTCGTTGGCGATGTTGATCGAGTACAAGACATCGTTGCCGAACTCATAGAAGTTCGGGCCGTTCGACGGCTCTTCCAACGGGATGAAGTTGGCGATCAAGGTGATCATGTCCGGTTGCCCGGGAGTGACGAACGCATAGACGTCGGTGTTGTCGGCGACCGGATCCTTGGAAATCTCCGGGGCTTCGCGGTGTGAGGACATCTCACGGCCTTTCAGACGGTGTTAGTCAGTCAGGGAAGAGGTCACCGGCAACCGGCGACGGGATGGGGGCAAGGCGCGTGCGGGCGACGAGACGCGCTTCAACGAGCGGCGCGGCTCAACCTGACCGCGAGGTCGCGGTCGTGAATGCTGACCATCCGCTCGCCGACGTACAAGTCGACGCGGCCGGATCCGACGTCGTGAACGTGCGCGACAACTGGATCGCCGCCGGATTCATGTGACGGTCGGATATTGCGGGCCGTGCTGGCCTCGGCAGCCGAAGCGCCGATGAGTCCGCCAGTCGCGGCCAGCGCGCCAGCTCCAGCCGCACCGCCCAGCACAGCTCGACGTGAGACCTTGCCGCCGGCTTGATCAGGTTGCTTTGCGGTGTCGTCAGGTAGGAAATGTGCCACAGCCGCCTCCGAGTTGCTCCAGGTGCCACCGCAGTGGCCTGGATATGAGAACAGAACCCGGACGGGAGCGCCCTTACGCCCGTACGCCAAGACCAGGGTAAGCCCCGTCGCCACTGCGGTATAGCCCCCGCGTTGACTCACCAGTAGTGCGCGCGAGGGGGTAGTCGTTGACTCACCAAGGAATGCGCGCGTAGGGCGCGCCTGGCGGACTCGTCAAGGTCTGGCCGTTAGGCCCGAGGGATGGGACTGACGATGAGCCAGCGGCGAGCGGTGACCAAGACGATCGCGACTCGGTATCGGCGCTCGGACAAGGTTGGCAAGGGTGTGATCCTCGATGAGCTGTGTGCCACGACCGGC
>JBBPZH010000096.1:0-32701 GCA_038198965.1 Propionibacteriales bacterium
CGGCGACATGATCCGCTACGCCACCGAGAAGTACGGCGAGGAGCGGGTCAGCCCGATCATCACGTACGGCACCATCAAGGCCAAGCAGGCGATCAAGGACTCCGCGCGTGTCCTCGGGCACCCGTTCGCCATGGGCGAGCGACTCACCAAGGCCATGCCGGCCGCGGTCATGGGCAAGGACATCCCCGTCAACCAGATCTTCAACCCGCAGCACAAGCGCTACGGCGAGGCCGGCGAGTTCCGGGCGCTCTACGAGAGCGACCCGGAGGTCAAGTCGATCGTCGACACCGCGCGAGAGCTCGAAGGGCTGAAACGTCAGTCTGGGGTGCATGCCTGCGCTTTGATCATGTCCAGCGAACCGTTGCTCGACAACGTGCCGATCATGCGCAGGGAGCAGGACGGGGCGATCATCACGCAGTTCGACTACCCGACCTGCGAGGCGCTCGGTCTGCTCAAGATGGACTTCCTGGGCCTGCGCAACCTCACGGTCATCGACGACACGATCACCCACGTGTCCACCAACCGCCACCAGCAGATCGACGTCGAGTCGTTGACGCTCGACGACCCGGCGACGTACGAGCTGCTCGGGCGCGGGGACACCCTGGGCGTCTTCCAGCTCGACGGCGGCAACATGCGGTCGCTGCTGCGGCACATGCAGCCGACCTCATTCGAAGACATCTCTGCGGTCTTGGCGCTTTACCGGCCGGGCCCGATGGCCGCCAAAACCCACCTCGACTACGCCGACCGCAAGAACGCGCGCAAGCCGGTCACGGCGATCCATCAAGAGCTCGGGGAGCCACTGGCTGAGATCCTCGACGAGACATTTGGCCTGGTCGTCTACCAGGAGCAGGTGCAGGCAATCGCCCGCAAGGTCGCCGGCTACACCCTCGGGCAAGCCGATCTGCTGCGCAAAGCCATGGGGAAGAAGAAGCGCGACGTCCTGGAGAAGGAATGGGAGCGGTTCAGCGCCGGCATGACGGCCAACGGTTATTCGACCGCTGCCGTCAAGGCGCTGTGGGACACCCTGCTGCCGTTCTGTGACTACGGGTTCAACAAGTCGCATACCGCCGGCTATGGCCTCGTGTCGTATTGGACGGCGTACCTGAAGGCGAACTTCCCGGCGGAGTACATGGCCGCCCTCCTGACCAGCGTTCGTGACGACAAGGACAAGTCCGCCGTCTATCTCAGTGAGTGCCGCCGCATGGGCATCAAGGTGCTCCCACCCGACGTCAACGAGTCCACCGCTGACTTCACGCCGGTCGGTACCGACATCCGCTTTGGGCTGTCCGCGATTCGCAACGTCGGATCCAACGTCGTCGCGGGCTTGATCGCGGCCCGCGACCAGCTGGGCAGGTTTGCTGACTTCGGCGACTTCTTGTCCAAGGCGCCGGTGCCCGTCTGCAACAAACGGGTGCTGGAGTCGCTGTGCAAAGCGGGGGCCTTTGACTCCCTCGGATACTCACGGCGGGCCCTGGTCGCTGTCCACGAGGAAGCGGCAGATCGCTATCTCGACCTCAAGCGCAACGAGGCGATCGGGCAGGACTCGTTGTTCGGCGGACTTGACGACGAAAGCTTCTCCGCTGTGTCGGTGCAGGTGCCGCGCATCGAGGAGTGGGAGAAGCGGATCCTGCTCGCTCACGAGCGCGACATGCTCGGTCTCTACGTGTCCGATCACCCTCTCAACGGCCTGGAACACGTGCTCGCCGCGTCCAGTGACGTGACAGTCGGACGGGTCCTGGCCGACGACTCGATCGACGAGGGTTCGATGGTCACGGTCGCCGGCCTGGTGACCTCCGTGATCCGCAAGACGACCCGCAAGACCGGCGAGACGTATGCCGTCATCACCCTCGAAGACCTTGAGGGAGCGCTGCCGGTCATGGTCTTCCCCGCCACCTACAACGCAGCGGCCACAGTGCTCGTCGAGGACTCCATCGTGTTGGTCAAGGGCAAGGTGATGCGCAACCGTGACGAGGGACCGCAGCTTCGCGCGCTCGAGGTCACGGTTCCAGACCTCAGCCGGCGCGCGCTCGAGGGTCCGGTGGTGATCTGCTTGCCCACCCGTCGGGTGACGCCCCCCGTCGTCGATCAGCTCAAAGATGTGCTGGCGACGCACCCAGGCGTTGCGGAAGTACACCTCAAGCTGCAGTCAGCCGGGCGAACCATGGTGATGCGCCTCGATGCGGGTCTGCGAGTGGCGCCGACGCCTGCCCTCATGGCCGACCTGAAAGCACTGCTCGGACCGGCCTGTTTGTCGGCCTAGAATTCGGCGTGCAGAGTCTTGCCTCACAGTGGCCGCCCGGAGAACTGCCGGCAGCCAGCAGTTCACGTCGAGGGCGCCTCACGTTTCTTGCCTTGTCCCTGCTCGCCGGAGCTGTCGCCGGTCTGGTGACGGGCCTCACCTGGTCGCGCATCAGCAGTCCCCCGTCGGTGCCGATGACCAGGACTGGCGCCATCTTCGGCGAGAGTCAGCTCGACCAGCAGGTGGGCGTCACCTTCTGGTATCTGGTGCTCGCGGTCACCGTCGGGGTCGGCTTGGGGTTCTTGTGCGCCTGGAGACGCTTCCGGTATGGCCTGGTTGCCGTCGCCGCGGTGGCAATCTCGACGGTGGCTGCAGGCGGAGTGTGCTACTGGACCGGCGTACACGTGTTCGGTCCGGACGCCTCCGCGCAGCTCGCAACCGCGACGGTCGGTCAACGAATCACAGCGCCGCTCGATCTGGGGACCCGCATCGTGTTCTTGGGGTGGCCGGCCGGTGGTCTGGCGGGTGCGCTTGTCGCCATCTGGTGTTGGCCACGGCAGGTGCCGTCGATCGTCCCTACCCGCGGCGAACTGGCGCCGTCGTCGCCGGGCGCGCCAGCACCAGACGCATTACGCTGAGGACCCGGCGCACACCGAGGGGGTTCGATGTCCGAAAGCACGCCACCACCAGGCTCTGGTCCAGTTCCGCCACCACCGGGCTCTGGTCCGGTCTGGGGGGAACAACCTCCGCCCTCCCTGAGTACCTGAGAGGGGGGCCGGGGGCGCCGTACCAACCCCAAGAGCCGCCGTACCAGCCTCGGCAAAGCGGTGCTCGCCGCGGAGCAAAGGCGGCCATCATCGCCGCGGTGCTCACCGTGCTCGTCGGTGGCGGAGCGTTCGCCTTCTACCAAATCGACCCGCTGCACGTGTTCCGCTCCGGGCCACAAGCCGCTGAGGCGATTCCTGCGAACGCACTCCTGTACGCCGGCTTCGACCTCAACCCATCCGCCGAGCAGAAGGTCAACGCGCTGCGGTTCCTCAACCACTTCCCGGCCTTCCGGAACAACTCGGGGCTCGGCGATGTGAATGCAGACGTCCGCTCAGCCATCTTCGGCAAGGCCTTGACCGCGATGCGCTGTCCCGGACTCACCTACGGAGTGGACGTCAAGCCGTGGATCGGCAACAAGTTCGCCGTCGCCGCTATGCCACCGACCTCCGGGGGCTCTTCCCCGGTCGTGATCGGGGCACTCGAGGTCACGAACCAGTCAGCTGCGAAGACCGGGCTGAGCAAGATCCGCGCTTGTGTACGCAGCATCATGGGAGGGCCAACCTTCGGCTTTGCGTTCGAGGGTGACTACGCGCTCCTTGCCCAAACCCAGGTGCAGGCCGTCAGCTACGCCAAGGCAGCGGCGTCGTCCTCCCTCGCCGACAGTGCCGCCTTTACCGCGGATATGAAGTCCCTCGGGGATCTTGGTGTGGCGACCATGTGGGTTGACGTTTCGCGTGCCGTCACCGCGTTCGGCCAGGTGCTGCCCGTTAGCGCACAGCTCGGCAACCTTGACCACTCCGCTCAACGAGCCGCGGCTACCTTCCGGTTCAGCGGCGACTCGGCAGAGATCGTCACGAGCGTCCTCGGCAGCGCACCCGCCGTCACGCACGGCGAGAACCAGATCGTCAAGTTGCCGTCATCGACGGTCTTCGCCGTGTCCGAGGCCGGTGGAGGCCAACGCGTCGGGGTGAGCTGGAAAGCCATCAAGCAAGGCATCGCGGCGCAAGGCGTTGACGTCGGAGCCGCGATCTCTCAGCTGGAGGCGCGCACCGGTCTTCGGCTCCCTGACGACCTACGAACGCTCTTCGGGAACAACCTGTTGTTCGCGATGGACCGCAACGGTCTCGGCGCAGGGGGCCCGCTACGTGGCGACCTGAGCTCGATCGACGCGGGATTTCGCTTCACGAACAACCCGGCGGCGCTCAACGCCCTGTACGCAAAGGTGCGCCGGTTGATCGAGCAACAGAGCACAGCGGCCTTGCCGGTGGCCAAGGTGGACGCCTCCGACGGCATCGCGGTGGCGACCAACGCTCGGTACGCCAAGGTGCTCGCCGGTCTGTCCGGTGGTCTGGGGGAGTCGCCAGGGTTCCAGTCGGTCGTCCAGAACGCCGCCAACATGGAGTTTGTGGCCTACTTCAACTGGAACAGCGTGGAGCAGACCATCGTGTCGGCGCTGCATAACTCGGGAGCTCCACAGCAGGTAATCGACAACTTGCGTCCGCTTCGGGCGATCGGCGCCACCTCTGTTGTCTCGGGGCACTACACCGTCGGCTCGATTAAGGTTTCGGTCGACGACTGAGCCGGAGTTGATCGGCGGCACGCTTGCCAAAGGAACCGCCGGTCGAGGGGAGCGGCCCGATGCTTCGAAACGTCGGATTGTCATGAGACATGGTCCCCGGGTGGCTGCGGCCGCTTCACTGTTGTTGCTCAGCGGCTGCGCGTCGGCCGCCACCTCGGGGTCATCGAGCAGCGGCGGCCCGATGACGGCGACGCCCAGCCCATCGGTGACGACCCCGAGGACCGACCGGGCGGTGGTCGTGGTCTTCGAACGATCCGGCGGCAAGACGGGCCGGGCAGACATACGCCGATTCGCCGCCAACGCGCCGCCGCCGAAGGGAGCCACCAAAGCCCGACTTCGGGAGGTGCTGTCCGTCGCGTCCCGACCCAGCGTGCGTTCGATGCACTTGGCACTGATGCCACAGATACTGTGTTGCGACCGGTACACCTACACCGTGCGCGTGACGTATGGAGATGGCGCCTCACGCATCTTCCGCACGGCCGATGGGCTGCACCAACCGCCGCCCCTCCGGCACCTGATCTCGGCATTGTCGTGACGGCCGACTCCACTGCCGCCGGCTCACCTGGCGGCCCTGGCCGCCCAACCCTGCAGCTCTTGGCGGCGGTCGATGTTTCCCGCCGTCAGGTGCTGCCAGCTCGACGGGCCGGCGGGTTGGCTGCGGCGTCCAACGACCCAGTCGAGGTGGCGTGGCGATGGCAGCTGGCCGGTGCCGACTGGCTGCACCTTGTCGACATCGACGCAGCGTTCGGCAGTGGCAGCAACCGCGATGTGCTGCGCGGCGTGGTCGAGCGCCTCGACATCGATGTCGAGGTGTCGGGCGGGATACACGACGACGTCAGCCTGGAGACCGCACTCGCCACTGGTTGCCGCCGTGTCATCCTCGGCACCGAAGCGCTGGCAACACCTGCCTGGTGCGCCGAGGCGATCTCCGCTTACGGCGACCGGATAGCTGTCGCGCTCGACGTACGGGGTACGACGTTGGCTCCCCGTGGCGGGCACCCCGAGGGAGGCGAGCTCGCCAGCACGCTCAGCTGGCTCGACGCCCAGGGGTGCGTGCGCTACGTCGTCACCGACGTCGCACGGGACGGCAGCCTGCGGGGGCCCAACGTTGAGCTGCTGCGTGCGGTATGCGCCGGTGTCTCTGGGCCAGTCATCGCGTCGGGAGGCGTCTCCACGCTTGCTGACCTTGCGGCTCTCGCCGCCCTCGTGCCAGCCGGAGTAGAGGGTGCGATCATCGGCACCGCGCTGTACACCGGCACGCTCGACCTCGGTGCGGCGCTGCGCTTCCTCCACGGCGGCACCGGCTGAGCTGAAGGGGCAACCGGTCGAATCTGTTGGGGCAACCGGTCGAACAGCGCCGGTACGCCGCTTCGTCAGTGCGTCAGATGCCCAGCCGGGCGCTGGTCAGGGCAGCGACAGCGGAGGGGGATCCGTCCTGGTCGACGCGTGCCACATCAACGCGACCGAAGGCGAAAAGCGCCAACTCGCTCGGCGGACCGTTGACCGCGACGGTGTCTTGGCCCTTGGCGGCTCGAGCGGAGCCTTCGGCGTCGGAGCGCACGAGGACGACGCCCACCGGAGACCGGCGCATCAGGATTTTGGCGAAGCCGCGGAGCCTCGACCAGATCTCATCGTGGGCTTGTTGCGGCAGGTCACGCACGGTCCAGCGCAATGCTGCTCGTCGAACGTCCTCGTGGTGGACGAAGAACTCGAGCGCTCCGGTGACACGGTCCACCTGCGGCAGCGAAAAGATCGACATCGGCGACGCGCCGCGCCGCAGGCCTGCCACGAGATCACCGAAGTCGGACTGCGCTACGAGCTCATCTACGGCCGTTGTAGTCGCTCTCGCCAATGCCAGCCGGAGCAGCGCCAGCGAGTTCCCCTCCCGGAGACTGAGGTGCGCGGCCAAGTGGTGGTTGTCCCAGCCGGCGCACAGCGTCGGCGCGTGTGGGCCCAGCTCGTCGAACAGGTCGCAAAGTAACGTGCGCTCGGTGGTGGCGAGTCCCGGCTCCAACCTGGTGGAGTCGCTTCCCGCTGCTGCCATGCGCCGATCGTACGGCGCAGGTGAAGCGCCAGCCAGGCGGCGGTCGCCCAGCAAGCACCTCCTCGAGCCGCACAATGAGCAGATGAGCACCGTCCAGGACCTCCAGGCCCGGCCGGGGCTGCGCGCACGCCGTGAGTTCACTGCCGCTCTCACGGTCGGCCTCCTGGTCTCCGGTGCCGTGGCGCTCGGTATGTCGCGTACCTGGGTTACCGCGACCGCTGCGCCGCAAGCCCTTCCTCGGATGACAGCCGAGGTGACCGGCGGAGGGCTCGCTCCGCTGGCCGGAGGCTTGGCGCTGCTTCCGCTGGCGGCATGGGGGGCTGTGCTGGCGAGCCGCGGTTGGGTGCGTCGGGCCGTGGGCTTGATCTCGACCGGCTGCGCCGCTGTCATCGTCTGGGCAGCGGCTCATCCGGGGGAGAGCAGGACGCTCCTCGAGCGCGGCTTGGCAGCCAAGGGGTGGACGGCCGCGGCGCCGTACACGACTTCGAGCACGGCGTGGCGCTGGGTCGTGCTGCTGGGCGGCATCGGCTGCGTCGTAGTCGGCGCGTTGATCATGTGGCGCGGTCCCCGCTGGCCGACGATGGGGCAGCGGTACGACGCCATCGATGACCGCCCGGTTGCGCCATCCGCAGGCGGTGTGGACCCGCCAGCAGACGAGCTGGACGAGGAGTCGTTGTGGCGGGCGCTGGACCGCGGTCACGACCCGACCGGTGAGCCGTGATGCTCGCAGGTCACAATAGAGGCGCGATTCGAGGAAGGGGCCCGCATCGATGACCGCAGCACATCATGGTTCCACACCGGCAGCTTGGACTGGAGTGGTTCTTGCCCTCGCCGGGTTGGGGGTCGGAGCCGCCGGCCTGGTCATCGGCAACTGGCTCGTCTTCTGGCTCGGGGCCGCGCTGGTCGTCGCATCTGTGCTGGTGGCCAAGATCTTGGCCACCACGGGCCTCGGGTCCCATTGACCGTGTCAGTCCTCGACGAGATCCTCACCGGAGTCCGTGCTGACCTCGCCGCGCGCCAGGTCGAGGTAGACATCGACGAGCTCAAGCGGCGCGCGGCCCGCCGCGACCCCGCGCTTGACCCCATGCCCGCCTATCGGGCGGCCGGCATCTCGGTCATCGCGGAGGTGAAACGGTCAAGTCCCAGTCGTGGCCGCTTGGCCGAGATCACCGACCCGGCTGCGCTCGCGAGGAAGTACGCCGCCGGCGGGGCCGCGACCATCAGCGTGCTCACGGAGCAGCGCCGCTTCGGGGGCAGCATGGCCGACCTGTGTGAGGTGCGAGCCGCGGTCGACGTACCGGTGCTGTGCAAGGACTTCATCGTCAGCTCCTACCAGCTGTGGGAAGCACGAGCTGGGGGAGCCGATCTGGCGCTGCTCATCGTGGCCGCGCTCAGCGACCCCGAGCTCGAAGGGCTCGTTGACCGTGCCCGTTCGATCGGGCTGACTCCATTGGTGGAGGTCCACACCGAGGCGGAGGTGATCCGAGCGTTACAGGCGGGGGCGGACTTGATCGGGGTCAACGCCCGCAACCTGAAGACCCTCGACGTGGACCGGGACATCTTCGCCCGCCTGGCGCCCTGCATCCCCGACAGTGTCGTCCGCGTGGCGGAGTCGGGCGTGCGTGGGCCGCGTGACGTGTTGGAGTACGCCCGCAACGGCGCCGATGTCGTCCTCGTCGGGGAAACCTTGGTCACCGGAAAGGATCCCCGCACAGCGGTGGCAGATCTGGTCGCGGCCGGCGCCCACCCGGCGCTTCGACAGCGGTACTGAGCGAGGTGGGCGCGCAGCTCCCCGACGCCACCGGGCACTTCGGCCGCTTCGGCGGTCGGTTCTTGCCGGAGGCGCTCATGGCGCCGCTGGCGGAGCTCGAGGACTCCTGGCGGGCCGCCATGGCGGACTCCGAGTTCACCGCAACCTTCCAGCAGCTGCAGCGCGAGTACGCCGGCCTGCCCAGCCGGTTGTACGACGCCGAGCGCTTCTCTGCCGCTGCCGGGGCACGTGTGCTGTTGAAGCGGGAGGACCTCAATCACACCGGTGCCCACAAGATCCGCAATGTGCTCGGCCAGGCGCTGCTGACCACGACGATGGGCAAGCAGCGGGTCATTGCCGAGACCGGCGCAGGGCAGCATGGCGTGGCCACCGCCACTGCGTGCGCGTACTTCGGTCTCGATTGTGTGGTCTACATGGGCGAAGTCGACTGCGAGCGACAGGCGCTCAACGTCGCCCGCATGAAGATGCTGGGTGCCGAGGTCAAGCCGGTCGGCACCGGGAGTCGCACGCTCAAGGACGCCATCAACGAAGCGCTGCGCGACTGGGTCGCATCGGTCGACTCGACGCACTACCTGCTCGGCACCGCCGCCGGCGCGCACCCGTTTCCGGTGATGGTGCGTGACTTCACCCGCGGCATCGGCGACGAGGCACGCGTGCAGTGCCTGGAGCAGATCGGTCGGCTGCCGGACGCCGCGCTGGCCTGCGTCGGAGGAGGGTCGAACGCGATCGGCCTGTTCACTGGGTTCATGGACGACCCAGGGGTGCGCTTGTTCGGGTTCGAGGCGGGCGGCGAGGGCTTCCCTCACGGTCGCCACGCCGCCACAATCAGCGCCGGTGACGTCGGTGTGCTGCACGGCACCCGGTCCTTTTTGCTGCAGGACGCCGACGGGCAGACCGTCGAGTCCTACTCCATCTCCGCCGGTCTGGACTACCCAGGCGTCGGCCCCGAGCACGCCTGGTTGGCCGCGACCGGCCGGGCGACGTACCGCCCGGTGACTGACGTGCAGGCGATGGAGGCCATGCGGCTGTTGGCTCAGACCGAGGGCATCATCCCCGCGATCGAGAGCGCCCATGCACTCGCCGGCGCCCTCGACGTCGCACGTGAGCTCGGTCCTGAGGCCGTGTTGGTCGTCTGCCTGTCGGGGCGGGGCGACAAGGACATGGTGACCGCGGCGACCTGGTTCGACTACGTGGCGGTCGAGGACGTCGTGGAAGACGTCCGCGAAGATGCGACGTGAGCATCGGCTCCGAAGGCTCCGGGGTTGAGGCTGCGATTCGGTCCGCGCGGGAGGACGGGCGCGCTGCCCTGATCGGCTACCTTCCCGCTGGGTTTCCGAGCGTGCCGGCGTCAGTGGAGCTGATCCGCGCCTTGGTCGACAATGGCGCCGATGTGGTCGAGGTGGGGTTGCCGTACTCCGACCCGGTCATGGACGGTCCGACGATCCAGACGGCTGCCCAGCGGGCGCTGGCAGGTGGCACCCGGACCTCCGACGTCCTCCACGTCGTCGCGGCCACTGCCGCCAGGGCGCCGACCCTGGTCATGAGCTACTGGAACCCCGTCGAGCGGTACGGCGTCGAGCGCTTCGCCGCCGACCTGGCGGCTGCCGGTGGCTCGGGCCTGATCACGCCTGACCTGATCCCGGACGAGGCGACCGAATGGATTGCTGCCGCCGACCGACAGCGACTGGACAAAGTATTTCTCGTGGCGCCCTCGTCGACCGACCGACGCCTGGCCGAGACGGCGAGCGCGTGCCGCGGCTTCGTCTATGCCACGGCAGTCATGGGCGTCACCGGAGCGCGTGAGTCCACCAGCGCCGCCGCACCTACGCTGGTCGCCCGGTTACGCGCGATCACGGACAAACCGGTCGGGGTGGGGCTGGGAGTGTCAACCCGACGGCAGGCCGCCGATGTCGCTTCGTACGCCGACGCAGTCATCGTGGGCAGCGCATTGGTGCGGTGCGTGCTCGAGCACCCTGATGTGCGTGCGGCCGTCCGCGCCGTGGGTGCATTGACCGGCACGCTGGCTCAGGGAGTGCGCGATGCCGCCTGACAGCGTTCGCTCGCTCCGCCGGCAGCTCAGGCAAGGCGGCTGACGAACTGACGGGAGGTAAGTTGGGGCCGCCATGACCGTCGCCTACCTGCCGAGTCCCCCGACCGGCGTCTGGCACCTCGGCCCGTTCCCTATCCGGGCCTACGCGCTGTGCATCATCGCCGGGGTCATTGCAGCAATCTGGCTCGGCGAAAAGCGGTGGGTGGCGCGCGGGGGCCGGCCCGACACCGTCGGTGATGTGGCGGTCTGGGCAGTGCCGTTCGGACTTGTCGGTGGGCGCCTCTACCACGTGCTGACCGACCCGGAGCTCTACTTCGGCTCCGGGCCAAACTGGCGGCCACTGGCCACCTTGTACGTCTGGGAAGGCGGCCTGGGCATCTGGGGAGCGATCGCGCTCGGGACCTTTGGTGCCTATCTCGGCTGCCGGGGGCGCGGCATCAAATTCGGCGCCTTCGCCGACGCGCTGGCACCAGGAGTCGTCGTCGCGCAAGCGATCGGCAGGTGGGGCAACTGGTTCAACCAGGAGCTGTTCGGCAAGCCGACGACGTTGCCGTGGGGCCTCGAGATCGACCCGGCGCACCGCGGCGACCTGCAGCAGTACTCGACCTTCCAGCCCACGTTCCTGTACGAGTCGATCTGGGATCTCGGCGTCGCGGGCTTGGTGATCTGGGCCGACCGCAGATACCGCCTCGGGCATGGCCGGGCCTTCGCGTTGTACGTCATGGCCTACACGGCCGGGCGCTGCTGGATCGAGTATCTCCGCGTCGACCCCGCCAACCACATCTTCGGCCTCCGGTTAAACGTGTGGACGTCGATCCTGGTGTTTCTCGCCGCCGCTGCGTACTTCGTCATAGTCGGGCGAAGGCACCCCGGGCGTGAGACCGACGTGCAGTCCGCACCAAGTGAGCCGAGTGCTCCTGCGCCTGACTCGGACAGCACGAACGGCGATGAACCTGCCGACGTGGCGCCTGAACCTCAACGGAGGCTGCCCACATGAGCGAGCGACCGGCAGCCGCACCCTCCGGGCACGATCCGGCCGGCGTACCTGTGACTGGCGAAGCCGCGGTAAGTCACGAACACCCGGGCGTCAGCAGCGGATGGCTGCGTCCCGCGGTCTTCGGCGCGATGGATGGCCTGGTGTCCAACTTCGCATTGATTGCCGGCATCGTCGGTGGCACGAAGGGCGACCACTCGTCAGTGGTGGTGCTCGCCGGGTTGGCGGGGTTAGCCGCCGGTGCCTTTTCGATGGCGGCGGGGGAGTACACCTCGGTGGCAAGCCAAGTTGAGTTCACCGCGAGGGAGATCGAGGTCGAACGCCGGGAGATCGAGCGCAACTCCGACGCCGAGCAAGCCGAGCTGGCCCAGATGTATGTCGAACGCGGCATCGACCGCGAGCTCGCTGCGGCCGTCGCCGAGCAGGTCCACTCCGATCCCGAACTCGCGGTCGCCGTTCACGCTCGCGAGGAGCTCGGCGTGGACCCCGACAATCTCCCCTCGCCGATGCTGGCCGCCGGGTCGTCGTTCGTGTCGTTCGCCGTCGGTGCGTTCCTCCCCGTGTTGCCCTATGTCTTGGGCGCCACCAGCCTGCTGCCGGCGCTGGTCATCAGTCTGATCGCGCTGTTCGCCTGCGGTGCGGTCGTCTCCCGCGTGACAACGCGTTCGTGGTGGTACGGCGGCCTTCGGCAGCTGCTGCTCGGCGGAGCGGCCGCTGCTCTGACCTACCTGATCGGCGATCTCGTCGGCGCCGCAATCGGCTAGCTCGCCGGTCAGCCGTCGGCTGAAATGCCCTTGGTGTCCCGGATGCGAGTGCCGGAGGCCAGCCGTCGGCTGAGCCGGGTCAGGTCCACTCGGCGGCTACCCACTCGGGCTCCCATCGCAACGCGCCGATTTCCTGCCCCCCGGGCGGGCCGCAGCGACGATTCTCGCGGCTCCTGCGAAGGTAGGCTCGCAGCGTGCGCAGAGCGAAGATCGTTTGCACGCTCGGGCCGGCGTCCGCACAGCCAGGACATATCCGTCAGCTGGTCGAAGCCGGCATGAACGTCGCCCGGCTGAACCTGAGCCACAGCGACCACGCCACCCACGAAGACCTCTACCGCCGGGTGCGCAAGGCGTCCGACGAGACCGGGCATGCGGTCGGCGTGCTGGTCGACCTCCAGGGACCCAAGATCCGGCTGGGCCGGTTCGCCGATGGCCCGGTCGAGGTCAAAGACGGTGACGAGTTCACGGTCACCACCCGCGACGTTCGCGGCGACGCCACTCAGTGCTCGACGACGTACGCCGGCCTCCCCGGTGACGTGCGCGAGGGAGACACGATCCTCGTCGACGACGGCAGTGTCCGACTCCAGACCCTGAGCGTGTCGGCGACAGACGTGACCACTCGCGTGCTGGTGGGTGGACCGCTCAGTGATCACAAGGGCATCAACCTTCCCGGCATCGCCGTCAGCGTGCCGGCACTCAGCGACAAGGACATCGAGGACCTGCGGTGGGCGCTGCACCTGCGAGCTGATCTGATCGCGCTCTCCTTCGTGCGGTCCGCGGCCGATGCGGCCGACGTACGCAAGGTCATGCAAGAGGAAGACGTGTTCTTGCCGGTCATCGCCAAGATCGAGAAACCCCAAGCGATCGACTGCTTGGAGGAGATCCTCGAGGAGTTCGACGGGGTGATGGTCGCCCGGGGTGACCTGGGAGTCGAGATGCCGCTGGAGGACGTGCCGCTGCTGCAGAAGCGGGTCACCGAGCACGCCCGGCGAAACGCCAAACCCGTGGTCGTCGCCACGCAGATGCTCGAGTCGATGATGACCACTCCTCGCCCGACCCGGGCCGAGGTGAGCGATGTGGCGAATGCCGTGCTTGACGGCGCCGACGCCGTGATGCTGTCGGGCGAGACCAGCGTCGGGCGCTACCCCGTTCAAGCGACCAACATCATGGCGCGCATCATCGAGTCCACCGAAGACCACGGATTGAACCGGATGGCCAGCACCGACCTCCCCACCCGTACCCGGGGAGGGATCATCGCCAAGGCCGCGGTCCACGTCGCCGAGGAACTGAATGCGCGGTATCTGATCGCGTTCACCCAATCCGGTGACACGGCGCGAAGGCTTGCGCGCTACCGGTCACCCGTCCTGGTGCTGGCCTTCACACCAGAACCGTCGGTGCGCTCGCAGCTCGCTCTCACGTGGGGCATCGAGACGTTCCTTGTCGACCCGGTCGAGCACACCGACGAAATGGCCCTGCAGGTCGACCGGGCGCTGCTCGACATCGGCCGTTGCCATGAAGGAGAGAGCGTGGTCATCGTCGCGGGAAGTCCGCCTGGAATTCCGGGTTCGACCAACGCACTCCGCGTTCACCGCATGGGTGACGCTCGAAACGGTGTAGCCCCGGCGTATCGCGCTCACGTGCTGGGCGAGCTGTGATTGCGCCGCGGCGGCGTGCCACCCCATTCGTCGGGGCCGGGGTTGCGTCGCTGCTCACCCTCTCATTGACTGCCTGCGGTGGCTCGTCAGCCGTCCTGCAGCCTCCAGCCGGTGCCGGTGCCGGTGCCGGTGCTGGTGCTGGTGCTGGTGTCATGTCGGGTCCGTCGGCATCGCCGACGGCGACTCGCTCAGCCAACGACGCCAGCCCGACTGGTGAGGCGGTGGCGCACCATTCTGCAATCAGCCGGCGCATCGCGGCGATGACGTTGCGCGACCGGGTTCGTCAGCTGCTGGTTGTGGGCTTCTCCGGCTCGCGCGCTCCGTCGAAGGTGATCTCCAACCTCCATCCCGGGGGGTTGATCTACTTCAGCGGCAACCTGCGCAACCGCCACCAGATCCGCAGGTTGTCCACGCGTGCTCAGCGGCTGTCACGGCGTGCCGGTGAGCCGCTGCTGATCATGACCGACCAAGAAGGCGGCATCGTCACCCGCATCCCCGGCACTTCGGGCACGCCAGGAGGCGCCGACTTTCACGGTAACGCCCGGTGGGCACGGCGTACCGCTGTGTCGACCGGACACCTGCTGCACCGGCTGCGCATCAACGTCGACCTCGCTCCGGTCGCCGACGTCAACACGGTCGGCTCGGCCGGCGTGATCGGTCCGCGGTCGTTCTCGTCCAATCCGCACGTCGCGTCGCGGCTGGTGCACGCACAAGTGTGCGGCTACCACGCCGGAGGGGTCGGCGCGACCGCCAAGCACTTCCCTGGCCACGGGTCCACCACGACGGACAGCCACCTGACGACCGCCACGATCGCTGAGAGCAAGCGCACCTGGCGCCATGTTGACCGGCTTCCATTCGTCTCGGCAGTCAGGTCGCATGTCGACATGGTGCTGGTCGGGCACCTGGCCTTTCCGGCAGCCGACGCGAGTGGTCGACCGGCCACGATCTCTGGACGCCTCACCCGCGGGCTGCTCCGTCAGCGCTTGGGTTACCACGGGGTGGTGATCACCGACGCGCTCAACATGGGCGGCATCTCGTCCTGGGGCAACCCCGGTCAGATCGCTGTTCGCGCGATCTCGGCAGGTGTCGATCTGCTGCTGATGCCGCCGCAGCCGGCGCAGGCCGTGCGGGCCGTTATTGCCGCAGTCCGCGACGGGCGGCTGAGTCGGGGCCGCATCAACACCTCGGTGACGCGGGTTCTGCGACTCAAGCAACACCTCGGCCTGTACAGGGGAAGCCACTCGCTACCAACCTGCTGAGGTTTGCTTCGCCGGCCGGGTGTTGCCCGGCCTCGCGCAGTGGTACAACCTCTGCATGACCAGCAACCCTCCTGAACCGGTCGACAACCCAAGCTCGTACGCCGCCGGTGGGTACGACGACCGACAGCCCGACGGTATGGACGCCGACGACGGTCGGGCGATTGCCAACCGACAGCCTGCCGAGGATCCGGTCGCCGGGCCGTCCGACGCCGAGCGGGTCGAGGAAGCTCCGCCTGCGCCGTGAGCCAGTTCCACCGGCGGGCATCATCGCGTCCGCAGTAACAGCCGGCCGAGCCGACCCTCCTCAGGCTCAGCCGTTCGTCGCCTGGGCGCTGGTGTGCCGCGCGGCTCCGGCGCTCATGGCGTACCTGTTCGTGCGGCTCACCGGTCTGGTGGCGCTGCAGTTTGCGGCTGCCGCGAACGGCCGCGACGTGCAGCGGCTCCTCGTCTCATGGGACGCCCAGTGGTACGCCGGCGTCGCTGCTCACGGATATGGCTTCGATCGGCTGCAACCCGATGGTCGGCAGCTGTTCGACTATGCGTTCTTCCCCCTGTACCCGTTCCTCGAGCGCATCGTTGGACAGCTGACAGGTCTCACCTACGTCGACGCCGGACTCCTCATCAGCGCGCTGGCTTCGGTCGTCGCGGCAGGCGGCATCTTCGCCGTGGCCGAGACCGTGCTGGGCCGTCGCGTCGCGTTGATCGCGACCGTAACCTGGGCAGTGGTGCCCGTCGGCATCGTGGAGTGGATGGCCTACACCGAGTCGCTCTTCACGGCCTTGGCGGCATGGGCACTCTTGGCCGTCCTCCGCGAACGCTGGACGCTGGCAGGCGCGTTGGCGTGCCTAGCCGGCGCAGCACGTCCGGTGGGTCTAGCTGTCGCGGTAGCAGTCGCCGTACCGGCCGTCATGGCCTTGTCCGCTCGTCGAAGGGCTGCCACTCGTCAACGGACTGCCAGTGGCGCTCGCGCTGCCGTCCCTGCCAGCGCGATCTCCCCGCTGCTGGCAGCAGTTGTCGCCCCTTTGGGCTGGCTCGGTTACGTCGGATGGGTGAGCGCACAAACCGGCGATCCGCTCGGTTACTTCAACGTGGCCGCACAATGGGGAAACGGGCTGGACGGTGGGGCGGCGTTCGCGCGATGGACCTCGTCGTTGTTGGCCGGCGGTTCACCGGGGAGTGGGTTGCTGCTCTGCCTGGGTGTCTTGACGTTGGCCGGCTTACTGCTGGGGTGCCTGCGATTGCGACTACCGCTGCCGCTTGTCGTGTTTTCGGTTGCCATGGTGGTGCTGGCGTTCGCGACATCGGGCTATTTCGGGTCGAAGCTTCGCTACCTCCTCCCGGCGTTCCCTCTGGTCTTCCCGTTGGCTGCATACCTTTCGCGGCGTCGTACCGCGACCGCTGCCGCGGTGCTCGCTGTCGCAGCGTTGACGTCGGCGGCGTACGGCGCCTCGTGGCTCCTCAGTGCCGGCCCGCCATGACGGAGGCGTTCCCGTCGGGCGAACTCTGCGTCGGGCGGACTGTGCGTCGGGCGGACTGTGCCCTGGGTGGGATTCGAACCCACACTGTACGGATTTTGAGGCCGTCTTCTCTGCCGTTGGAATACCAGGGCTGATCCGGGAAATCGTACCGAACAGCGTGAACGGCCAGTCACCGAGCGCCGCCTGCTGAGGGGCTTCAAGGCCGACGCTGCATGTCACGAAATGACAACGACGCGTCACGTACGGCGACGTAAACGTGACCACAGCGGCCCCAGCACGCTAGGTTGCACCCAAACAAACTCGCGGCAAACATCTCGTGCGCCGCTGTCGATCTGATGACGGAGGGTCCATGAATCGGCCTATGCGTGCGGCACGACTCGCGGCGGTGTCCGCAGCGGCCGCCTTGGCACTCGCCTCGTGTGCTTCGAGCAACAACGGCAGTAACGCCGGGAGCACGCCCTCGTCCGGCGGCAACTCGGGGAAGTCCGGCGGCTCGAGTCCGAGCACCACGATGAAGTCGAGCAGCTCTGCTCCGATGGGTCACGGGAATGGTCAGCTGACCATCGGCACTTTACTGCCGCAGACGGGCGACCTTGCCTTCCTCGGCCCCCCGGAGTTCGCCGGTGTCGCGACGGCGGTCCAGGACATCAACGCAGCCGGCGGAGTGCTCGGCAAACCTGTCGTGGAGCAAAAGGCAGACTCCGGCGACGGCACGCCTGACCTCGCCGGCGCCTCGGTCGACAAGCTGCTCAACGAGAACGCCGACGTCATCATCGGTGCCGCCTCCTCCAGCGTCTCGCTGAGCGTCATCGACAAGATCGTCAGCGCTGGCGTCGTGCAGTTCTCGCCCGCCAACACCTCGACAGCCTTCGACACCTACGACGACAAGGGGCTCTACTTCCGTACGGCGCCCTCTGACGTTCTGCAGGGTGCGGTGATGGCCAACATGGTGGTGCAAGACGGCTACCAGAACGTCGCGATCCTGGCGCGCCAGGACTCCTACGGTGAAGCCCTCGCCGGGCAGGTCGCCAAGGGAATCCAGCAGGGCGGCAGCAAGGTCGCGACGAAGACGCTGTACTCCGCCGACGCCACCAACTTCACCGCCGAGGTCAACAAGGTCGCCGCGACTCGACCTGACGCCATCGTGCTGATTGCCTTCAACGAGACGACCAAGATCATCCCGGAGCTCATCGCCAAGGGCATTGGACCGCAAGACGTGCAGACCTACTTCGTCGACGGCAACACCGCTGACTACTCCGCCGACTTCCCCAAGGGCACGCTCACCGGTGTCAAGGCGACGTATCCAGGAGCTCAGCTGACCGGCAGCTTCAAGCAACGCCTGTTGAAGACCGACCCGAAGCTCAAGGACTTCACCTACGGTCCGGAGTCGTACGACGCAACGATCATGTCGGCCTTGGCCGCCACCGCAGCCAAGAGCGACGCAGGTCAGGCGATCGCCTCCAAGCTGATCGACATCTCCGCCGGCGGCACGAAGTGCACGGCGTACAAGCAGTGTGTTGCGCTGCTGAAGCAGGGAAAGGACATCGACTACGACGGGGTGTCGGGGCCGGTGGACCTCAACAAGACGGGAAGTCCCGCTAAGGCGACGATCGGTATCTTCCAGTACGGACCGGACAACACCTACCACAACCTGAAGTACGTCACTGGCGCGATCTGATCGCCTGCTGACGGCAGCAACGAACGGAAGGCCCGGCCAGTTCGGCCGGGCCTTCCGCCTGTCTTAGGCCTTGGCCAGCGTCCCGAGGTAGAGCTCGATGACCTTGGGGTCGTTGCTCAGGTCCTTGCCCGTCGCTGTGTAGGCGTTGCGGCCTTGGTCGAGGACGTAGCCGCGGTCGCAGATCTGCAGGCAACGGCGAGCGTTCTGCTCGACCATGACAACGGACACCCCGGCCCGGTTGATTCGCCGGGTCTGGACGAACACTTCGTCCTGCATCACTGGGGACAGACCCGCCGACGGCTCGTCAAGCAGCAACACCGAGGGCTCCATCATGAGTGCCCGCCCCATCGCCACCATCTGACGCTCGCCGCCAGACAGTGACCCGGCTCGCTGGTTACGGCGGTCGGCTAGCGCCGGGAACAGCGACGTAACGAAGTCGAAACGCTCGTCGAAGCGCTTGGGCGCCTGGTAGAGACCCATCTCCAGGTTCTCTTGGATAGTGAGACTCGGGAATACGTTGTTGGTCTGCGGCACGAATCCGAGTCCTGCACGAACGAGCAAGTCAGCCCGCTGATTGGTGATGTCGGCCCCCTGGAGTTTCACGGTCCCGCTGCCCACCTTGACCAACCCGAAGAGCGCCTTGAGCAACGTGGATTTGCCGGCCCCGTTCGGTCCGATGATGCCGACCAACTCACCTGGCTGGCAGTACAGGTCGGTGCCGTTGAGGATGTTGACACCCGGCACATAACCGGCGACCAGCAGGTCGGCACGCAGCACCGCGCCGTCAGCGGCTGCAAGATGAGCTTCGCGTCCCGCGGTCGTGTCGAGCTCAGCCATCGCGACCGCTTTCGGTGTCTGCCGTGCGCGTTGCTGCGCTGACCTTCCCCGAGGCGGGCTCGTCGTCAACCTCAAGTCCAGCGTCGTGGTGGGCGCCGAGGTAGGCGTCAATCACCCGCTGGTCCGACATGACGGCATCAGGCGAACCTTCAGCGATGATTCGACCCTGCGCCATGACGATGACCCAGTCGGCGATGTCACGGACCATGTCCATGTCGTGCTCGACGAACAAGACGGTCATGCCGTCTTCACGCAGCGACTTCACGTGCTGGAGAAGCGACTGCTTGAGAGCTGGGTTGACTCCCGCCATCGGTTCATCGAGCATGACGAGCTCCGGCTCAACCATCAATGCGCGAGCCATCTCCAACAGCTTGCGTTGCCCACCGGACAGTGAGCCGGCGAAGTCGTCCCTTTTCGGCTCGAGCGAAAAGCGCTCGAGCAACGCCAACGCACGTGCGGAGTTCGCCTTCTCCTGGCTGCGCCAAAACGGTGCGAACATGGCCTGCCAGAGACTTTCGCCGGACTGACCGGTTGCCCCCAGGCGCATGTTCTCCATCACGGTCAGGCGTGAGAGCACTTTGGTCAACTGGAAAGTGCGGACCATGCCGAGACGGGCGACTTTGTACGCCGACATTCCACTCAGTTTCTCGCCCGCGAACGACCAGTTCCCTGAGTCCGGTTTGTCGAAGCCGGTAAGCAAATTGAAGAAGGTGGTCTTGCCGGCACCGTTGGGGCCGATCAGAGCAGTGATGATATTGCGCTGGATCTCCACGTGCTCCACGTCGACGGCCGTGAGGCCGCCGAACCGGCGCACGATGTTGTCAGCGACGACGATGGGGTCGGGTTTGGTGGCTCCTGGTTCGCAGGCCACGCCGGCAAGGGACGCACGTGAGGTGACTGACTGGTCGGTCGTCGCAGCCGCCACGGACGAGCCGGTGTGTTCAGGTGGGTTGAGATCAGCCTCAGTGGGCATCGAGCGCAAGCTCCCTTCGGTCGCCGAAGATACCTTGGGGGCGGTAGATCATGAGCAGCATCAACGCCAGCCCCAAGAAGATCAGGCGCATCAGGCTCGCCTGCTGCGAGGTCATGATCGAGACCGGGATCAGCGGCGAATTGCCCGCTGTTGCCGCGCTGAAGAACAGGTCGAGACCGCTGATCAGGAACCAGAACACGATTGCGCCCACCACCGGGCCGAACACCCGGGCTGCCCCGCCGAGGAGCAGGATCGTGTAGGCGAAGAACGTGGTGTCGGTGGCAAAGAACGACGGATTGATCGCTGCGTGCTGCAGGGCAGCCATGAAGCCGGCCAAAGCTCCGAAGAGGCCACCGATCACCAGTGACTGCATCTTGTAGGAGTAGACGTTCTTGCCGAGGCTGCGGACGGCGTCCTCGTCCTCGCGGATGGCCTTGAGTACCCGGCCCCAAGGGCTGCGCATGAGCAGGAACACGATGAGACAGCACACCGCAACGAGGACCCAGCCGACGCACAGCAAAAAGAAGTCATACGAGCGCCAGGTCACCGACCCGAAACCCATTGCCGTGGTGAAGGGGTTGAGGTTCTCGAACGTGCCGCTGAACTGCTGAAGTCCGTCCTGGCCGCCGAAGTACTGCAGCAAGCTCACCGATCCGACGGTCTGCCTGATGATTTCGGCCGCAGCGATGGTGACGATGGCCAGGTAATCGGCGCGCAGCCGAAGCGTGGGAACGCCTAAGAGCAACGCGAGTACGACGCTCAGCAACAAGCCAACGACCAAGCCCAGCCAGAACGACAGTCCCCAGGTCGAGACAACCGATGCCAATGCATAGCCCGCCACCGCCATAAAACCGGCTTGACCGAAGTTCAGCAGACCGGTGTAGCCGAAGTGCACGTTAAGACCGATCGCCGCGAGGCAGTAGACGATCGCGGCGGGTCCGAGGCCCTGCTCTAGCGCCTGGCTGAAGATACTTCCCCAATCCATGCCGGATCTCCCTCCTCAGCCGACCCGCTCGGCGCGGCCGAGCAGCCCCTGCGGCCGGAACAGCAGTACGACGATCAGCACCGCAAGAGCGCCCACGAACTTCAGTTCGGCGGGGATGACGAGCGTGGACACTTCGATGAAGATGCCGATGATGAAGCTGCCGAGCATCGCCCCCCAGAAGGTGCCGAGCCCACCGAGAGTGACCGCGGCGAACACCAGCAGCAAGATCTTGAAGCCCACCTGGTAGTCGAACCCCTGCGTCATACCGAGCAGCACCCCCGACAGGCCGGCCAGCGCGGAACCGCCTATCCACACGACTGAGATCACCCGGTCGACGTTGATTCCAGACGACGACGCCAGCGCGGGGTTGTCAGCAACTGCTCGAGTCGCCTTGCCGAGCTTGGTCCGTTGCAGAGCGATCGTCACCACGATCAGCACCAAAGCCGCTACCAACGCAACGGCGAGGTCCTTCGGTGTGATGTCGATGGGACCGATCGACCAGGGCTGCGGAGTCGCGTACTGGCTGTAGTTGTGGTTGTCGGCCCCGGCGAAGTACTGGTACACGTTCCGCAAGAAGATCGATAGCCCGATGCTGACGATCATCATGGCGACCAGGCCGGTGCCGCGGTGGCGTAGCGGACGCCAGAGCACACGGTCCTGAAGCCACCCGAAGGCGCCCGAGACCACGACGGCCGCCACGACGGCGACGAAGATGGTGACGTTGGCGTCTCCGATGGAGATGTCGCCGGGCAGCGCATCGACGCCGTACGCAACCAGCGCGCCGAACGTGATCAGCTCGCCGTGGGCGAAGTTGGTGAGCCCGGTGGTGCCGAAGATCATCGACAATCCAAGCGATGCCATGGCCAGCAACAGTGAGAACACGATGCCGCCGACGAGCAGCTGCAGCGCCTGCGTTGCGATCGGCACCGGGGGGTTCGGGTTGGGTCCGATCGGGAAGGCGACGAACTGATCGGCCTCGATGGTGATCTTCTTGGTGAGCTCCACCTGTTTGGGGTTTCGCAGCACGGTTCCCGGTGGCAGGGTTGACGTGTCGATCTTCGTGGTGAACGTCTCCCCGACCACGTCGATGGGGGAGCCGGGCAGCGTGATCGAGAACTCGCCTTTCGCGTCGCTCTTGTCTTCGCCGACGACCTTGCCTGATGAGTCCAGCACGGTGATTTTCACGCCGGACACCGGCGTGGGTGGGGTGTGACGGGTGTCGTACAGACGTCCTTTGATGTGGATGCCACCGTTGCCGCCAGCCGACGGACTCGTCGGGCCTTCACTCACTGCTTGAGCTGGTGCCGCGGCCACACCGAGCAGCAGCGCCGTCCAGAGCACGAGCAGGGCACCTGCGAGGCGTTGGGGCACGCGGTACCTCCTGTCGGTCAAGCGAAGCCTGCCGGGTGTCAGCAGCCTACGGCGCACTGGCGTGCCACCGCTGTGGCAAGCCCGGAGCATAGCGAGATTTTGCGGCTCCCTGTTGGGTCATGTCCCGGGGCGCACCCAGACGACGAGCTCGGTCAGCAGCGGCGCGACGAGAAGCGCCGGCAACAGATCGCCGACGGGCAGCTGCTTGATGCGCAACAACCGCAGGGCCACGCCCACCAGCAAAAGGCCTCCGGTAGCGGTCAACGCGCTGAGGTTCGCCGCCGGCAGCAGTTGCCCGACAGTCCCGCCGAGCACCGTCAACGTGCCCTGGACGACGGCGACCGTGAGCGCCGAGGCGGCTACCCCCCAGCCGAACGACGACGCGAAGGCGATGGCGGCGAACCCGTCGAGCGTGGCCTTGAGGATCAGCTGGTCCGCCCCGTTGCCGAGACCGTCCGAGAGCGACCCGAGGATCGTGAGCGGGCCGACGCAGAACACAAGCGACGCGGTGACGAAGCCCTCGACGAAGCGTGCCCGCTCCACGGTGCCGGCGGAACGGGTGGCCCGCCGTTGCAACCAACCGCCAACGCCCTCCAGCCGATCCTCGATCCGCAGGAGCGACCCAGCGATGCCGCCGACCAGCAAAGCGCCGAGAACGATGAGCACCGGGGCCGACGTACCGACCGCGGTCCGCAGCGCCGCATCGCCCACAGCGGCAGCCGACAGCGCCGCCACGAGCAGGGTGACGAGTCCTAGGGCGTCGGTCACCACATCGCGGGTTCGGCTGGGCAGCCGGTGCCCGAGCACCACCCCGACAGCGGAGCCGGCGAGCACCGTGAGGACGTTGACGACAGTGCCGAACCCGCGGAACATGGGCCTCCTTCCACCGGGCGCGGCTCGGAGCTCGCGAACGTTTCTGAAAACTCGACCGGGCTGGTATCTGGTGAAAGACCCGTCGTATGGTGGCTCTGCACCTCGGACCGGAGCCTAATCACTTCGAGCCGAGGCCATTGATTGCGTGGAACAGCTGAGGGCGAGAGGTGGAATACGCATGACCCGAGTCGCCGTGACCGTCAGGGACGCTCTCCCCGAGGACGCCGACGCACTCTGTGCCATCTGGGCCGACTTCACCTCAGAGCTGGAGCGTCGTCAACGCGACGTCTCCTGCCCCGACGAGGTACGCCGGGCCGTGCACCGCCTCGCTGCCGAACCGTCCGAACGGTTGGTGGTGGCACTTGTCGACAACGTACCGGTGGGTGTAGCACATCTGCGGCGCTCGCCGATCTCACCGATCCATGACGAGGACGCGGTGCACGTGGGCTACCTGCACGTGCTCTCCGGCCACCGGCGTCGGGGCGTCGGGCGGTCGCTGCTGGAGACGGCTGCCGACTGGGCCGAGGAAAAGGACTCCATGCACATCGTCGCGTCGGTCGCGGCGAACGCCCGCGACTCAAACCGGTTCCTGGCGCGTCTCGGCATGGGACAGGTCGCCGTTGTACGCGCCTCGACAGTGACGGGCCTGCGTGCCCGACTGAGCTCGTCCGTCGCCGCCAAACCCGTGACCACCAACGTCGTCGCCGCGCGGCGCATGATGCGGCGCCACCGGCACGCTTGACCGGCCTCGGCACCGAGGCTCCTTGTCGCCGCCCGCGGCTAGAGTTTCGACGTGGTTACGGTGACCGACGGCTCCGCTGAGACGTCACCCGACACGTCACCGCCGGCGCCTCGGCTGCTGCTTCTCGATGGGCACTCTCTTGCCTATCGGGCGTTCTTCGCGCTCCCCGTCGAGAACTTCTCCACCACGACCGGCCAGCCCACCAACGC
Source organism: Propionibacteriales bacterium (assembly GCA_038198965.1). Taxonomy (GTDB): domain Bacteria; phylum Actinomycetota; class Actinomycetes; order Propionibacteriales; family Nocardioidaceae; genus JAUJOE01. Next base: position 24,270 of record JBBPZH010000096.1, read on the forward strand.
GGTCTATGGCTTCACGTCGATGCTCATCAACGTGTTGCGTGACGAAGCACCGACACACCTGGCCGTCGCCTTCGACGTGTCCCGACAGACCTTCCGGGCTGAGCAGTATGCCGACTACAAAGCCAACCGGTCGGCGAGCCCCACCGAGTTCGGTGGCCAGGTGTCGCTGGTCAAGGAGGTGCTGACGGCGCTGCGGGTGCCGATGATCGACAAGGCAGGCTACGAGGCCGACGACGTGATCGCCACCCTGGCCACGCAGGCTGAGGCGGACGGCTTCGACGTGCTGATCTGCACCGGCGACCGCGACGCCTTTCAGCTGGTTTCCGACCAGGTCACCGTGCTCTACCCCCGCAAAGGCGTCTCCGACCTGGCCCGCATAACACCAGCTGAAGTGGTTGGTCGCTACGGCGTCCCGCCTCACCACTATCCCGACGTGGCGGCTCTGGTCGGCGAGAGCAGCGACAACCTTCCCGGCGTCCCTGGGGTGGGACCCAAGACCGCCGCCAAGTGGATCACCTCGTTCGGGTCGCTCGACGCGGTGGTCGCGCGGGTCGACGAGATCCCCGGCAAAGCAGGGGAGGCACTGCGGGACCATCTGGCGTCGGTGATCCGCAACCGGCAGATCAACGAGCTGGTGCGCGACCTCGACCTGCCGTTACGTCCGGCCGACGTGGCGGTGCAGCCGTGGGACCGCGACGAGGTGCACAAGATCTTCGACGGCCTGGAGTTCCGGGTGCTACGGGACCGGCTGTTCGCGACGCTGTCGGTCGAGGAGCCAGAACTGGATCCGGGAGCCGAGATCGACGGTCGCCGGCTGGGGTCGGGGGAAGTCGCGACCTGGCTGGCCGAACACACGGCAGGCGACGCGTTGACCGGCGTACTGGTGCAAGGCCGGTGGGGGAGTGGGACGGGACAGGTCGACGCGGTTGCCCTCGCGGTCTGCAGTGGAGCCGCCGCCTGGGTAGACGCTGTCGACATCGCACCTGAGGATGACGCTGCCATGGCCGGCTGGTTGGCCGATGCGGGTCGTCCCAAGGCTCTGCACGACGCTAAGGGTCCGATGCTCGCCTTCCAGGCTCGCGGCTGGCCGCTCGCCGGGCTGGCCGCCGATACGGCCCTGTCGGCGTACCTGTCGCATCCTGACCAGCGGTCCTATGACCTCGCCGACCTCACGATGCGCTATCTACGTCGTGAGCTCGGCACGGGCGGGGGAGCAGCCAGCGACCAGCTGACTTTCGACCTCCAAGACAGCGCAGCGGCACCGCAGGACGGCATGGTCAAAGCGCACGCGGTTGTCGACCTTGCCGAAGCGCTCGGCGCCGAGCTGGCCACTCGGGGTGGCGCCGCGCTGCTGACGGACGTGGAGCTGCCACTCGAGTACGTGCTGACCCGGATGGAGCAAGCGGGCGTCGGCATCGACGTCGACCACTTGATGTCGCTGGAGGCGGAGTTCGCCGCACAGGTTAAATCAGCGGCTGACGAGGCGTATGCAGTGATCGGCAACCAGATCAACCTCGGATCACCAAAGCAGCTCCAGACGGTGCTGTTCGACGAGCTCGGGATGCCGAAGACCAAGCGCACCAAGACCGGCTACACGACCGACGCCGACGCGCTCGTCGCGTTGTACGAGAAGACTTCCCATCCTTTCCTGCAGCACCTGCTCCGCCACCGAGATGGCACTCGCCTGCGACAAACGGTCGAAGGGCTGCTCAAGTCGGTGGCCGATGACGGCCGCATCCACACCACGTTCAACCAGCTGATCGCCGCGACCGGACGGCTGAGCTCGACCGACCCGAACCTGCAGAACATCCCGATCCGCACCGAGGACGGGCGGCGCATCCGCAAGGCTTTCCACGTCGGCTCTGGCTACGACGTGCTGCTCACCGCCGACTACAGCCAGATCGAGATGCGCATCATGGCTCACGCCTCCGACGACGCGGGGCTCATCGAGGCCTTCAACACCGGCGAGGACTTCCACTCCGTGATGGCGGCACGGGTGTTCGAGACCGACTCCGCCGACGTGACGCCGGCGCAGCGGTCGAAGATCAAAGCGATGAACTACGGCTTGGCCTACGGCCTGTCGGCGTACGGCCTCGGCCAACAACTCGGGATCGAGCCGAGCGAGGCGCGGGGGTTGATGGAGGAGTACTTCGAGCGGTTCGGTGGCGTTCGCGACTATCTGCGCGGCGTCGTCGACGAGGCCCGGCGTACCGGCTTCACCGAAACGTTGCTGGGTCGCCGTCGCTATCTGCCCGATCTCACCAGTGACAACCGCCAGCGCCGCGAGATGGCGGAGCGGATGGCGCTCAACGCCCCCATCCAGGGCTCAGCCGCCGACATCATCAAAGTGGCGATGCTCCGCGTCGACTCAGCGCTGGATGCGGCAGGGCTCACCTCCCGCATGGTGTTGCAGGTGCACGACGAGCTCGTCTTCGAGGTGGCGCCCGGTGAGTTGTCTGCTGTTGAGCGGCTCGCCCGCGCTGAGATGGCGTCAGCGGCCTCGCTCGCCGTACCACTCGACGTGTCGGTCGGCGTCGGCCGCACCTGGCACGAGGCGGGACACTGAGCCACGGCGCCGGTCACGGCGCCTGAGTTACGGCGCGTCAGTCACGGGCCTTTCCTCGTCACGAAGATGGCGGTGCCCGGCACCATCGCGCCGCGAGCCGGTCCCCAGCCACCCCATTCCCTGGTGTGACCAGCGGGCCACTCCGGCTCCACCAACCGCTCGATCGTGAGACCTGCACTGGTGATCGCGGCCACCCAGCCGCCGAGCGTGTGGTGGGGTTCGACGTACGACGGTTCGTCATCGGCGTTCAGCTCGACGTACGGTCTGTTGTCGAAGTAGGAGCGGACGACCGTCATGCCGTCCTGGCTCGGGTCGTCGGGAAGCATCCAGCGCATCGGGTGCACGACGGAGAACCCGAATCGACCGCCCGGCCGGAGCACCCGCTGCACCTCAGTGAGTGCGGTTTCGATGTCGAGGATGAAGGGCAGCGCGCCAAAGGCTGAGCAGGCCAGGTCGAACGACTTGTCGGCCAGCGGCAAAGCTGTCGCTGTCGCACACACTGCGGGTACGCCGATGCCCGTCTCGGAGTCGATGCGGCGGCTGTGCTGGAGCTGACGGAACGACAGGTCGACTCCGACGACACTGGCTCCCTGTGCCGACAACCAACGCGAGCACTGTCCGGCTCCGCAGCCGACTTCGAGCACGCGACGACCCGTGACGTCGCCCAGCAGGTGCGCTTGCGCTTCGTCGAGGCCCTCCGGCGACCACACGAAGCCGACGTCTCGGAGGAAGTCGCCGTGCTCGCGTTGGTAGTTGTCCGCTTCCCTATCCCAATCGCGTCGGTTCGCCCGCTGCGCGGTCAGTGGCGAGACGTGCCGGTACTCCACGCGGGGGTGAGAAGACGGCTCGCTGGTCATGAATCAGCCCTCGGTGAGCACGCGAAGCACCGTGCACACGTCTGCCTCGATCTTCAGGGTCAGCAGATGGTCAGCGCGGGTGCGGCCGAGGTTGACAACCGCGACCGGTCTGCCGAGGCGAGCGGCCATGAGGGCATACCGGTAACCGGAGTGAACCATGAGGGACGAGCCGGCCACGAGAACGGCGTCAGAGGTACTCAGCGCCGCGGTCGCCTGGGCGTGCCGCCACGGTGGGACACTTTCGCCGAAGAACACCACATCGGGTTTGACCAACCCGCCGCAACGGTCGCACGGTGGCACGACGAACGTCGAGAAGTCGAGACCGTCGAGCTGGGCGTCCCCGTCGGGAGCGACGGCTGCCTCGAGGGATTGCCAGCCAGGGTTGAGCCTTTCGAGGCGGGTCTGCCAAGCCGCCCGCCGCATGATGTGGCGGCAGCTCAGGCAAACGACTCGGTCGAGGCGGCCGTGCAGGTCGATGACGCGCCGGGAGCCGGCCGCCTGGTGCAGGCCGTCGACGTTCTGGGTGACGAGCAAGCCGATACGTCCGCGCCGCTCCAACGCCGCCAGCGCGACATGGGCGTCGTTCGGGGCAGCGCGGCTGAAGCTGCGCCACCCGACCATGCTGCGCGCCCAGTAGCGCGGCCGGCCTTCGTCGGAGCGGATGAACGTCTGGAACTCGATGGGTTTGGGCCGTTTCCACTGGCCTTCGGTGTCGCGGTAGTCGGGGATGCCGGAGCCGGTGCTGCAGCCAGCACCGGTCAACACGAAGAGGCGGCGATGGCGCGCCACGAACTTTTGCAGTGCCTCGAGCTCGCCGCCAGCCCCGGGCTCGCGACGATCCCCGGTGTCGCCGCCGGCCTCGGGCTCTGGTGAGCCACCGAATTGACTGGCCCGTTCACCTTCGGCTGGTACTGCGTCTCGCGTGTTGGCGGTCGTGGTGGTCGTGGGGGCTGCGCGCATAGCGCTCTTGAGGTTACCGGCGACGCGCGCTCATCTCAGGCGCAAGCCCGAGTGCGTAGGTGTGCCCCGCCTCCTCGCACTGGCGCCCGGCGCGCGCGTGTCCGCTCGCACTGGCGCCGGTGCCCCATCATCCCAGCCGCAGGCGCACCGACGTGCCGACCGGCACGATCGAACCCGCCCGCGGCAGCTGCGACCACACCCGATGCTGCCCCGGTCGGCGTGTTGGCGACGGTGAATCCGAGCTGACTTCAAGTCGGGCGGCGCTCAATGCCCGCTCGGCGGCGCCCCACTTGACCCCCACCACGTATGGCACAACGGCGAAACCAGCTGGCAGTACTCGTCCCGACTCGATGACGCGGTTGACCACCGCGAGCCGGCTCGCGGACACCGTGACATAGAACTGCTGCGCGGGCACGGCCAGGGATTGCCGGAAGTAGTCGCCATGCCGTTGCACTCGAGTCAGCAGTAACTGGTTGCCGCCGAGCGTGCCGCCGGGCACGGTCTTGCCGAGCAGTTGAGGTGGCCCGACGATCGAGTCGCGGAAGCTGAGCCGAGGCGCACGCTCATTGGAGGGAACCATCGGACAGCTGATCGCAGCTTGGCCCGAGAATAGCAAGGGGTAGGAGATCGACCCGGTGTTGCCAATCTGGCAAGGCCCGCTCGACCAGCTCCGGGGGACGGTCAGCACCAATGTCCGGTAGCCGACGTACCGAGTGCCCGCGGGTGGCGGTGGCAGCGTTGTGGGTGCCCGGCCGGTTCCCCGGGCGGGTCGCAACGACACCCCCTTTCCGACACCGCGAGGCGTGGTCTCGGCGCGACCGCCGGGTCCGCGGCTCCACAAAGACCACGCCCCGACTCCAACGAGCAAGGCGCAGACCACGGCGGTCGCCATGGCACGTACGAACCAGCGAGGATCTATGGGACGCGGGCTGGCCAGCCCTGTTCCGCGTGGCGATTCGATCGTCTCGTGCACCCGCTGCAGCAGGTCGGTGGCGTCGTAGTCATCGACGGTGTGCCCCCGCAGCGCTGCTCTGACGCTGTCCTCGGTGCTGGTCATGGTGACTCCTTGAAGGGTTCGGTGCGCACATCGACCGGTTGGCTGAGTTGCCGTTCGGCAGCTCTCGATGGGAACAGCTGCTCGGCCGTTCGCAGGCTCGCGAGGGCGCGAGCCGCCGTGCTGCGGACACTGGCTGGCCGCCAGCCCAGTACCTGCGCGATCTCGCCGTCGCTCAGTCCTTCGTAGTAGCGCAGCACCAAGACGGCGCGCTGGCGCGTTGGCAACTGGTGCAGCGCATCCCACATCTCTTCGCGCTCGTCGACGCGGGTGGTCGGATCCGCGCGCTGGCCCGGCCTCTCGACGTCATGCAGGTCGAGCCCGCGCACCTCGTGAACGCGCCGCTTACGGCGGGAGCTGAGGAGGCAGTTGGTCAGCACTCGCTTGGCATACGCCGTCGGGTGGTCTGCCGCTGCGATGCGTGGCCAGTGCCGGTAGATGTTGAGCAGTGCCTCTTGCGTGAGGTCTTCTGCTCCTTGCCGGTGGCCGGTGAGCAAGTAGGCGAGGTTGAACAACGCGGGCGCGGTCGACTCGGCAAAGCCGTCGAAGTCGCCTGCGGTGTTCCGCACCAGCTGTGCCTTCCTGCGCAGGGTTGTTTCGTCAACCTAGACGCGGAAAGGCTGCCATCCGCTGCACAGGGCGACCGGAAACATCGCTACGTGTATCGCCTGGCTACGCTCAGGGGAGACCCGATCACCGCCGCCGTCATCGGGAGGCATGACGTATTGAGGCGATGGTCAGCAGGGAGCGTCCATGGGTGAGGCGAGCATCGGGTACGCCGCCGCGCTGGAGCAGTTCCCGCCTCGGCAAGTGGTCGAGCTCTGCGAAGCGGCTGAGCGGCACGGTTTTCGCGGCGTCATGGCCGCCGACCATTTCCAGCCCTGGGTGCCCCAGCAAGGACAGGCGGCGTACGTGTGGAACGTCTTGAGCGCGTTGGGTGAACGGACAGCAGGCGATCTCGGGCCAGGTGTCACATGCCCGACGTTTCGAAACCATCCGGCCACTGTTGCGCAGGCCGCAGCGACGCTCGAGGCACTGTACCCCGGTCGCACCTGGCTCGGTCTGGGGTCGGGAGAGGCCCTCAACGAACACATCGTGGGGACGTACTGGCCTGAGGCGCCTCAGCGAATCACGATGCTGTTCGAGGCCATCGAGATCATCCGGAAGCTGTTCACCGGCAAGGACGTGAAGCACTCGGGTGACTTCTTCCGGTTGCACTCCACCCGGCTGTGGACGATGCCGGAGACTCCGCCTCCGATTCTGGTAGCCACTGCGGGGCCAATCACCGCGAAGAAGACCGGCGCCAGATGTGACGGCATCATCACACCGGGGGCAACTCCGGATAAGGTGGCCAGCGTTCTCGCCAAGTTCGACGAGGGGGCACGCTCGGCTGGCAAGGACCCAGACGGCGCCCACAAACTGCTGCAACTCCACCTCTCGTGGGCGGCCACCGACGAAGAGGCGCTCGCCAACGCGATGACCGAGTGGCCGAACGGCGGCATGAAGTTCGGCAAGCAGGACATCCGGTCACCGCACGATTTCGCGGCCATGGCGGAGCTGGTGCGCCCGGAGGACTTCGCAGGCCGCATGGTGATCAGCTCGGACCCCGACCTGCACCGCGCTGCTATCCAGGGGTTCCTCGACGTCGGTGTCACCCACGTCTACGTGCACAACGTCGGCCGTAACCAGGAGGAGTGGATGGAGGTTTTCGGTCGCGAGGTGCTGCCGAAGCTCGCTCGGTGACCATTCACACCGGTCATCCGTTCGAGCCACCGGAGTCGCAGCGGGACCCCGTACGCCGGTTCCGGGGCCGCCTCGGCGGCGCCGTGTCCCTGTGGACGGCAGGTGACGAAACTGGCGCGCCCGCGGCTCGGGCCGGCCTGCCGGTGTCCTCGATGCTGGTCGCCGCCGGAGAGCCCCCGCACCTGCTCGGGTTGCTCGACCCGGATGCCGATCTGGCCGAACGGTTGGGTGTCGCGCAGACCGCGGTCGTGCAGCTGCTGCAGTGGGAGCACCGCAACCTCGCCGAGGCGTTCGCTGGACTGGCACCGGCGCCGGGTGGAGCGTTCCGCCTCGGCGAGTGGCGGCAGTCGCCATGGGGCCCAATCCTGCAGGGCGTGAGCGCCTGGGCCGGCGTACGAGTGGCTGAACCGAAACCAAGAACGGTGGGTTGGTCGCTGCTGATCGACACCGTTATTGAACACGTCGAGATCTTCGAGGAGCGGGCGCCGCTGATGCACCGCCGGGGTCGCTATCAACGGCTGCCCATCTGAGAAGCCGCCAGCGGCCGCGGGTCAGTCGCGCGGGGTCAAAACGCAAAATTCGTTGCCCTCGGGGTCGGCGAGCACAACCCACGGGGCATCCACTTGGCCGACGTCGACCCGAGTGGCACCGAGTCGCTCGAGCCGCGCTACCTCTTCAGCGTGGTCGTCTCCGGCTCGAGGCGCAAGGTCGATATGGAGCCGATTCTTGACCTGCTTGCCCTCGGGCACCGGCACGAACACCAAGCCGGGGCCGCGCTCTTCGACCGCCATCTCGCGACTCTGGTCGATCGCGTGCGTCGGTACGATCACCACCTCGTCGGGTGCCTCGTACACCGTCCGCCAGTCCAGCACCTCAGCCCACCAGGCTGCCTGTGCCCGGACGTTGTTGCAGTCGACCACGACGGTGTACCAGCGAACGCTCATGGTTGTCCTTTCGGCTGCTGTTTGCGACGACTCGATCTTGAGTGGTCAAGAGCATGGCAGCAAGCCGTTAGACGGCGGCGCAAGCGCTGATGATTCCCCGGTCAGGCGGTGGCTAGGAGGTTGGGCGGGTCGGCCGGGGGTGGTTGGACGATGGGGTGTGGCTGGATTGGTGAGGCGTGTCCGATGGGTGGTGGTGGGTGGCTGCGGTGGGTGTGACCGGTGGGGGTGGTGGTGTCGGTGACTCGGTTGGGGTGGCGGACGGTTCGCCAGCCGGGGTTTTCGCGGGCGTAGTTGCACGCTTCGCATAG
>JBBPZH010000097.1:0-19967 GCA_038198965.1 Propionibacteriales bacterium
GGAGGAGTATCCGGTCGCACGCTTCTACCGCGACGCCAAGGTGCTCGAGATCGGCGAGGGTACGTCGGAGGTGCAGCGCCTGCTCATCGCTCGCGGCCTCGGGCTGCCCGTCGAGTAGCTCACGGGTTCGCTTTTCCCGGTGCATTTGTCGTCTCCGTCAGTGCGCTAGCTCAGGCAAGAACCTGCGCTGGGGTCGCCATAGCGACGTGACCGTCGGATCCATTCGCAGAGGTCACGCGGGCCGCTCGGTAGTGGTCCGGTCGACGATGTACCAACCGGCTCGATCGAAGCCGGTGACAGTGGCGCCGTCGCGCATCAGGCCACCGAGCACATCTCCGACGGCGGCTCGCCACCCGTTGGCAAGCCCCGGGCTGCGCAACCGCAGCGACTCGATGTCAGCAGGGACCGCCACCAGCAATCTGTCGGCGTCACTGGCACCAGGCACCGGTTCGTCAGACTCAGAGATCCCCAACGCTTCGACCGCGCCGGCTGCTCGCAGGTCGTCGACGTCGACAGCTGCCGCCGTCCCACGGCATGCGGCACTCACCCGCGCACTGTCTAGGCGCCAGTTCACCAAGAGACGATCAGTGGCACCACCGGCGTTGATCGCGTCATGCATCGCCCCGTAGAAGTTCGGCAGGTACTCCTGCGGTGACGCCGCCAACTTGGCGATATTGAAGTAGGCGTTGCGGCGGACAAGTGGGTCGAACGTCCAAGCGACCGTCGAAACGCCACGAAGCATCGCCCAAGCCCTCTGGTGCACTTTGAGCGCGAAGCCGACGCGGCGGCCGCGCACGTGATCGGCGACTGCCGCAATGTGACTGTGCATTGCCCGGTCGGCCGGTGGGCCAAAGAAAGCCACGCCCGCTGCTGCCAGCTGGTCGCCGGTGTACGCCCCCGCGACGTAGTTGCCGGCTTTCGTCAGGGCGCGCAACCATTCCGTCGTCACCGGCGGATTGTGCGGCTCGGGACGCCAGACGGCGTCGTACAGCTGAGACACAGCAGCCAGCTCCTCGAGCGTGGTCAGCTCCCGGATCTGCACGCGGGACGTCCCGGCAGCTGCGTCCGCTGCCGCAATGGCCTTCTGGATCCCAGTTGAGCCGCGCGGATCACGAGGCAGATCGGTCACGGCAGCCATGCTCCCAGTCCTTTCAGCGGCTCCACAGGTCCGTCCACTGGTACCCCAGCTCGGTCACCATCGTGCGCAGCAACGGCAAGGAGATGCCCAAAACGTTGGAGTGGTCGCCTTCGATCGATGTGACGAAGGCGCCGCCGTACCCCTCGATCGTGAACGCCCCAGCCACCTGCAGCGGCTCTCCGGTCTCGACGTACGCGTCGATCTCGGCGTCGGAGAGGTCGGCGAAATGAACTGTGGTGCGCGCCGCAGCGCTGACCTCGCGGCCCTGATCGACGTCGATGAGGCAGTGCCCGGTCACGAGGACCCCGGATTGCCCGCGCATCTGCCGCCACCGTTGTGTCGCTCTCGCCGCGGTGCCTGGCTTGCCCAGCGTCACACCACCGAAAACCAGCATGGAGTCGCAACCGATCACCAGTGAGCCAACGGCTGCGGGTTGGCCCGCGACTGCGCGCGCTTTTGCCTCTGCCAGTGACGTCACCAGTGCCTCGGGGTCTTGAGCTGAGTGCGCCGACTCGTCCACACCCGAGACCACGACCTCGGGTCGCAATCCGGCTCCGCGCAGGATCTGTAGCCGGATGGGGGAGGCGGACGCCAAGACGACTCTCATGGGTGGTCACGACGTCCGTAGGCAGTGGCGGTCAAGGGCCGTCAGAGGCGAGACAGCGCGAGGCGAAGCGGATCTAGCCCCATCGAACCCAAGTCGAGTGCTGCCCGGTGGAACTCCTTGAGGTCGAAATCCGCCCCCTTGCGCTGCTTGACCTCGTCGCGGGCCTGCAGCCAGATGCGCTCGCCCACCTTGTACGACGGCGCCTGGGCAGGCCACCCGAGGTAGCGGTTGACCTCGAACCGGATCAGCGCGTCGTCGAGCCGGCAGTGCTGGCGCATGAACTCCAAGACGAGCTCGGCCGACCACATCTCTCCGGCATGGAAGCCGAACGGATCATCGCGAGGAATTCGCAGACCCAGGTGGATACCGATGTCGACGATCACCCGGGCCGCACGCATCGCTTGGCCGTCGAGCATGCCGAGCCTGTTGCCGGGGTCGTCGAGGTAGCCGAGGTCATCCATCAGCCTCTCGGCGTACAGCGCCCACCCCTCACCGTGGCCCGACACCCAGCACAGCGTCCGCTGCCAGCGGTTGAGCAGGTCGTGCCGGTACGCCGTCTGCGCCACCTGCAAGTGATGCCCTGGCACACCCTCGTGGTAGACGGTGGTGACCTCTCGCCAGGTGGAGAAGCTGTCGACACCGTCGGGCACCGCCCACCACATGCGACCCGGCCGGGAGAAGTCCTCGCTCGGGCCGGTGTAGTAAATGCCACCGTCAGTGGTGGGTGCGATGCGGCACTCGATGCGGCGTACCGGCGCAGGGATGTCGAAGTGCACGTCGGCGACCTCGGCGATCGTGCCGTCGGCAAGACGTTGCATCCAGTCGCGGAACCGCTCCTTCCCGTCGATCCGCCGCTCCGGGTCAGCGTCGAGTGCGAGCACGGCGGCATCGACATCGGCGCCTGACTCGATCTCGTCGGCGACCTGCGCCATCTGCCGCTCGATGCGGTGCAGCTCCTCCCAGCCCCAGGCGTAGGTCTCGTCGAGGTCGACGGTTGCTCCGAGGAAGAAGCGCGACTCGATGGCGTAGAGATCACAACCAACGCCGTCGCTGTCGCGGCCCCTCGGACACAGGTCCTGCTCCATCCAGCTGCCGAAGTCGGCGAATGCACGGCTTGCAGTTTCGGCGCCGCGCTGCAGCTCCGCAGCCTGCGACTCAGGCACCTCCGCACCGGCTACAAGCGTGGAGAAGAAGTTGCCTGCATCTCCCTCTTGCCCCGTCCAGGCGCGCACTTGAGCCGCCATGGCAGCGTATTGGCGCTTCGCCGAGACGTGTCCCTCGTCGGCGCTCGTGAGCAGCGTCTCGCGGTAACCGTCGAGTGCTTGCGGCATGGCGCTCAGCCGCGCGCCCACCAGCTCCCACGCTGCCGCGGAACCCGTGTCCATGAGGTCGAGGACGCCGCGCAGGTTGTGCAGCTCGCTGGCAATGACGTTGACCTGGGATTGCGGGGTGCCCGCGTCGTACTGGTCGAGGCTGACGGTCAGTCGTTCGACGAAGGCATCCTTGGCCGCCTGTGACTGGTCGTCGGTCGCTTCGGTGCCTTGCATGGCGGTCAGCGCCCGTTGCGCGAGGTCACGGCGGGCCATGAAGCCTGCGGGCGACAGGTCGGGAAGCTCCGAGTCGTGGCCGGTGATGCCGACGTACGTCGCGACCAGCGGGTCGAGCGCGACGTAGTCCTCCACGAACGCGTCAGCTATCCGGTTGACTGCTGACAAAGCGATCGTTCCGCCCTCCCGGCGTTGAGGTTGGGCGCCGTCTGTCATAGCCGGGAGACTATCTGTTGCGCGCCGCCGTACTGATCGGCTGGTCAGCGGCTGCAGTCGCCCGCGAGGATGACTGCAGGATGCGAGGGCGCGAGCTGCCGACGCAGAGGCTGGTTCGGTACTTCGTCAGGTGTTGTGCGGCGGCAAGGAAGCGCGCGCGCCATTGCACACCCCACGATGTTCGGACAGCATGCACGGATGCTGGTAACCGTTCGACCGCTTGAGGCTGGGGCTTCCGATGAAGGCGTCGGACTGGCATTGGATGGGGCTTCATCACTTACCCACATCGTCGAGCACATGTTCGAAAATAGTCAGTGGTGGGCTCTAGGGTGGTTGGTATGTCGACTTCGACGATGGATCCGCCCCGCAGCCCAGCACTCCCTGGAAGGGATGTCTTCGCAGATGTGCTGGCGGCGGTCAAAGACCAGGTGGGACGGGTTGTCGACGTGCCTGCCTTCGCCATCGATGACACGACGTTGCTTCACCGGTTGAGCGACGCCCTACAGGTACGGGCAGCCTTCGAGGAGCTGGTCGCTCGGTTCGTCAAGGAGATCGACGACCGTGATCTGCCCCGCAGTCTGGGCGCCTCGTCAACGCGCGCATACCTGCAAGCCTCGCACCGTATGTCGCCCAGTCAAGCCGGTGGTATCACGGCCCAAGCTCGCGCAATGAATGCCCGGACCGAGACGACACGTCGAGCGTGGGCTGACGGTCAGATCTGCGGGGAGCAAGCCGTGGTGATCGATGGCGCAGTTCGCATGTTATCGGCGTCGGTCGAGACCGACACCGTCGAAGCGGCGCAATCTGCTCGATCCGGACGCTGCCGACGCGGTGTTGTCGGCTTGGCTCGAAGCCGAGGAGGCCCGTGCCTGGCAGGCCACCATGTTCCGTGGCCGAGCTGGCCTCGATGGGATCGCCCGATTCAGCGGCCGGCTGCCCAATGCTCAATACGCCATGCTCAGCAAGGCCCTCCAAGCAATGGCCGCACCGCGTCGCAATCCCACTGGGTCGAGCTCTGCCCCGCGCAGCGTCGACGCCAGCCCCTCCGGAGTGTCCCAGCGAGTGACTGCCAGTCCCAGTGCCCGATCGGTGGTCTGTGTCGACGGGGATTGGTGCGACACCGACACCGGGGCACCGTTGACTTACCCGCAGCGACTCGGGCGGGCGTTCGCCGAACTCATCGAGCACCTCCCGACCACTGAGCTGCCGCAACACGGTGTGGCAAACGCAGCCATCGTGGTCACGATCGATCACGAAAAGCTCGCCACCGGAGTCGGGGAAGCCCAACTGGACACCGGCCACACCATGTCGGCGTCTCAAGTCCGGCGGCTGGCGTGCAACACCGGACTCCTGCCCCTGATCTTGGGAGGTGCCTCACAGGTCTTGGATCTGGGCCGGACTCAACGCTTGTTCGATCGGCACCAACGCCTGGCCCTCGCCGCCCGGGACAAGGGCTGCATCTGGCCCGGCTGCGACCGCCCGCCCGCCTGGTGCGAAGCCCACCACATCACCCCCTGGTCTGCTGGCGGCGCCACCACACTGAACAACGGTTGTCTGCTCTGCTCGTTCCATCACCATCTCGCTCACGACAGCGAATGGAGCATCTTCATGGCAGCGGACGGCGTCCCCGGAGTCATCCGCCGAACCGTATCGACCCGAGCCGTCGACCGACCAGGCACACTCGCTTCAAAGCCAGACCGGGGTAGCGACGTCGTCCTCGTCCGCCCGCGATGCAGAGTTTTCAGGCGAAGAGGGAATGCCCGCCGCCGGTAACGTCTTGTCGTCACAAGTCAGGCAACGACCATCGAGGAGTGCCGCGTGTCCGATCTCGCCGAGCCCACAAACGTCATCAGTGATGACGCTGCCGCGCCAGCGGAGGGGCTCGACCCGCGGCGGTGGCTTGCGCTCGGCATCATCGCTGTCGCGCAGCTGATGATCATCCTTGATGCGTCGATCGTGAATGTCGCGTTGCCATCCGCCCAGGCAGATCTCGGCATCAGCGATGCCGACAGGCAGTGGGTCATCACGGCGTACACGCTGGCGTTCGGCGGCCTCTTGCTGCTCGGGGGGCGGATCGCTGACTACGTGGGCCGCAAACGCACCTTCGTCATCGGCCTGCTGGGTTTCGCGGGTGCGTCGGCGCTCGGCGGTATTGCTTCGAGCGCCGGGCTACTGTTCGCCGCCCGCGGTCTGCAGGGTGCGTTCGCTGCGATGCTCGCGCCGGCGGCTCTCTCGCTGATCACGGTGATGTTCACTGTGCCGAAGGAGCGGGCTCAGGCGTTCGGCGTCTTCGGCGCCCTCAGCGGTGGCGGGGCAGCCATCGGCCTCATCGTCGGAGGCGTGCTCACCGAGTACGCATCCTGGCGCTGGTGCCTGGGCGTGAACGTACCAATCGCGCTCGCGACGGCGCTCGCCGCTCTACTGGTCGTCAAGGAAAGCAAGGCTCATGGCGACACGCGCTACGACATCCCCGGGGCGGTGCTCGCGACCCTTGGCCTGGTCTCGCTCGTCTATGGGTTCACCGAGGCGGCGAAGCTCAAGAATCCCGGCAACAGCACGGCGGTGCAAGGATGGACCGCGCCGATCACCCTGTTCTTCCTCATCGCCGCAGTCGTGCTGCTCGTTGCGTTCCTCGTGTGGGAACTGCGAACCAAGAACCCGCTGCTGCCCCTGCGCATCATCTTGGACCGCAACCGCGGCGGCTCCTACCTGACGTTCCTGCTGGTCGGTGCAGGGCTGTTCGCCATGTTCCTCTTCCTTACGTACTACTTCCAGATCACCTTGGGCTACAGCCCGCTGCGAGCCGGCTTCGCGTTTCTGCCGTTCAGCGCCGGCATCATCCTCGCGGCGGGAGTTGTCGCGCAGCTATTGCCGCGAGTCGGGCCCAAACCGCTCATACTCGTGGGGCTGGTGATGGCTGTTGTAGGGATGCTCCTGCTCATCCGCGTCAGCCCTGACACCTCCTACTGGACGCACGTGTTGCCCTCGCTCTTGCTCATGAGCATCGGGCTGGCGGGCGTCTTTATCCCCGCTTCGAGCACCGCCCTGTCAGGAGTGGGTGACCACGACGCCGGCGTGGCGAGCGCCGTCCTCAACACCGCCCAACAAGTGGGCGGCTCGCTTGGCCTTGCGCTCCTCAACACGTTGTACGCGGGGGCGGTGACCAACTACATCGGTGACCACCTGAAAAACCCGGCTGACGCTCAGCAGGTCACCGGACTTGCTTTCGTGCACGGCTACCACGTGTCCTTCTTCTGGGGAGCCGTGCTGCTGAGTGCCGCATTGCTGGTAGCGGCCTTTGTCATCCAGGCAAAGAAGGAAGACCTGCCGGCCGACCCCGCGGCTATGCCAGCCTGAGTTCCGGTCTAGACCGTTTCAGAGTCGCTGCTTACGCTTAGCGGCGTGGGCGATGCCCGAGCAAATGTTGCGGCGGCGGTCGATCCGTCAACGCTCGCCGTCCCAGGGACAGCCCGTGTGGTGATCATTGGTGGCGGAGTCGGAGGCGCCAGCATCTCCTACCACCTCGCGGAACTCGGCGAGACCGATGTCGTACTGGTCGAAAGAGCCGAGCTCACGAGCGGCTCGACCTTTCACTCGGCCGGTCTGGTCGGACAGCTTCGTGCCGACCCGACGCTGACCCGGATGAACAGGTACTCAGTCGAGCTGTACCGGCGGTTGCAGCAGACCGAGCACCCGCCCGGCTGGATCGCGAGCGGCGGGATCAAGCTCGCCTCGTCGACCGAGCGGCTCCAGGAGATCCGCCGTCAGATCAGCTGGGCGCAGACGTACGGGCTGCCGCTCCACGAGATCTCCGCAGCGCAGGCGCAGGAGCTGTTTCCTGTGATGTCCTGTGACGGGGTTGTCGGCGCGTGCTACTTGGAGTCCGATGGTCAGGTCGATCCGTCGCAGCTCTGCATGGCGTTGGCGGCTGGCGCACGAGCAGCCGGCGTGAAACTCAGCACGCATACGCGAGTGACCTCGATCGACACCGCCGACGCCGGTCACGGCTTGAAGCGAGTGTCACGTGTCCGCACGGACCGCGGTGACATCGAGTGTGAGGTCGTCGTCAACGCCGCGGGCATTCTTGCCGCCGAGGTGGCTCGGATGGTGGGCGTGCGGGTGCCGGTCGTGCCGATGTCGCACCAGTACGTCGTGACCGAAGCCCTCGCCGCGATCGAGGGCCGAGTCGACGGCACGACCCAACTTCCCTCGCTGCGTGACCCTGACCTGCTCATCTACTACCGCCAGGAGGTCGCGGGTCTGGTCATGGGCGGCTACGAACGCAATCCAGCTGCGTGGACTGCCACGCCAACGTCGTTCGACGCCATTCCGGCGGATTGCAACGGACGGCTACTGCCGGAGGCATGGGACCGTTTCGAGGAGATCGCCGAGAACGCAGCCGTCCGGGTGCCAGCGATGGCCGACGTCGGTATCCGGGCGATGATCAACGGCCCGGAGGCCTTCACGCCTGATAACGAGTTCTGCCTGGGGCAGACGTCCGTCATGGGGTTCTTCGTGGCCGCTGGCTTCTGTGCACACGGGATCGCCGGCGCGGGCGGCATCGGCAAGGTGCTGGCCGAGTGGATCGTCGGAGGCGAGCCGGAGTTCGACGTGTCGCACATGGACATCGGTCGCTTCGGGGCGGCGTACGCATCACCGTCGTACACCTTGGCGCGCACGCTGGAGAGCTACCAGACGTACTACGACATCAGCTATCCCCAGCTGGAGCGCACCGCCGGCCGTCCGCTGCGCACCTCGCCTGTCTATGCCTGGCATCGCGAGCACGGGGCGGTCTTCGGCGAGAAGTCCGGCTGGGAGCGAGTGAACTACTACGCGCCACACGCGTGCGCGTCAGACGAAGGGCTGCGACCCCACGGTTGGGCGGGCCGCGACTGGTCGGCAGCTACGGCGGCTGAGCACCGCGCCACGCGTACCACGGCGGGGCTGTTCGACGAGACGTCGTTCGCCAAGATCGAAGTCACTGGCCGTGATGCCGCGACCTTCCTCGAACGAGTGTGTGACAACCAGGTGGCGCGGAGCGTCGGCGAGGTCACGTACACGCAGATGCTGAACTTCCGCGGCGGTATCGAGTCCGACTGCACCGTGACCCGGCTCGAAGAGGATCGTTTCTGGGTCATCACCGGCACTGCGTACGGCATCCGTGACCTGGCTCGGCTCAGAAGGCAAGCAGTGGCCGAAGACGTCGACGTAAGGCTGCAGGATGTCACCGGCGGCTATGCATGCTTTGCGCTTTGGGGTCCCAACGCCTACGCGATCTTGGCCACGGTGACGCCCGCCGACGTGTCCGAGACGTCGTTCCCCTTCATGACTTCACAACGGATCACCGTGGGCGACGTCCCCGTACGGGCGCTGCGGGTCACCTTCACTGGTGAAGCGGGTTGGGAGCTGTACACAAGCACCGAGTTCGGTGGAGCGCTCTGGGAGCACGTGATGGCCGCGGGCACTGAGCATGGGCTGCTGCCGTGCGGCTATCGCGCGCTGGAGAGTCTGCGACTGGAGAAGGGATACCGGGTTTGGAGCGCAGACATCACTCCGGAGACCAACCCGTATGAGGCGGGACTGGGATTTTGCGTGCGGCTCGACAAGCCGGGCGGTTTCGTCGGCGATGCCGCACTCGCGGCGGTCAAGGAGGCCGGCATTTCGCGCCAGCTCAGCCTGCTCGTTCTCGATGATCCTCGCGAAGTGGTGCTGGGGTCGGAGCCGTTGATGGCCTCCGGCGAGGTCGTCGGAAGAGTCACATCGGGAGGGTTCGGCTACACCAGCCAACAGTCGTTGGCGTACGGCTATCTGCCGACCGAGTTGGCGCAACCCGGCACGCGCCTGGACGTGAATCTGTTCGGGACGAAGGTGCCCGCCAGGGTGACTCAAGTCCGGTCTCTGTTGGAGAGGTGACCGCTGGCGAAGGTGCGCACGGAGATGCGGATCTTGTCAGGCCGAAACAGGTCGTGAGCGTGCTCGACGGGCTGCCCCGACGTCGTACGCGCGGTCCTCTCGATCAGCAGCAGCGCCGAACCCACGCTCACCCCCAACAACTCAGCCTCGTACCTAGTGGCGATGTATGGCTCCAGGAACTCCGTGGCGGTTTGCGGGGCCAGACCGTACTCGCGGTGCATTCGCGTGTACAACGACCCGGTCAAGCGCTTCGACAGCAAGCCGGGGAACAGCTCGGCGGGCAAGTACGACCGCTCCAGCGCCAAGGGTTGCCGCCGAGCCATCCGCACTCGAACTACTTCATACACATCGGTTCCGGGGCGCAGCTCCAGTGCTCTTGCCGTCGGTTGCGACGCTGGTACGACGAGGCAGCTCACGATCCGAGCGGTTGCCCGCAGCTGACCTTGACGCAGCTGCTCGGTGAACCCGGCAAGTCCCGTGATGTCACACTCGATGCGGGGCGACCGGATGAAGGTGCCGCCGCGGCGACCGGGGACCCGTTCGAGCACGCCCCTGGCCTCCAACGACCCGAGCGACTGGCGAAGGGTCATCCGGCTGACCCCCAACGACGCTGCCAGGTCCTGCTCCTTCGGCAACTTGTCGCCGTCGGCCAGCGTGTGGCCGTCGATCAACGACATCAGCCACTGCTCGATCTGCACGTGAGCTGGTGCTCCGGGTGAAGCCGCCAGGTCGGCCGCTTGCGCCAGTGCACCGGTCCACGTCGTGTGGTCGGCCATCGACGGGAGCCGTCCTGGCGTTAGCCGCTTCCGCTCACGAGTCGAACACTTCGACGACGTTCGGGTCGATCGTGTGCTTGGGGCCGGTGAACCAGTGCTTCACCGAGAGGTGCCAGTACACCCAGAGCAGGATCAGGGCCGCCCCGGTGACGAGGCCGGTGTAGTTGACAAACTTCCAGTCGAAGCCGTCGGTGAACGGCACACCGAGCTGTGACGTGGGCAACACGAAATACACCGTCGTGATGGCGATCTCCCCGACCGCGAGCGGAGCCATCCACTTCCACTTGGTACCCAGGTTCCAGCTCCCTTGCTGGAAAGCGTCACCCATCCGCCACCGCAGGTAGATCGGGATCGCGAACGCCAGGTAGAGCCCGATGACACCGATCGACACCACGGCTGAGAAAGCGAGGCCGACATAGATCGGCGCCTTGGCGGTACCGATGTTGAACTGGATCAAAGCAGGTGCGGTGAGGATCGCAGACACCACCGCGGTCAGGTACACCGCGTTGACGGGGACCCGCTTGGCGTTCAGCGTCGCCCACGTCTTGGACGCCGGAAGCGCGCCGTCACGGCTGAACGCGAAGAGCATCCGGGTGCACGATGTCATGCACGCGGTGGCACAGAACAATTGTCCGAGCGAAGCGATCATGAGCACGAGGAAGCCCCAGTTGTTCCCGAGAGCTTGGTCGAAGATGACCTGAACTCCGCCACCTCCCGCGGTGACGGCGTCCTTGTTCTGCACGGCGTACACGAAGGACAGCAACAAGATGTAGCCGCCGACCGCGGAGTAGAAGATCGACTGCCAGATGCCCCGTGCCGCTCCGGTCGCGGCACCTTGGGTCTCCTCCGACAAGTGGGCTGAGGCGTCGTAGCCGGTGATGGTGTACTGCGTCAACAGGAAGCCGAGGGGCAGGACGTAGAACAGAAATCCGAGACCGCTCGACTCGCCGCCGAACAGCCCACCAGTGTTGTTGACCGTCCCGCCGAAGACTTCTGAGGTCGCGAAGTGGTGATCCGGGACAAGCCACAAGATCAGGACCACAGCGGCCGCGCCGACCACGTGCCACCACACGGAGATGTTGTTGATGATGGCGAGCAGATGGCTGGAAAAGATGTTCAGGAGCGAAATGATCACCAAGATCACGAGGAACATCCAGAACACCCGCTGAAGCGAGTAGCCGTTGGCCCACGACGTGCTGATACGGCTGAATGCGAAGTCGAAGAACGTCGCACAGCCGTACGCGACCGAGGCGACGATCGCGAGCAGCCCGATGAGGTTGAGCCAGCCCGTGTAGTAGCCGGCCTTCGGCCCGCCCAGCTTGGACGCCCACCAGTAGATGCCGCCCGAGGTGGGGTATGCCGACACTAATTCGGACATACAAAACCCGATGAGCAGGATGAAGGCCGAGATGACTGGCCAACCCCACGAGATGGCGACCGGACCGCCGTTGTTCCAGGCGACGAAGAATGTCGTGAAGCAGCCCGCCAAGATCGAGATGATCGAAAACGAGATCGCGAAGTTTGAGAAGCCGGACCAGCTGCGCGACAGCTCTTGGCTGTAGCCGAGTTCGGCGAGCCTGCGCTCGTCTTCGTTCAGTTGCGTCTGGGACATCGAGTCCTCCGTAGGAGAGAGGGGGCGTCGTGGACAGGGGCCGGTTTCCCCGCGGCGCGGGGCGGGCGGTGCGTTGATACGTGGAGGTTCGTCACGGCGTGGCTAGGGGGGTAGGGGTCGCGGCGGCCGTGAGCCAGGCGACGAACTCCGGGCTCTCGAACTCCTCCACCGCGCGGTCGTACTTCTCGAGCCCCCACTCCCAGAAGTCGAAGTCCAAGTCGCTGGTGCCGTGTTGGATCGACGCCCACAACGTCCAGCCGTACTTCGACATGAGGCCGAGCAGGCGTGCGCGGGCGGTCATGCTCTGCCAGGTTCGCCCGAAGTAGAGCCATACGAGCTCGTCGAGCTGGTCGGGAGCGAGGTTGGACTCGCTCCAGATGTTGCCCAACTCGAAGCACGGGTCGTTGTTGCCGGCGTACTCGAAATCGATGATCCAGAGCCGCTCGCCGTCGTCGATGAAGTTTGCGGCCAGCAGGTCGTTGTTGCACGGCACCGTCGGCACGTCGACCACGGCGAGCGCCTGCTCGATCTGGGCGACCTGTGGCTCGAACTCGAGATAACCCGCCGGCAGTCGATACCCGTTGTCCATGACGGTCTTTACGTAGGTGCGCTGGATATCGAACATGTTGAAGTAGCTCACGAAACGAGGCCCGCCGTGGAGCAGGCGGCACACTTCCGCGATCCTCGGCAGATATTCGCTGTCGCGCACGTCGGCCGGCGTCAGCGTCGTGCCTTCGATGTACTCGACGACGAGGAGGTGCTGCCCGGAAAGGAACTCCACAACGCAAGGCGATGCTCCGGAAGCGGCCGCCGCTTGTGAGTTGCGGTACTCCGCCTCGCGGTCGATCGCCAGTCCCGTCGAGTGAGGACTGGAGATGCGCACGACGACGTCCTGGTCGGCTGTTCGCACCCGGACGTTGACGTTGGTGAGTCCGCCGTCGAGCACGGTGACTTGGCGAGGTCCCGGACTGAGCGAGCGCAGTTGGTCGAGGCGCGTATCGAGATCGGGCGGCAGTTGCGCTGTGCCCATCGACGCCTCCTGCCCTGGGCCCCTCGGGGAGACCGCTAGTGATGCTAGTGCCAGGTTCTCAGTCAGGTCTAGACTCATTCAGTCGAGCGCCGGCCGACTGGAAGTGAGTCCTCTGCCCATGCCGTCCCCTGCGTTTCCCTTGCCGGTTGACGACCTTCGCGCCTTAGTCGAAAGCGGCGAGATCGACACCGTCGTCGTCGCGTTCACGGACATGCAGGGTCGCCTCCAGGGGAAACGGCTGCACGCCAACTTCTTCCTCGACACGGTCCTCGAGCACGGTACGGAGGGCTGCAACTATCTGCTTGCGGTCGATGTCGATATGAATACCGTCGACGGTTACCAGATCAGCTCGTGGTCACAGGGCTACGGCGACATGGAGTTCCAGCTCGACCTGGGCACGATGCGCCTCACGCCCTGGTTGCCCGGCACCGTGATGGTTCAGTGCGACCTCGCCTGGTTGGACGACGACCGCTCGCCGGTCGTCCAGTCACCCCGGACCATTCTGAAGTCACAGGTAGCT
This sequence comes from Propionibacteriales bacterium, assembly GCA_038198965.1. GTDB lineage: Bacteria > Actinomycetota > Actinomycetes > Propionibacteriales > Nocardioidaceae > JAUJOE01. The sequence goes on from JBBPZH010000097.1 coordinate 13,360, forward strand.
GCCGCCGCCGAGCTCGGCTTCGAGGCCTTCGCCGGCACGGAGCTTGAGTTCAACGTCTACAACAACACCTACGAGGACGCGTGGGCCAAGAGCTACCGCGATCTGACACCGAGCAACCAGTACAACGTTGACTACTCGTTGCTCGGGACCAGCCGGATCGAGCCGTTGCTGCGCGCCATCCGCAACCAGATGTATGCCGCCGGCCTCAAGCCGGAGTCCGCGAAGGGCGAGTGCAACCTCGGTCAGCACGAGATCGCCTTCAAGTTCGACCAGGTGATCCGGACGGCCGACCAACACTCGGTCTACAAGACTGGTGCTAAGGAGATAGCCACTCAGCACGGCAAGGCGATCACGTTCATGGCGAAGTTCGACGAACGAGAGGGCAACTCGTGCCACGTCCATATGAGCCTGCGCGGTCAGGACGGCACGATCTCGTTCGACTCAGGTGACGGCCCAACCGCGACGTTCGAGCGCTTCGTCGCCGGCATCCAGGCGACGATGTACGACTTCACGTTGCTGTACGCGCCGAACATCAACTCCTACAAGCGCTTCGCCGAGGGCTCGTTCGCACCGACCGCCATTGCTTGGGGCCACGACAACCGCAGTTGTGCACTTCGGGTTGTCGGCAGCGGTGCCGGCCTACGGGTGGAGAACCGGGTGCCTGGAGGGGACATGAACCCCTATCTCGGTCTGGCCGGCATGCTCGCTGGGGGCTTGCACGGCATCCGGAACTCGATCGAGCTCGAGCCGCCGCTCGAAGGCAACGCTTACGAGTCGGACAAACGCCACGTCCCCCGAACGCTGCACGAGGCCAGGGACGCGTTCGCAGCTTCGCCGTTCGCCCGCTCCGCCTTTGGCGACGAAGTGGTCGACCACTACGTCAACACCGCCGACGTCGAGTTGGCGGCTTTCAACTCGGCCGTGACTGACTGGGAGCGGTTTCGTAGCTTCGAACGCATGTGAGAAGCCAATCAGTGCAGCGAACGAATGCGAGAAGGCAGTGATACAGCGAACGCACGTGAGAAGGCAGTGAGCCCGTGACCGATACGCACCTCATCGTCAACCCCGCGACCGAGGAACGGGTCGCGGAGGTCGCACTCGCGTCGGCCGACGAGGCGGACTCGGCGATCTCAGCGGCGAGTGCAGCGTTCGAGGGTTGGCGCCGAGTCAGCCCGGCCGACCGCGGTCGGTTGCTGGCGAGGTTCGCCACATTGGTCGACGGCTCGATTGAGGAGCTTGCGGCTCTCGAGGTGACGAACTCAGGTCACACCATCAGCAACGCACGGTGGGAGGCCGGCAACGTACGAGACGTCATCGGGTACTTCGCCGCTGCTCCGGAACGGATGTTCGGCCGGCAGATCCCGGTGGCTGGTGGCATCGACGTCACGTTCAAGGAACCGCTCGGCGTGGTCGGCGTCATCGTGCCTTGGAACTTCCCGATGCCGATCGCCGCGTGGGGTTTTGCGCCGGCCCTTGCGGCCGGCAACTGCGTCGTACTCAAGCCGGCAGAGCTGACGCCTCTGACGGCCATCCGACTCGGAGAGCTCGCGCTCGAAGCAGGCATTCCCGAAGGAGTGTTCACCGTCGTACCCGGCAAGGGATCGGTCGTCGGTGAACGCTTCGTGACGCATCCAGCCGTTCGCAAGATCTGTTTCACCGGGTCCACGGCGGTTGGCAAGCACATCATGGCCGGCGCCGCTGACCAGGTGAAACGCGTGACACTCGAGCTCGGCGGCAAGAGCGCAAACCTCGTTTTCGCCGACTGCGACCTCGAGCAGGCGGCCGCGACGGCGCCGTACGGCGTCTTCGACAACGCCGGTCAAGACTGCTGCGCGCGCAGTCGCATCCTGGTCGAGCGCAGCGTCCACGACCGCTTCCTCGAGCTGCTGGAGCCCGCAGTGCAGGGCGTCAAGGTCAAGCCGCCCAGTGCGGAAGACGCCGAGATGGGGCCGCTCATCAGCTCCCAGCAGCGGGAGGTCGTGTCGTCGTACGTCGAGGGGGACGATGTCGAAGTGGCCTTCCGGGGGGATGCTCCTCGGGGAGCCGGCTACTGGTACCCCGCGACCGTCGTGCTGCCGGCGTCGGACCAGGACCGGGTCTGGCGGGAAGAGGTGTTCGGTCCGGTGGTTGCGGTGCTGCCGTTCGACGACGAGGCGGATGCCATCGCCAAAGCCAACGACACTGTCTACGGTCTTTCCGGATCCATCTGGACACGTGACATCGGTCGCGCGCTTCGGGTCAGCCGAGGAGTCGAGGCCGGCAACCTCAGCGTGAACTCGCACTCGTCGGTGCGGTACTCGACGCCGTTCGGCGGTTTCAAGCAGTCTGGCATTGGCCGAGAGCTCGGGCCGGACGCACTCGATGCCTTCACCGACGTCAAGAACGTCTTCTTCTCCGACGCTTGAGCGGAGAGCACGACACTGTGACACCCCGATCATCGACGGCTCGAGAGGACTCTTGATGATGGAAACCGGAAGGCTGGCCGGACGGAGCGCTGTCATCACCGGCGGGTGTGGCGGCATCGGCCTCGCCACCGCTCGACGCTTCGCAGCCGAAGGCGCGCACGTCGTCATCGGCGACGTCGACGACGGGCTTGGCCCAGACGCCGCGGACGAGGTAGGCGGGCTGTACGTGCACTGTGATGTGACGGACGCCGACCAGGTCGAGGCGATGTTCGCCGCCGCCCACAGCGAGTACGGGAGCGTCGACGTCGCGTTCAACAACGCGGGCATCTCACCGCCCGACGACGACTCGATCCTGGACACGGGAATCGACGCGTGGCGACGGGTGCAGGAGGTGAACCTGACCAGCGTCTACCTGTGCTGTAAGGCGGCGCTGCCGTACATGCGTGGGCAGCGACGCGGCTCGATCATCAACACGGCATCGTTCGTGGCCGTGATGGGTGCTGCGACGTCGCAGATCTCGTACACGGCCAGCAAGGGCGGTGTGCTCGCGATGTCTCGGGAGCTCGGGGTGCAGTTTGCGCGCGAGGGAATCCGGGTCAACGCGTTGTGTCCTGGCCCGGTGAACACGCCCCTGCTGCAACAGCTGTTCGCTGCAGATCCCGAGCGCGCTGCCCGACGGCTCGTGCACATCCCGCTCGGTCGGTTCGCCGAGCCGGAGGAGATCGCCTCGGCAGTGCTGTTCCTGGCCAGCGACGACTCCAGCTTCATCACGGCGTCACAGTTCCTCGTGGACGGCGGAATTTCCGGCGCCTACGTCACTCCGCTGTGAATTCGGGCGGCAGTGGTCGACCCGTCATCGGGATCACCTCGTACGTCGAACCCGCGTCGTGGGCGGCTTGGAGTGACGTGCCGGCGGTCATCGTGCCCCACAACTATGTGCGACAGGTGCATTCGGCTGGAGCGTTGGCTGTGGTGCTTCCGCCACTGCCTACCGGTGCTGCGACGGCAGACGCCCGCCAGGTGCTGTCGCGATTGGACGGCCTGATCTTGACCGGCGGGGTCGACGTCGAGCCTCGGCGCTACCACCGGGGGCCACATCCGAAGCTGCAGCCGCCTCGGCCGGACCGTGACTCCTCCGAGCTGTTGCTCGCCCAAGTGACTCAAGAGGAGGACGTACCAGTGCTTGGTGTCTGTCGCGGCATGCAAATCATGGCGGTGGCTTCCGGAGGAGTGCTCGAACAGCATCTGCCGGACCGGCTCGGGCACTCCGAGCACGCTCCCGGCCGCGGTACGTATGGTGAGCACCTGGTCGAGATCGCAGCCGGCAGCCGCGTGCACAGCATCCTGGGAGACACGGTGACGGTGGCGACGTACCACCACCAGGGAGTTGAGACGTTCCCCGGGTACGACGCTGCGGCTTGGGCACCGGACGGCGTGATCGAGGCCATGGAGGACGCCGACTCGCGGTTTCGACTCGGGGTCCAGTGGCATCCTGAGGTTGGTGCCGATCCGCGGCTCTTCGAAGCATTGGTTGCGGCTGCTGCTTCGGAGCGTTAAGGCGGAGGTCGTCCTCTAGGAGGTGGGTTCAGCCGGCGGCTCAGGTTTATTAATTGCGCGGGGTGACACGCTTCGCTCCGTTGCCTTGTGTTTACTGCCGGCGCCGCCGAATATGCCCAGTCGGCGAGCGGGAAGCGGCGCGTAGCCATACCCGTATCCGTAGTTGTAACTTTCAACTCCTAGGTCCGAGGACATGTTCAGAACAGTTCCAAGCAGCCTTGCGTCGACTGAGCGCGGCCGCCAGTCTCACTACTTTCCAAGGTGAACCAGCAGCGTCTCGTACCCCCTCCACGGCGCAGGCAAGGTGCACAAATTCCAAGATGCTGAACGTCCTCCGTAAGGCACGGGGCATAAGTTGGAGGACGTCGCTGCGGTGAGTGGTTGTCGCCGTCAAGATCAGATCGGCCCGTTCGGCGAGCACCGGCGTGAGCGAGCGGGCGCGGAAGCCGCTCGGATCAATACCGAGGCGGCGCAACTGGTCCGCCGCCCTTGGATCCATGGGCGACCCGTCCCATCCTCGAACGCCTGCGCTCGACACTTCGAAGGCGATTGAAGAGTCGTGAGAACTCGACGAGAGGTTGCGGCGAAGAAGATGCTCCGCCGTAGGCGACCGGCAGATGTTGGCGGTGCAGACGACCAGGATGTTGAAGACATCCCGCTGGTCAGGGTCGACCGGCTGCTTGGGACTAACCACGGCGCAGCCTGGTCGAGGCACCGGACTTGATCCGTCCCGCGACGTCGGGGACCGCGGTGGTGGGTCCGCGCGAATGGGTATGGGTGAGCACAAGAAGCTCGAGATCTGTACGGCGTTTGATTGTGGACGGGCGTGGAAGGCCGTTGTTGACGATCCAAAGCCTATCAAGCTTGCCGACTTATTCCCCGTCGGCATGCCGTGAGATGCCACTCTCACGCGAAGGCGTCGGCCGTCCCTTCCAAAGGCAGACAAAAGGCGCGGTCGACGTCCCGTTGGTGCACTACTTTTCTCCGGCACGCTGCGACTTGGGAACCGGACGGCGTGATCGAGGCCATGGACAACTGGGCGCCGACTCGCACTTTCGGCTGGGAGTGCAGTGGCATCCCGAGGTCCGTGCGGACCCGCGGCTCCTTCGAGGCGTTGGTGGCGGCTGCTACCGAGCGCTGTGGAGGTGGCGCGCCTGCCAGCGGCGGGCGCTGAGCACCGCTTGCTTCACCCCTAAACGACGAAAACCCCCCCCCGCTTCAACTCGGTTAGGCACGGAGGGGCAGACGCCATGGTCGACGTCAAACCAGCAGCTCGCCGACCAACTGCTCGCGTCCCAGCGCTGAGCCGGCGAAGGTGAATCACAAGAAGTAGGTGGAAGCCGCCGCTCCATGTCCGGCGGCAAAACTCCTTGCGCGGCTGTGTGCGCGACTGGCGTATGCTGGATCTCTAACGGTAAACGCGCTCAATGGGCCACCGCTGCAAAAAGCGGCGCTCACGGTTGAACTGGCCGGAGCGCCGCTCGCTTCAGCGGATACCCGCCCCGCGACGCTGGGGGCTACAGGCTCTTGCCTATGGTGCTGACGCACTTTCCCTCGGTAGCGAAGTCGCCGTGGGGAACGAAAAAGTGGCGGCAGAAGTACACAGCAGTAGCCTCGGCGCGGTAGTTGTGACTCTGGAAGTAACTCGTGCATGGCCCAATAATGTTGCCTTCGTAGTACTGCGCGATGGACCTGCAGAATTGCAGCCCTTGATTTCCCCCAGTAGCAGCGTTGGCCGGGCCGGCTATCACCGGAAGCGTCATGGCCGCCGTCGCGATACCGAGCGTGATGCTCTTGCGCAACGTACGTTGATGTAGATGCCGCATGTTTGAACCTTTCCGGGTTCGGTTCTGGGATGTGGATCCCACGAACGTAGTCCCTCGCTTCTATCGGTGACAAGAGCCATTGAGGAGTCCCCCGTAGACGCTCGTGCAGAGTACATGTGCAGGGGACAGTCGCTGTACGGAACGTCGGTAGCTGGCGTTGCCGACGACGCCGGAGACGGCCCTGGCATGCCCACGGAGCGTCAGCGAGGAAACGCGCTGGCCCGCCACCCGCCGGTGGTGGGGTGGACCGGGCGCCAGAGACGGCGCTGGGGAGCCGACCACGACGAGCGACCCACCGATGCCACTTCAGGGGTCGACGGCACGCGGTGCCCGGCCAGCACGGCCACGAGCGCGGCGAGCTCATCTTCTGCCGGTTCGCCCTGAACCACGCGAAGCCATGGCTCGCCGTCCCGCTCTGGGGCGACGGTGCCTGGACTCGTTCCGGGCGGATCAGCGGCGTTCACAGCGGGCCGTTCACAGCGGGATGTTCCCGTGCTTCTTAGGGGGCAACGTCTCGCGCTTGTTGCGCAGCAGCCGCAGGGACCGGACGATCTCTGAGCGAGTTTCGTGCGGAGCGATCACCGCGTCGACATACCCGCGCTCCGCAGCGACGTAGGGGTTCGCCAACGTGTCCTCGTACTCAGCGATCAACGCAGTGCGGGCGGCAGCCACATCGGCAGCTTCGGCGATCTCGGTGCGGTACAAGATGTTGACGGCTCCTTGAGCTCCCATCACCGCGATCTGCGCCGTCGGCCAAGCGACGTTGATGTCCGCCCCGAGATGCTTGGACCCCATGACGTCGTAAGCGCCGCCGTACGCC
>JBBPZH010000098.1:0-18424 GCA_038198965.1 Propionibacteriales bacterium
AGCTCGCCAACCGTGCGCAGCCGCCGGTTGCCGAAGTGGTCGATGTCGTCGGCCTCGATGACGACCGGTCCGCGAGGTCCGGGCATCTCGGTGCGTCCGTCGTGCAGCGAAACGATGTAGCGGATCGCCTCGACGATGTCGTCGATCGTCAGCGTCTGCTGGTCGGGCGCTTCGTCGCGCCCGAGCTTCTTGTTGATCTTGTAACGGCCGAACTTGGCGAGGTCGTAGCGCTTGGGATTGAAGTAGTAGATCGTCAGCAGCGTCTGCGCCGCTTCGCGGGTGGGCGGTTCGCCCGGTCGCAGCTTGCGGTAGATGTCGAGCAGAGCGTCGTCTTGACCTGACGTGTGGTCCTTTTCCAGGGTCAGGCGAATGGACTCGAAGTCTCCGAACTCCTCGAGGATCTGTGCCTCGCTCCAGCCGAGCGCCTTGAGCAACACGGTGACGTTTTGCTTGCGCTTGCGGTCAAGACGTACGCCCACCATGTCGCGCTTGTCGACCTCGAACTCGAGCCAAGCGCCGCGGGAGGGGATCATCTTGGCGGTGAAGATGTCCTTGTCGGACGTCTTGTCGATGGTGCGCTCGAAGTACACACCGGGCGAACGGACGAGTTGGGACACGACGACGCGCTCGGTGCCGTTGACGATGAACGTGCCTTTGTCGGTCATGAGCGGGAAGTCGCCCATGAACACGGTCTGGCTCTTGATCTCGCCGGTCTCGTTGTTCATGAACTCGGCGGTGACGTACAGCGGAGCGGAGTAGGTGAAGTCGCGCTCCTTGCACTCCTCGACGGTGTTCTTCGGCTCGTAGAACACGGGGTCGCTGAAGGTGAGGCTCATGGTGCCCGAGAAGTCCTCGATCGGAGAGATCTCCTCGAAGATCTCGGCCAGGCCGGACTTGGTCGAGAGGCCCTCATGGGCTTTGGTGGAGGTGTCGTCGACCTGGTTCTGCCAGGACTGGCCGCCGATCAGCCAGTCGAAGCTGTGCGCCTGCAGCGCGAGCAGATCTGGAACTTCAAGTGGTTCGGCAATCTTGGCGAACGAGACCCGCTGGGTCTTTGGGGAGGTTCTAGGAGAAACAGAGGAGGAAACGGTCGTGCTTGGATTGCGCGAGGCGGCCAAGAGGCGTCCTTCCGAGGGCTCGCAAGTGTCTGTACTTAAAGCGCACGCCAAGACCACCCTTGACCAGGGCAGGGAGGGATGGAAGGCAGCGCAACGATGCAGTCTACCTGACCGGCGGACTGCTGTCTAACAGCTCAAGGTGATCGCCGTCACCGTGGAGGCTGCGCTTTCAGCTCCGCTCGCAAGCGCAGCTGACCGTGAGCATGCACGTCACCGTTCACCTAGTCAAGCACCGCAGCGGCGACGGGGGACAAACAGCCGCCCGCGGCAGGCAGCCATTGCCGGGCGGGCTACTTGACACTCACCGTGGCACCAGCAGCCTCGAGAGCTTCGCGTGCCTTCTCGGCAGCGTCCTTTGCAACCTTCTCCAAGATCGGCTTCGGCGCGGCCTCGACGAGGTCCTTCGCCTCCTTCAGGCCCAGGCTGGTCAGCGAACGGACTTCCTTGATGACCTGGATCTTTTTGTCACCGGCGGTCTCGAGTACGACGTCGAACTCGTCCTGCTCCTCGGCTTCGGCGGTTTCAGTGCCGCCGCCGGGAGACGCGGCGGCGACCGCTACCGGTGCTGCGGCGGTGACGCCGAAGGCGTCTTCGAACTGCTTGACGAACTCACTGAGCTCCAGGAGCGTCATCTCCTTGAAAGCGTCGAGCATTTCATCGGTGCTGAGCTTCGCCATGAGGGCGTGTCCTTCCGTAGTGCGTGGCTGAGGGCTGGAGTCGGCTAGGCCGACGGGCTAGAGGCTGCCGGCTCGGGATCGGCGTCGGCGCCGGCGTCGAGGGAAGCGGCCGGCTCGGGATCGGCGTCGGCGCCGAGGGAAGCCGCCGGCTCGGGGTCGGCGTCAGCGCCGGCGTCGATGTCGATGGAAGCGTCCACTTCGGCAGTTGGCGGTGGGCTCGGTGGGATCCCCGAGAGCACCGATGGGTCGTCTTGAGCCTTGGCGAGCAACGCGCCGGCCAGCCGAGCGGCCTTGGCAAGCGGTGCGTTGAGCAAGAAGACAGCGGACTGCAAAGACGCCGACATGGCACCGGCGAGCTTTGCCAGCAGCACCTCGCGGGACTCGAGGTCGGCCAACCGGGCTATTTCTGCCACAGTCAGCGGCTTGCCATCAAGGACGCCTCCCTTGATGACCAGGGGGGCGTTGGCGCGACCGAAGTCCCGCAACCTCTTGGCGGTTTCTACCGGGTCACCTTTGACGAAGGCGATGGCCGATGGGCCGGTCAAGAGCTCCTCGAAGGAGTCGATGCCTGCTTCGCGAGCGGCAATCTTGGTCAACGTGTTCTTCACGACCGCGTAGGTGGCATGGTCGGCGAGCGTCCGCCGGAGCTCCTGCAGCTGCTTGACGGTGAGACCGCGGTACTCGGTCAGCACAGCCCCTTTTGCGCTGCGGAACTCATCGGTGAGCTCTGCAACGGCGGCTGCCTTGTCTGGCCTAGCCATCTGCCGTCCCTTCAACGATCGGGTTGCAGGAGGAGAGGCACAACAAAAGACGCCCCGTGCAGGCGCATCGGGGCGTCGACCACAACGGTCGGGCTCGAGTCACCTGCGCGGGCCGCCCACATGGGCCTTCGACTACCTTCACGCGGAAGTAAGTCACCTGCGGTCTCCGGTAGCAACCAGACTACGGCGACCCCGAGGCACCGATCAAATCGAGCGCCGCGGCCAGCAGCGCGGGCCGGGGCGCACGAACTGTCGGGTTACCTGCTGAAAGTGCTGACCTGGCTCGATGGCGGCACGTGAACGCTGACGGGTTCGCCGTAGCGGGAGAAGTGAGCCTCGAGTGACGCCAGGTTGCCAGCGGCGACGACCAGCTTGACGGGAAGGTTGTCAGCGTTGACGTAGAAGTCAGCGGTGATCCGGCTCGGGAGTCCCAAGCCCGCAGCGCTCTGGCCGTGAAGCATGGGGTTCGCAGCCATCATCTTCCTCGCATCGACCGTAAGCGCGTAGTGCCTGGTCTGTACGCCGTCGACCGTTGCGACGCCCAAGTCTCGGAATCCGGTGATGCCCTTGAGGTAGGCGGTGAAGTCAGCTGGATTGGCCGAGTTGAAGATCCGGGACAATGAGCTGTCCGCCACGCTCAGGTCGACCTTGAGCCACGGTTTGCCGGCCGACGTGCCGAACGGCACACCCTTCACGTACAGCACCTTGGCGGCGAGCACCATCTGCAAGTGCTGGCCGGCCGCGTCGACGGCCATGTTCATGGCAGCCGTGTCGGGGTGGCCCAACCCCTTGACGTCACCGGCGATGGAGCCAGTCTGGCCCGCCGCTTTGATCGTCGCCTGGATATGCGCGCTGCCCGCCTTCGCCTGAGCTCGCAGCAACGTTGCGGTGAAGTTGTTGCGGGTCAGCGCCGCAGGGCCTTGCGCGGCAGCCAGGTCGCTGGCAGTGGAGCCGCTCAGAGCGTTACATCCGGCCAGCCCGAGCATCAGGCTAACGGCGAGCAGAGCTAGAAGGACGCGTCGCAGTGGCCGCATGGCAGCTCCCATTGGATCGAAACCGATGCTCCCAGCGTACGTCGCGTCCCAAGGGGTCGGCGCAAAGGCCGGCAGGCGCACTCAGCCCTCGTCGTCGGTCGCGGTGAGGTCACGGGTGCGGTTGGGATCGACCGGGATGCCTGGACCCATCGTCGTCGACAGCGTCACCTTGCGCAGGTAGCGCCCCTTGGAGCTCGCCGGTTTCAACCGCAGCACCTCGTCGAGGGCGGCTGCATAGTTCTCCGTCAACGCCTCGGTCGCAAAAGCCGACTTCCCGATGATGAAGTGCAGGTTGGCGTGCCGGTCGACGCGGAACTCGATCTTGCCGCCCTTGATGTCGTTGACTGCTTTGGTGACGTCGGGCGTGACAGTGCCGGTCTTCGGGTTGGGCATGAGTCCGCGCGGGCCTAGAACGCGACCGAGCCGACCCACTTTGCCCATCAGATCAGGGGTGGCGACGACGGCGTCGAAGTCCAGCCAACCGCCAGCCACCTTGTCGACCAGGTCGTCGCCGCCGACATAGTCGGCGCCGGCCGCCTTGGCTTGCTCGGCCCGGTCACCGGTGGCGAACACCAGAACGCGGGCTGTCTTGCCGGTGCCGTGGGGCAGGTTGACCGTGCCGCGCACCATCTGGTCGGCCTTTCGCGGGTCCACGCCCAGGCGCATGGCGACGTCGACTGTGGGGTCGAACTTTTGCGTGCTCGTCTGCTTGGCCAGCTTGATCGCCTCCAGCGGCGGGTAGAGCCGGGAGTCGTCGATCAGTTGTGCCGCGGCCCGGTAGGCCTTGCTGCGCTGCATATCTGGTTCCTTTCATTCATGACCAGGTGTGGTCGACGGGCCAGCGCGGCCCTGCCACGAGGTGTTGAGGCAATGTCTTAGCCGTCGACGGTGACACCCATCGAGCGAGCGGTTCCCTCGACGATCTTCATCGCCGCGTCGATGTCGGTGGCATTGAGGTCGGGCATCTTGGTCGTCGCAATGTCTCGCACCTGCTCCCGGCTCAGCCGGCCGACCTTCTCCTTGTGCGGAACGGCAGACCCCTTCGTCAAACCGGCTGCCTTCTTGATCAGCTCGGCGGCCGGCGGCGTCTTGGTAATGAAGGTGAACGACCGGTCCTCATAGATCGTTATCTCCACCGGAACGACGTTGCCGCGCATCGCCTCCGTCGCCGCGTTGTAGGCCTTGCAGAACTCCATGATGTTGACGCCGTGTGGGCCCAAGGCGGTGCCGACGGGTGGCGCTGGGGTTGCTGCACCGGCTTGCAGCTGCACCTTGACGAGGGAAGCGATGCGTTTGCGTGGAGGCATGAGAACTTAGTCCTTATGACGGGGAGTGACAGGCGAAGCGGGCGGTCGGCGTACCGTGATGGCTTCAGGTTTTCTCGATCTGGTCGAAGCTGAGGTCGACAGGGGTCTCCCGGCCGAAGATCTCGACGAGGGCCTTGACCCGCTGGGCGTCCAGGTTGATCTCGGTGATGGTGGCGTGCAGAGTCGCGAACGGCCCGTCGACGACCATGACGGAGTCACCGGTGAAGAAGTCGCTGAAGTCGACTTGCGGCTCCTTGGACTGTTGCGGCGTTGCTGCCTCGTCGACGAACGCGGGCGCCAGCATCGCTTCGACCTCTGCCAGGCTCAATGGAGTCGGCTGGTGGCTGTGGCCGACGAACCCCGTCACCGAGGGCGTGTGGCGCACGGCAGCCCACGACTCGTCGGTGAGCTCCATCCGGACCAGCACGTAGCCCGGGAGCACCGTGCGGTTGACCCGCCGGCGCTGGCCGTTCTTGATCTCCCAGACCTCCTCCTGCGGCACGTGGACCTCGTAGATGTAGTCCTCCATGTTGAGCGAACCAATGCGGTTCTCCAAGTTGGTCTTGACCCGCTTCTCCATGCCGGAGTAGGTGTGCACGACGAACCATTCGCCTGGCTTGGAACGAAGCGCCGCCCGGAACTCCTCCAACGGGTCGACAGCAGGGGCGTCGCCGACGGCTTCGACCGCAGCCGCGGTCTCCTCAGCACCGACTTGCTCAGCTGCACCGGCTTGCTCAGCCACGCCAGCCCCGTCAAGCAACAATCCGTTGGCACCATCGGCCAGCGCGGCACCATCGGCGGCGTCGGTCGCGGTCACCGTCGAGGTGTCGGTCCCGTCGTCGGCCGGGGCGTCGGTCGAGGTGTCGAAAGGATCCGACACGAATTGCTCAGTCACAGTTTCCGTTTCCGTCCGTCAGCCGAAGATCTTGAACATGACCGTGTTGAAGGTGTAGTCGAGCAACGACACCAGCGCGATCATGAAGAGCACGAACACCAGCACCACCAAGAAGTAGGTGACCAGCTGGTCCCGCGTGGGCCAGATGACCTTGCGCAGCTCGGCGATCACCTGTCGGAAGAACAACCCGAGGCTTGGTCGGCCGGTGGTCGTCGCTCGCCGGTCGCTCGATGGCCGGGTAGAGCGAATGTCGGTCATCGCTTCTCCTTTCGCAGCGAAGTGCGCCGAACCAACGTTGCAGGGCAGGAGGGACTCGAACCCCCAACCGCCGGTTTTGGAGACCGGTGCTCTGCCAATTGAGCCACTGCCCTCCGGCCGCTCCTGTCCTCGTACGCCGCCTCGTCCGAGTGGAGTCAGGGCATGCCTAACCAGGGTGCAGGTGCCACCAAACCACGAAGTGTACGCCGCCTGCACCCCCTGGTCGAACGCGACGATGCGAAGATGGCCCGGTGACCGACCTCACTGCGCGACCAGCAACCCGCCGCATCTCCAGGCGGGTGTCTGCCATCACCGAGTCGGCGACGCTGGCCGTGGATGCCAAGGCGAAGGCGATGAAGGCACAAGGCCGTCCGGTGATCGGTTTCGGCGCAGGCGAACCCGACTTTCCCACGCCGGACTACATCGTCGAGGCGGCGGTCGAAGCGGCCCACGACCCGCGCAACCACCGATACTCACCGACCGCCGGGCTTCCAGAGCTCCGGCAGGCCATCGCCGACAAGACAGCCCGGGACTCCGGCTTGCGGGTGTCGCCGAGTCAAGTGCTGGTCACCAACGGTGGCAAGCAGGCCGTCTACGAAGGCCTGGCCACGCTGCTCGATCCCGGCGACGAGGTGCTGCTCCCAGCGCCCTACTGGACGACGTACCCAGAAGCCATCCAGCTCGCCGGCGGAGTCGTCGTGCCGGTGGTGACCGACGAGGGCCAGCACTACCGCGTGCGTGTAGAGCAGCTCGAGGAGGCCCGGACCGATCGCACCAAAGCGCTGCTGTTCTGCTCACCGTCGAACCCGACCGGAGCGGTGCACGCCCCGGACGAGGTTCGAGCCATCGGCGAGTGGGCGTTGGAGCACGGCATCTGGGTGGTGACCGACGAGATCTACGAGCATCTGACGTACGGCGGCGCCAAGGCGACCTCGATCCCAGTCGCCGTACCGGAACTGGCAGACACCTGCCTCGTGCTCAACGGGGTCGCGAAGACCTACGCGATGACCGGCTGGCGAGTCGGCTGGATGATCGGTCCCACCGACGTCGTTACGGCAGCTGCCAGCATGCAGTCGCACCTCACCTCCAACGTCGCGAACATCTGCCAACGCGCGGCACTGGCTGCCGTGTCCGGTGATCTGAGCGCGGTCGAGCGGATGCGCGCCGCGTTCGACTGGCGACGCACCACCATCGTCTCGATGCTCAACGAAATCGACGGCTTCGACTGCCCGGAGCCGGAGGGCGCCTTCTACGCCTACCCCAGCGTGAAGGGGGCGCTGAATCGGGACATCAAGGGTCGGCAGGCCACGTCGTCGGCAGAGCTGGCGGAGCTGCTGCTGGAAGAAGCCGAGGTCGCCGCGGTGCCCGGCGAGGCCTTCGGTACGCCGGGCTATCTGCGTTTCTCCTATGCCCTCGGCGACGATGATCTGGTCGAGGGGATCAGCCGGCTGCAGCAGCTGCTCGGGCGTTGAGCGCACCCCCGACGACGTCAGGTCAGCTCCCCGTTCGGTCGTTGATGACCCTGCCCAAGGCGCACCTGCACCTGCACTTCACCGGCTCGATGCGGCATTCCACGGTGGTGGAGCTGGCCGAGGAGCAAGGCGTCCGGCTTCCGGAGGCTCTGACGACAGCGTGGCCACCGGAGCTCTCGGCGGCCGACGAGAAGGGCTGGTTCAGGTTTCAGCGCCTCTACGACGTCGCCCGCTCGGTGGTGCGCTCCGAGGAAGCGGTACGCCGGCTCATGAGGGAGGCCGCCGAAGACGACGCGGCTGAGGGTTCGCGGTGGCTCGAGCTGCAGGTCGACCCGAGCGGGTACGCCGCCTCCTTCGGAGGACTCACCGCGTTCACCGATCTGGCCATCGACGCAGCTGCCGAGGCTTCCCGCGAGACTGGAGTCGAGGTCGCACTGATCATCGCAGCCAACCGCACCCGGCACCCGCTGGACGCCCGCACCCTCGCGCGGCTGGCGGCGAAGTACGCCGGCCGCGGCGTCGTCGGCTTCGGCCTCTCCAACGACGAGCGCCGTGGCGACGCGCGCTCGTTTGGGAAGGCGTTCGACATCGCCGCACGCGCGGGGCTCCTAGCCGTACCCCATGCCGGTGAGTTGCGCGGAGCTGACAGCGTCTGGTCGTGCCTCGACGTGCTGCATGCAAACCGTCTGGGGCACGGCGTGCGGTCGGTGGAGGACCCCTTGCTGGTCGCCCAGCTGGCCGAGGCGGGCACCACGTTGGAGGTGTGCCCGTCGTCCAACGTCGCACTGGGGCTCTTTGGCAGTGTTGCCGACGTACCGCTGCCGACGCTGTTCGCCGCCGGCGTCCCGGTCGCGCTGGGAGCTGACGATCCTCTGTTGTTCGGATCCCGCCTGGTGGCGCAGTACGCCGCCGCCCGCTCGGTGCACGGATTCACCGACACTGATCTGGCCGAGCTGGCGCGGATGTCGGTTCGCGGATCAGCCGCGCCGTCGGACGTGCGCGGGCAGCTGCTCAGCGACATCGACGCGTGGCTGGCAACTCCGCCCCCCTGAGACCGTGCCGCGTCCTGGACCCTGCCTGCCTCTTGCAGCGCTCCGCGGCCCGCCGTCCCCCGCTGCAGCTGCGCTCAGTCCAGGGAGCAACCGACCAGGACCGGCTCAGGCTCGAGGAAGATGCCGAAGCACAGCTGTACACCGGACCGGATCTCCCGGGCCAAGGCCAGCAGTTCAGAGGTCGTCGCACTCCCCCGGTTGGTCAGCGCCAGGGAGTGCTTGGTGGAGACGGTGACGCTGCCGTCGCCGTACCCCCTGGGAAAGCCGGCCTGCTCGATGAGCCAGGCGGCGCTCGTCTTCACCCGCCCGTCAGGCTGGTCGAATGCCGGCGCCCCGGCGGGCAGAAGCGACCGCTCGATGAACGGGTTCGTGAAGAAGGAGCCGGCGCTCCACGTGTCGTGGTCGGCCGGATCGAGCACCATGCCCTTGGCGGTCCGCAGCTCGAGAACCGCTCGCCTCGTATCCGCGGCCGGGGCGCGCTGGCCCACCTCGATGCCGAGGCGGCGGGCGAGCTCGGCGTACGTCACGAGTGGTCCGAACTGAATGCGCCGGAGCCGAAACGTCACCGCCGAGATGACGAACCGGTCGGGCACCGCCTTGAACCGGCTGGTGCGGTAACCGAAGCCGCAGTCCGCGGCAGACATGACTCGGGCTCGTCGCTGCGCGCGGTCGTACACCTCCACAGCGCAGATCGTGTCGGCGACCTCCTGGCCGTACGCGCCGACATTTTGGATCGGCGCCGCACCGACAGACCCGGGGATGCCTGCCAGCGCCTCGAGCCCGACCAAGCCTTCGGCCACGACGCGCCTCACGAAGTGGTCCCAGTCCTCCCCGGCCTGCACCGTGACGTCCGCGGCATCGCCCGACGCCCGCACATCGATGCCCCGGGTGACGACGTGGACGACGGTTCCTGGAAAACCCTCATCAGCGACGACGAGGTTGCTCCCACCCCCAAGCACGAGCATCGGCTCGCTGCGACTGTCGGCCGCAGACACCGCTGCGATGACGTCCGCGCCCCGGTCAGCGACCAGAAACTCCCCGCACGGCCCGCCCAGTCGCAGCGTGGTCCAGTCGGCCAGCCGCTGGCCGGCCAGCGTCAGCACCGGACGACGGCTCGGGTCGCACCGAGGACCCGCGTTCCCCCGCTCGTCACCGTGAGGTCGATCGTCGCGGTCGCGCCATCTGACGCGGTCACCACTCCAGCGACGGTGACGAAGGCACCCGTGTCGTCGTCGGGTACGACGATGGGTGCTGTGAAGCGGGCAGCCAGGCTGACCACCTGTCGCGGCGGCCCGATCCAGTCCGTGAGCGCCCGGCTGGCCAGGGCCAGGGTGAACATGCCGTGCGCGACGACGCCCGGAAGGCCGACCGATCGAGCGACGCGGTCGCTCCAGTGGATGGGGTTGAAGTCACCCGAGGCGCCGGCATAGCGCACCAGGTCGGCGCGGGTGACGGCGTACGTCGCCCCCGGGAACTGGTGCCCGACCCCCCATGTCATGACGGGTTTGACCGGTGCACGAGCGTGGCGAAGGCCGTACACACCAACTCACTGTCGGTGGTAGCGACCTCGGTTCGGGTGCCGATCAGGTCAGCGCCCGCGGCGGATCGGACGGACTCGATCGTCAACGTCGCCGTCACCACGTCACCCGCGTGCAGAGGTCGCGTCTGCTCGAAGCGCTGGGCACCGTGCACGACATTGCGGAGATTCACCCCGATGTCTGGGTCGGCAAGCAGGCGTTCCATGGCTTTGAACGCCACGACAATGGGGAAGGTCAACGGCGCCGTCTCGACGTCGCCGCAGCGATCAGCCCCGATGGCGGCAGTGAACTCGCCGATCTTCTCGCGGCTCACCAGGTAGGGCTCGGTGGGATCGAACGTGCGGCCGGTGAGCCCAGGGTCGAGCGGCATGCGGGACGGTCAGCGAGTCTCGCGGTGCGGCTGGTGAGCGCGACAACGGGGGCAGAACTTCTTCAGCTCCAACCGATCGGGGTCGTTGCGCCGGTTCTTGCTCGTGATGTAGTTGCGTTCCTTGCACACGGTGCAAGCCATGGTGATCTTGGGGCGGACGTCGGTGCTTCTTGCCACGGGAGTCTCGTTTCGCTGGTGTCGACGGTCATGCTGGCGGGTGCACGCGGGGTGCTGGGTGTCGCGTCGGTAGCGGGGGCGGGACTTGAACCCGCGACACCACGATTATGAGCCGTGTGCTCTGACCACCTGAGCTACCCCGCCGCCGGGTCCGGTCGCCTCACCGGGGCTGCAGCGAGGCTTCCGCACTCCGAGCCCCAATACGGAATCGAACCGTAGACCTTCTCCTTACCATGGAGACGCTCTACCGACTGAGCTATTGGGGCAAGCGACGTAGAAGGATACACATATGGCTGAGGCATCCACGATTCGAGCTTCCACTGACCGTCCCGTGCGGATCGGCGTACAGCTGCAGCCCCAGCATGGCGATTACGCCGATCTCCGGCGAGCCGTCGCATCGGCTGAGGAGATCGGCGTCGACGTGATCTTCAACTGGGACCACTTCTTTCCGCTGAGCGGCGACCCCGAAGGCAAGCACTTCGAGTGTTGGACGATGCTCGGCGCGTGGGCCGAGGCAACCGAACGAGTGGAGATCGGTGCGCTGGTGACCTGCAACAGCTACCGCAATCCTGACTTGCTCGCAGACATGGCGCGCACCGTCGACCACATCAGCGACGGCAGGTTGATCCTCGGGATCGGTTCCGGCTGGTTCGAGAAGGACTACGACGAGTACGGCTACGAGTTCGGTACGGCCGGAAGCCGTCTTGACGACCTCGACCGGTCACTCCCGCGCATCAAGAGCCGGTTGGCGAAGCTCAATCCGCCACCCACCCGTGACGTCCCCGTGCTGATCGGAGGTGGTGGCGAGAGGAAGACCCTGCGCATGGTCGCCGAGTACGCCGACATCTGGCACGGCTTCGGTGACTCCGACACCATCCGCCACAAACATCCGCCACAAACACGAGGTCCTCGACAAGTGGTGCTCCACCGTCGGCCGCGACCCGGCTCAGATCGAACGGTCGGCGGGGGTCCGCGGCGAGCCGGACAAGGAGGGGCAGGCTCTCCTGGAGGTTGGGACGCGACTGCTCACGATCGGCGTCGACGGTCCTGCCTTCGACCTGGCGCCGCTCCGCGACTGGGTGCAGTGGCGCGACCAGCTCAACGCGAACTGACCCGCGGTGCCGAATACCGACCCCCAGCTTGCGAAGCATCGAGACGACAGAAGCGCCAGCCGGAGAAGGACTTGGCGCGGGGTGGCAGGTGTTGGATTCGAACCAACGTAGGCGATGCCGGCAGATTTACAGTCTGCTCCCTTTGGCCACTCGGGCAACCTGCCGGGGGTTGACGCCGTACGGGCGCCGTGGCGAGCGACCACAATAGCCTAGGTCGGTTCACCCTTTGGCTCAGCGTGGAAGTGAGGTCCGCATGGCCGACTCGTCCTTCGACATCGTGAGCAAGCTCGATCCGCAAGAGGTCGACAACGCGATCAACCAGACATCCCGCGAGGTGTCCCAGCGCTTCGACTTCAAGAACACCGGTGCCTCGATCGCCCGCTCCGGCGATCACGCGGTCGCTATCAGCGCCAACGCCGACGAGCGTGCCGTGGCGGTCGTCGACGTCTTCAAGGAGAAGCTGATCAAGCGCGGACAGTCGCTCAAGATCCTCGACGTCGGCGAGCCACGCTCCTCGGGCAAAGAGGTCAAGATCGACATCGCCCTGCGAGAAGGCATCTCACAGGAGCAAGCGAAGAAGGTCTCCAAGCTGATCCGGGACGACGGCCCCAAAGGGGTGAAGGTTCAGGTGCAAGGCGACGAGCTGCGGGTGACCAGCAAGAAGCGTGACGATTTGCAGGCGGTCATCTCGCTGGTGAAGGCGCAGGACTACGACTTTGCCGTGCAGTTCGTCAACTACCGCTGAACTGGGCTGTCCGCGCAGGTCAGCGCGTTGTCATTGGTCGCCAGTCCGCACACAGTCCGCAGGGAGCACGCCGACCTCGCGCATCAAGTCGCTTTGCGGCCGCTCGGGTGCGGTCCTCCGCGGTGGGCCACAGATGGCTGTAGATGTTGAGAGTGATCGTGGCTGACGAGTGTCCCAGCGCCCGCTGGACGGTGACGACGTCGCAGCCTGCCGCGATCAGCGCGCTGGCGTAGAAGTGCCGCAGGTCGTGAAGGGTGAACTGCTCCAGCCCAACCTGGCTGCGGATCAGGCGCCACTGGTGGCCAGCGCTGTTGCGGTTGAGCAGCGCGTTGCCCGACTGGAAGAGCCAGCGCTCCTCACCGTAGGTGCCGATCGTCTGAACGTGGAGTGTGAGCCACTCGGTGAGGCTCTGAGGGATGGGTACGTCGCGTTCGCTGCCAGCCTTGGGTGCGACGACCTCCTGCTTGCCCCTGACTTGGCCTTGGACCTGCCGCCTCACACGCAGGAAGTGAGGCACAGGGTCGACGTCTCCGACCTGGATGGCGGCCGCCTCCCCAATGCCGCGATCCATGCATTCGCTGAGCCGCGTCATACCCCCGCGAGTGAGCCGTTCGTCGTGTGCGCCCGACGACCGTGGGTAGCCGGAATCCCACGGATCCCGAAATTGCGCCTCGGGCAGTGAGACTGGGTCGGGCCCTACGATTGCTGGGTGACCATCACCGTCGACGCTGGGCGTCTCCACAAGGTGTGCGAACGCTACGGCGTCGCACGTCTGGAAGTGTTCGGCTCGGTGAGCCGCAGCGAGGACAGCGCTGACAGCGACATCGACCTTCTCTACGAGCTCAAGCCGGGCGCGCGTCTCGGCTTCTCCTTCTTCGATCTTGAGGATGAACTCGAGGAGCTGTTCGGCCGACCGGTCGACCTTGTCGCCCGTGACGGCATAAACAAGTACCTTCGCGAGACTATCTTGGCTGATGCCCAGCCGTTCTATGCGGCCTGAGTCCCTTTTCCTGCGGGAGATGATCGATGCGGCGGAGACGATCGTCGAGTTAGTCGGTCCGCGCTCAATGGCCGAACTTGATGACGATGAAACTCGACGCGCCGCCGTTCTGTGGCACTTCACGGTCCTCGGGGAGGCTGCCAGTCAACTGGCCGACAGCTTCAAGGAGGCCAACCCCAGCATCCCGTGGGCGAAGGCAACCAGGCTGCGCAACCGCATCGTGCATGGCTACTGGGACATCTCGATTCAGATCATTCATGCTGCTGCGACCGACGACCTGCCACCGCTCATCGAGTCGCTCGGAGGTGTGCTGGCCACCTTCGAGAGCCCCCGACCGTCGGATGAGCAGATCGAGCGCTGGGCCGTCGACGCCGAGGACGGGTTGGACGACGACCAACTCAAGCTACCCGGTCCGCAGTCCGCACAGAGTCCGCGAGGACGAAACAAGCCGTGATCGGCTGCGTCCAGTCAGCACGGAAAACCCCGGGTTCACGCTCAGCCGAGGCTAGCGACCAACAGCCGCACCTACCGACACCGTTCGTCAACTACCGCTGAGACTGTGCCACGTACCGCCTCTGACCTGCTATGACGTGGAGCCTGCAATGTCCTGGGGCACAACCGGGCACGGGAGCCTGAGCCGAGCACGCGGTCGACAGCCTCCCTTGTGCGGTCCTCCGAGTCGGGCCACAAGTGCGCGTAGGTGTCAATGGTCTCCGCGGCGGTGGCGTGCCCGAGCCTCGCCTGGACACCCTTCACCGATTCGCCGTGGCTGATGAGCAGGCTTGCGTAGTAGTGCCTGAGGGCATGGAAGCCGGTACCTGCTGGCAACCCGGCTCGGCGCACGGCAGGCGCCCAGGTCTGTGACCAGGTCGACCGCCAGATCGGCCCACCGGCAGGCGTGGTGAACAGCAAGCTCCACAACAACAAGCAGAAAGACGGCCCCGAGTTCGACCCGATCCTGGCCCGTTTGGAGGCGGTGAGGCTGCCCTCCGGAAGCTCGGCAGCTATGTTCCACGACCCCGTGGAACTCTCAACCATTGGTCGAGAGTCTGAGTTCCAACTGCTCGCACCCCTGCGGGACTCGTTTGGAACTACCGGCGCCAGCTCGACCGTTCTCCGTGAGACCGCCGACATGTCCAAGACGACGTTCCACCGTGCCGTAAACGGCCTGGTCAGCAAGGGGTTGGTGATCAACGCCGGGTCCAGGTCCCGCACCTGTTACATCGCCGCGAACATGGAGGAGCTGACATGAGGTTCCAAAGGTTCCAACTAGTCCCATGGCACCACGCCCACAGTAGTTCCAGGTCCCACACATCTATAGATGTGGGACTGGACTGGCACTACCGGTTCCAGAGCGGATCGTTGCCGTCTTCTAAGGGCAAGAAGCGAGCCGCCCCGAACAGCGGATCGCCCCGGTTGACGGCGCCCTGTACGTGGTGCGCTGGGTCCGACTCGATGGCCGCGTCGTCAAGCACCGCTACTACCGACGTCGCCATGACGCGGAAGCGTTCCAAGCCAAGCTCCGCACCGCCGGCCGCGACGCCCGCCTCTACCGGACCACAACCACATGGCAGGAGACCCCGTGACTGCCGCCAGCGTCCCACCGCGTCGCTGCCTGCACTGCCGCACCACATGGGCAAACTGTGTCGACGCGCGCGAGTACCGATCCGCCCCTTGCTGCCAGCGGTGTGACCACGCCGATCGCCCACGGTCTTGCAACGGCTGCCAGGCCAATGAGTACGCGTGCGCGCGCAAAGCCAGCAACGGCGGAAGGGTCTGCTGCGAGGCCTGTTCGCACGTCGAGGTCAGGAGGGTCGAGCCGCAGTGAGCAGCACCCTCCGGGTGCCGTGCCCGCCCGCATGGGACCGGCTGACCCGCGCGCTGATCGACTACCAGCCGCCGTGCAGCTACAACCCCGAGCTGTGGTGGCACACCGACCCCGAGGCAGTCGAGGCCGCTATCTACGGATGCCGGCGGTGCCGGGTCGTGGCAGCTTGCGGTGAGTGCGCCGACCTCGCTAGGGAGCCGTTCGGTGTCTGGGCCGCGGCCGACCGGAGTGCGTCGTGATCGACGCCTCCCGTTACCTGCTGCCCAATGGCGACGTCCGAATTCCGCAACGAGTCGTGGCGTGGATTTCGCGTCGGGCCAGGCTTGACCAGTTGCGGATCGCAGCGCGCGGCATGGGTGACGCGGAACTCGACGCCGTGTTACTGGCTTGCCGCGTCGCGGCGCTGACTGTCGAAAAGCAAAAGTTCCGGCCCCTTTTTGCGACTTCCCCGGAACTTGAGCGACCCTCGAAGTGGGTTAGTTGCAGTGGTGCTGCAGCGGCCCTCGACGTCACTGACCGGGCGATCCGGAAGGCGTGCGACGAGGGCCGCCTCCCAGCCACCAAGACCGACGCCGGATGGCGCATCGCCTGCGAGGACCTCGAGCACTACCGAGCACGACGGAGAAGGAGATAAGTCATGGGGCCACTTCCCCAGACCGTCATCGACCAGGCGGCGGCCATCAACCAGAAGCTGGCCGACGCTGTCACCGTGGCACGCAACGACTGGAGCCTCTCCACACTGGGCCGCAACGCCAAGATCGCAATCGCGTACAAGGCCGCCACCAGCGCCATGCAGCAAGTTGTGGACAGCTACGAGATGAACAACCAGCTCACCGTTGCGGGGTTGCAGCGGGAACTGTTCGGCGGCGGGGCAGCCACCGGAAGCGACGCCATCAGCTCCCGGGACGCCAACGACCGCGCGGCCTCCGTGCCTGGGCCCGAGGAGGCGTTGTCGCTGCTGCAACGAGCCGACCGCAACGGCGACCACGTCCTCGTGCGAGCAGTCGCCAGCCACGCCGCCGACCAAGCCCTCGACCCCGTCGTAGGTGGTAGTTGGGTTCCTGTGCTCGAGCAGTTCGCGGCCACTCGCCCGGGCACGGCGGACAGCTCACCAAGCTGCTCGACCTCCAGCAGAACGGTGACGCCACTTCGAGCCTTACCGCCGCCGCGCACATCTACGTTCCGCGCCCGATTGAGATCCAGCGGATGACTCAGGGGGAGCTGGACGCTGCCGGGGACCCGTCCGGCCGCTCCGCCTTCCCACCACCGGCAACCGATCGGATCGGAGCATAGGTGTGGTGTGAGGACCCACCCCACTGCCCACTCCCCCCGGGGTGGGGTCGGACCCGGAGCGTATAGCGCCTCGCTGTTTGTATAGAACTCGAACTGTTGAGCAAGGAGCAACTGGAATGGCCATCAAGGGCCGGAAGCCGAAGCCATACGGGCAGGTGAGGCACCGTGTTACGCCGGTTCACGACTGGGTGGAGGTTGCCAACGTGCCCTTCACCGAGGCGTCGAAACTGCCCTCCAGGACGCCCCTTGGCGAGCTGTGGATGCCGTCGGTTCGTCGCTGGTACAAGGCGGTATCGACGATGCCGCATTGCGTGCTGTGGCAGCCGGCCGAGTGGGAGTTCGTGTACGACACGGCGTGGCTGATCCAGGCGATGCACGCCGGTAACACCCGGCTCGCCAGCGAGGTTCGTGCCCGAGAGAAGGTCCTCGGCACCACTGCCGATGCCCGCCGCGACCAGCGCATCCGGTACGTGAGCGACGACGTAGGCGCCACGGACACCGATGATGTAGTGACCGAGCTCGACTACTACCGGGCCCTCTGATGACCGTCCTGGCACATTGCTTATGGGGCAGCCGCTCCTGAACCCCCAACCCGGGGACCTTCTCGACCGGATGCGGCGTGAGCAGCCGAGGCTGGACCGGGCAGCGGATTGTCCCGTCGAACTGGAACTCGCTGAAGACCAAAGTGATGCGCCGCGACTGCGGCATCTGCTACGTCTGCGGACAGTCAGGTGCCGATCAGGTTGACCACGTGGTCAACATCGCCGAAGGCGGAACCCACGACCAAGGGAACCTCTCCTGCATCCACGGCGAACCATGCCATCGCGAGAAGACGCGTCAGGAGATCGCCCGCGGCCAGGCACGGCGACCACGTGCGGAACGCGAACCCGAGCCGCACCCAGGTCTCCTGCCATGACGCGGCGCAGACCCCCTGGGCCGACGCCCTCCCCCCCAGGCCCGAGAACCCCGAAGCGTGTAGCCAGCCTGGTTATGCGTGCGGACTTTCCCGTCGTTTTTTTGGAGGCCACATGACAGCACCACGCGCTCCCAAGGGGCTCGGCAAGGACGGCCGGCAGTTATGGCGGTCGGTGCTGGCGACCTACCGGCTGCGCCCAGACGAGGTGCTGCTGCTGGAGAAGGCAGCCAGAACCGCTGATGACGTGGCGAGGCTGGAGGCCGTGCTGGAGGGGCAACCGCTCACCGTGTCGGGCTCCACCGGGCAGCCACGCGCTCACCCGCTGCTGATCGAGCTGCGTGGGATGCGGGCGCTTCTCGCGCAACTGCTGCGCCAGCTCCACCTGCCGGATGCGGTGTCGAAGGGTGAGCCGCTGACAGCTTCCGAGCAGGCGCGTAAGGCGGCGCTGGTGAGGTGGGACCGTGGCGCGACTGCGTAGTCCCAACCCCGGAGGCCCGGAGGTCCGCGCCCAGATGGGCGAGTTTTTGTCGT
Organism: Propionibacteriales bacterium; assembly: GCA_038198965.1. Taxonomy (GTDB): domain Bacteria; phylum Actinomycetota; class Actinomycetes; order Propionibacteriales; family Nocardioidaceae; genus JAUJOE01. The sequence goes on from JBBPZH010000098.1 coordinate 18,085, forward strand.
TCATCATCGACGCGTACAAGCCGCCCCTCGGTGACCCGGACCCGGTCGGATGGCGCCGCCAACTGCGACTGTTGGAGGCCGGTGAGCCGGTCACCGTGCAAGTGTGGGAGCTACCCGACGACGCCCACTACCCTGCGCGCCTGACGCCCGACGACTATGTGACCGTTCACGGTGACGGCACCATCACCGAAGCCACTTAGCCGCCACTTCTCCCAGAGTCGCAACGTCCTGACGGCCTGGCTCTCACCCCGGCAGCGAACCTTTCCAGGCAGCGGCTCGCATGGCGGACTGAGTTCAGGACTCGGCGCGCTCCTGGGCCTCCCGGGCCCCGGCCTGCACG
>JBBPZH010000099.1:0-13753 GCA_038198965.1 Propionibacteriales bacterium
CCCAGAACGTCTTCTCCTCACCCCAAAAACAACCAAGACCGAAGACCGCTACCTGATAGCCGTCGGGTACGTCGCCCTCGAGCGGCGTCCCGAGCACTTCGTGTCGGGCGGGTAAAGCGAACGGTCGGGACTCTCGGCCGGGCAGCGCCTGATCGGAGGTGGGAAGCTCGGTCTTGTTACGGCTGAACAGCATCTGTGGGACCTTTCGATCGCTATACGGTGAGGCATGCCCGCGGAGTTGCGCCGTCTGACCCTCGACGACGCCGGCGAGCTGGAGCAATTGTGGCAAGCCGCCAACGACGCCCGGCGCGAGCGCGTCGGCCTGGCGGCGTTGCCCGAAACCCAGGCCGTGCTGACACGACCAGGTGCGTTCGGTGTGGGCATCTTCGACCCCGACCTCGTTTCGGTGGCTGTGGCTATGCCCGCGCTTGCCGACGATGCACGTAGTGGGGACAACGTCCCCGGACTCGCGCATATTTCGTCGGTGGCCACAGACCCGGCGCGGTGGGGCAAGGGGCTCGGCGGCCGAGTGCTGCAGGCCGTGCAGCTGCAGGCCATCCGGCGCGGCTACGCCCGCGCTCAGCTGTGGACGCACACCACCAACGTCGGCGCGCGGCGGCTCTACGAGCGCGAGGGTTTCGTCGCGTCCGGTCGCGAACGGCCTGACGACCGCGGCGAAGGCATCGTGCACTTCCTGCGCGACCTGCCGGCGTTACGGACTCGGTCGCGTCCCGCTGCCCGACTGTTGTGCGTCGACGCCGATGAGCGGGTCCTGCTCCTGAACTTCCTCGATCCGGCTGACGGCTCCTATCTGTGGGAGCCACCCGGTGGCGGCATTGAAGCGGGGGAATCCCCGCTCGACGCGGTCCGGCGTGAGTGGGGCGAGGAAACGGGCTTCCCGGTGCCGGCGTTGTCACCGGAGTCGACGTACGTCGGCCGTGACCTGGTGTGGCGAGGTGACCGCTGGGTCACCGACGAGTACTTGTTCCTAGGGCGGCTCGATGGTGTCGGTACGCCGAACCCGACCGACGTTGCCGACCAGGAGATGGATGCCTACCTCGGCTGTGCCTGGATCCCGTGGCGGGAGCTCGGCCAGTTGGGTGACCCAGTGATTCCCGACCTGCTTGCAGTGCTGCGCCGCCTCGACCCGAGTGGACCCTGGGCCGATGCGTGATCTTCCCCCCGGCTGGCGAACCGACCTCGCCGTCTTGGAGTTGATGGGCTCGGTCATCGAGGACGAAGGCGACCATCTGCTCATCCGCACCCCCGACAATCCCGGCTTCCACTGGGGAAACTTCGTGTTCGTTACGGCTGACGAGGAGGTGGATAATGCCGACCGCTGGGTCGACACGTTCCACACGGCGATGCCGGAAGCCAACTGGGTGGCGATCGGGCTCATCCGGATGCCCGAGGACCGGCAGGCGTGGGCCGACAAGCACCTCGATCTTGAACTTGACGATGTACTGACCACGCACAGGCTTCCTCGGCAGACGCCGCTTGCGCCGGGTTACATGGTTCGTCGTCTGGTCGGCGAGGACTGGGGTCAGGTGCTGGCCCGGTCGGTAGTCGAGAACGGCCGAACAGGCGAGCACGAGCAGGCGTCCTTCGCGCGGTTTGCCTCCGGAAGGGTGGAGGCGCAGCGCTCGCTCTCCGAGCGTGACATCAGCGCGTTCTTCGGCGCGTTTGCCGGCGACGCGCTGGTCGCCAGTCTTGGCATCGTTCGCGGCGGTCGCACCGCGCGCTACCAGAGTGTTGGTACTGACGCGAAGCACCGCCGCCGCGGCTTAGCGGCGCACCTACTCGGCGTAGCCGCGCGATGGTCCGCCGACCAGGGCTGCGATCAATGGGTCATCATCACCGAGGCAACCAATCCGGCCGGACGCGTTTACCGAAGCGTGGGATTCGAGCCAGACATCGGCAACGCGCAGGCCTACCGCAAGCCACCGCGCTGACCGTCGCAACTGGTGCACCTAGGCTGCTCCGTCATGAGTGAGGCGCACAGCTACGGGTTCGAGACGCGGGCGATCCACGCCGGTCAGGCGGCCGACGAGCGGACCGGCGCGGTAGTGACCCCCGTGTTCGCAACCAGCACCTACCGGCAGGACGGTGTCGGTGGGCTGCGCGACGGATACGAGTACTCCCGCACCGGCAATCCGACCCGTAGAGCGCTCGAGGACTGCCTGGCCGCGCTCGAGCAAGGCTCACGCGCCGTCGCGTTCTCGTCGGGCATGGCAGCGGAGGACGCGGTGCTGCGGGTGATCTGCTCACCCGGCGACCACGTGGTCATCCCGCACGATGCGTACGGCGGTACCTACCGGCTGTTCAACCAAGTGCTCGGCCCGTGGGGGCTCGACCACACCCCGTCGGCCGGCGACGACGTCGACGCGATCGTGGCGGCACTCCAACCCGGGCGCACCAAGGTGATCTGGATCGAAACGCCCACCAACCCGCTGCTCAGCATCGCCGACATCGCAGCCGTCGCACGGGTGGCACGAAACAACGCAGCGCTGCTGGTGGTCGACAACACGTTCGCGACGCCGTACCTCCAACAACCTCTCTCGCTCGGTGCAGATGTCGTCGTGCACTCCACCACGAAGTACGCCGGCGGACACAGCGACGTCGTGGGGGGAGCCGTCGTGACGGCTGACGAAGCGCTCGGCGACGAGGTCGCGCGCCTGCAGAACTCCACCGGCGCAATCGCCGGTCCGTTCGATGCGTACCTGGTGCTGCGCGGGCTCAAGACGCTCGCGGTCCGGATGGACCGGCACTGCGACAACGCCGAGCGCGTCGTGAGCTGGCTCACCGGCCATCCCCGAGTCACGCGGGTCCTCTACCCCGGCCTCGAAGGCCACCCTGGGCACCGCGTGGCACAGCGGCAGATGAAGCGGTACGGCGGCATGATCTCGTTCCAGGTCGAGGGCGGTCGAGACGCGGCTTTGGACATCTGCAAGCGAGCGCGCCTCTTCACGCTGGCCGAATCGCTCGGCGGAGTCGAGTCCCTGATCGAGCACCCAGCGGCCATGACCCACGCGTCGGTGGCAGAGTCACCGCTCGCCGTACCCGATGACCTGGTGCGGCTCTCGGTCGGTATCGAGTCGGTCGACGACCTGGTCGTCGATCTCGAGCAGGCGATGGCCGATTGATGGAGCTGGTCTACTGCGTCGACTTCGGCTCCACATTCACCAAAGTGGCGCTCGTGGACGTCGAGGCGGGAAAGCTGGTCGCAACGGCGAGCGCTCCGACCACGATCGATACCGACATCCTCGACGGCTGGCATGACGCGCGGGCAACCCTGCCCTCGCCGGCGGGCTCGGGAGAGCCGGCAGTGCTCGCGTGCTCCTCCGCCGGTGGTGGACTGCGTATCGCCGTTGTCGGCAACGAGGAGCTGGTCACCGCCGAGGCTGGCAAGCGCGTGGCGCTTTCGAGTGGCGGTCGAGTGGTGTTCGTGTCCGGCGGCGTGGTCGCCGTCGATCACCTGCGAGCCGCGGACCCGGACGTCGTGTTGCTGGTGGGTGGCACCGATGGCGGCAACGCCGAGGTCTACTGCGCCAACGCCGCGGCCCTTGCGGCGGCGCGGTGGGCCGGCCCGGTCGTGGCAGCCGGCAACGCCGCTGTGGCGGACGACGTACAGAAAGCGCTGCGGAACTCCGGCGTGCCCGTCGTCATGGCTGACAACGTCGTCCCGCAGATCGGCGTGCTGCGGCCCGACGGTGCCCGGGCGGCGATCCGCGAGATGTTCCTGTCCCACGTCATTGGCGGCAAGCACCTGTCGAGCTCCCAGGAGTTCCTGGCCATGGTCACCGGAGCAACTCCCGACGTCGTTCTGCGCGCGGTCGAGCTGCTCGCGATCGGTCTCGCCGCGGATCAGCCTGGTGCCGGCGATGTAGTGGTCGTCGATGTGGGCGGTGCGACGACCGACGTCCACTCGGTCGTCGAGATGGAGAGCAGTGACACCGGACTGTCACGGGAGGTGGTCGCTCCAGTTCCAGTGAGCCGGACGGTCGAAGGAGACCTGGGCATGCGGTGGAGCGCCGTACCCACTGTCGAGGCGGCTCGAGAGGCTGGTCTGCCGCTTCGCCCGGAGTTGGAGGCGGCTGCCGAGGCGCGCCGCGCCGAGCCCACGATGGTGCCGACCACCACGGCCGAGGCCGCTGACGACCTCGCGATCGCCTCAGCAGCCGTGACGATGGCCGTACGCCGACATGCCGGCCGGCAGCGGGTCGTGTTTGCACCTGACGGGCGGCTGGTCGAACGGTCGGGCAAGGATCTGCGCGAGGTCGCGCTGCTCATCGGCTCGGGCGGTGTGTTGCGTCACAACGACGACGCTGCTGCCCGCCACGTGCTGGCGGTGGGCACTGCCGACGACAGCGACGAGGGATGGCTCGTGCCGCGCCAGCCGCGGGCCGTCATCGACCGCGACTACGTGCTCGCCCCCGCGGGCCTGCTCGCCGAACAGCACCCCGAGGCGGCCTACTCCTTGCTTTCGGCGCTGCTCACCTGACGCCTCCGCCAGTTGCCGGGCGCTGGGGAGATTGCGGGTCAGTGAGCGAGCACAACCTCGTCGTCGGAGGCCCCGCCGTCGTCAGAGGCTCCGCCGTCGCTCGGCCCCGCCTCGCCGGGCGCGGCGTCACGGGACTTGAGCGGCACCTCGGGGATGAAGAACGACACAGCAAGCGCAACGAGCACGACAGGGATGGCCCACAAGAAGACGTCGTGCAGCGCGGCGGCGAAGCCGTTCAGCACCAACCCGTGCACCGGCTCCGGCAGAGACTTGATCGCCTGCACGTTGTTGCTGATGTCGCCCGACGGCGCGGGCTGGGCCGAGCCGGCACCGCCGAAGCCGGCGAACTGCTCTGCCAGATGCGTCGCCAGACGGCTGGTCAAGATCGCACCGAAGACCGCCGTACCGAACGTGCCGCCCATCGAACGGAAGAACGTGACGGCGCTGGTGGCTGTCCCCATGTCCTGGCGGTCGACTGAGTTCTGCACAGCAGTGACGATGATCTGCATCGAGCAGCCGAGACCGGCGCCGAAGACAAACATCGCGAGCGCGGCGTGCCAGTAGGGGCTGGTGACGTCGAGGCGCGAGAGCAAGTAGAGCGCGACCGCTACCAGGCTGGAGCCGAGAATCGGAAAGACCTTGTAGCGACCGGTGTTGCTCATCACCTGGCCAGTGCCGATCGACAGCGTGAAGATGCCGACGACCAGCGGCAACATGGCCAGGCCCGACCGTGTCGGGCTCAGGCCATCGACCACTTGGAGATAGACGGGCAGGAAGATGATGCCGCCGAACATCGCGAAGCCAATAATGAACGCGTACAGGTTGGCCGTGCGGAACACCGACATCGAGAACAACCGCAAGGGGATGATCGGCTCCACCGAATGCGCTTCGATCCACACGAACAGCGCGCTCAGCAGTACTCCAGCCGCCAGCAGCGCGAGGGCCGTGGGGGAACCCCAGCCGTGGTCGGGTCCGGCCCACGTCGTGTAGAGCAAGAACGAGCTGACCGCCGCGACGATTGCTGCGGCGCCTGGGTAGTCGATCGTGTGGTTGCGGCGTACGTGCTGCATGCGGAGAGCGGCCGAGGTGACGACCAGGGCGGCGATGCCGATCGGGATGTTGATGAAGAAGATCCAGCGCCAGCCGGGACCATCGGTGAAGAAGCCGCCCAGGACCGGTCCGAGCACGCTGGATGTGCCGAAGACGGCACCGAAGTAGCCGCCGTACCGACCGCGCTCGCGCGGCGGCACGATGTCACCCATGGTGGCGAGAGCCAGGGCGAAGAGACCGCCACCGCCCAGCCCCTGCACCGCCCGGAACCCGATCAGCTCGGTCATGTTCTGCGCCAGACCGGACATCAACGAGCCGACGACGAAGGTGCTGATCGCGGCTTGGAAGATCAGCTTGCGGCCGTAGAGGTCGGAGATCTTGCCCCACAGCGGCGTGGACGACGTCGAGGTGAGCAGGTACGCCGTCACGACCCAAGAAAGCTTGTCGAGGCCACCGAGCTCACTGGTGATGCGGGGGAGTGCGGTACCGACGATCGACTGATCGAGGGCGGCCAAGAACATGCCCGCCATGAGGCCACCCATGACGGTCAAGATCTGACGATGCGACAGGTAGCCCTGCGAGTCAGGAGTTTGGGTCTCGGTCATGCGGAGGTCCTGCTTTCTTGGGCGAAGTCGGCCGTGTCGCGGTCGTTGGCTGCAGCGAGGTCGGCGGCCAACCGCGTCAGAAGTTGCTGCAGGTGTGCTCGGTCGGCGTCGTCCCAGTGAGCGAGCACACCTTGGATGCGCTCGAACCGACGTTGGAACGCGGCCTGCATCGTGGCGCGACCGGATTCAGTGATCCGGACCAGTGATGCCCGGCCGTCGGCCGGGTCGGGCGTGCGCTCGAGGATGCCCTTGTCCTCCAGCTGCTTGATCTGCCTGCTCACGGTTGATGCGTCGAGCCCGATGGTGGCAGCGAGGTCCGACACTCGCATCGCCTCGGTGCACATCAACTGCCTGGCGAGGGGGAAGCTTGACGGGTCGACCTGGTCCTCGGGGTGGCGCGTCTTCAGCCGGCGGGCCGCCTGCATGATCAAGAAGATGACCGCCTGCTCGGGGCTTGTCGGCGTACCGCTGGCCCAGCCGGTTGGTTGCATGGCGCAAGCATATAGATGGATGCGTGCAACATGCAAGCACGGCGGGGGATGTGGGGATCGACAGCCGCGGCTTGGCAGGGCCTAGGCTTCCAGGGTGACGAGTAGCGGCGGCGCTGAGTCGCCCGGTGGCGTCGCCGGAGGTCCGGGCGGAAGCGGGGGACCCACCGAGCAGGCGGGTGGGACGGCAGGTGCCCAAGACGAGCTCGACCTCTCACCGGGGGAGGCAGAGCCAGTCATCCCGGTCGCGACGCTCGAGCAGATCCAGGCGGCCCGCGAAACCATCCGCGGCACAGCGCTCATCACGCCTATGGAGGGCTCCCGCTGGCTGCACGCGAGCACCGGCCAGCACGTGTGGTTCAAGTGCGAAAACCTGCAGCGCACCGGTTCCTTCAAGATCCGCGGCGCGTATTTGCGCATGTTCCACCTGAGCCCGGAGGAACGCGCAAGGGGGGTGGTGGCCGCCAGTGCGGGCAATCACGCGCAGGGCGTCGCACTCGCCGCGAGCGTCCTGGGGATCCGCTCCACGGTGTTCATGCCGTACGGCGCCCCGCTGCCCAAAGAGCGGGCGACCCGAGACTACGGAGCCCACATCGAATTCATAGGTCACACGATCGACGAGGGGCTGGTCGCCGCGCGCGAGTTCTCGGCGCGCACCGGGGCCGTGCTCATCCACCCGTTCGACCACGTCGACATCGTGGCCGGTCAAGGCACCTGCGGTCTGGAGATCCTGGATCAGAAGCCCGACGTCCGCACGATCTTGGTCCCGGTCGGTGGTGGCGGCTTTCTCGCCGGCATTGCGACGGCGGTCAAGTCATTGCGCCCTGATGTAACCGTGATCGGAGTCCAGGCGGAGTCGGCGGCCGCCTATCCCGCGTCGCTGCGAGCAGGCAGACCGATCGCGTTGCCGAGCATGACGACCATGGCTGACGGCATCGCGGTGGGCCGACCGGGCGACGTCCCGTTCAATGCCGTTCAAATGCATGTCGACGAGATTCGCACCGTTTCGGAGGAGTCGCTTTCGGCAGCTCTGCTGGCCTTGCTGGAGCGCGCGAAGGTGCTTGTCGAACCGGCTGGCGCGGCGGCAGTTGCTGCGATCATGGACCGTCCCCACGACTTCGAGGGACCGATCGTCGCCGTCCTGTCAGGCGGAAACATCGACCCGTTGCTGCTCATGCGGGTGCTTCGGCACGGCATGGCCGCGCAGGGCCGCTACCTCAGCTTGCGTTGCCGCATCCACGACCGGCCAGGAGCGCTCGCCCTGCTGCTGGCGAAGCTGAGCGATGCCGAGGCGAATGTGCTCGATGTCGTCCACGAGCGCACCTCAGAGACCTTGCCGCTGGACCAGGTCGACGTGGTGCTGCAGATGGAGATGCGTGGGCCGGACCACCGTGAGGAAGTGCTCAAACGTCTCCGTGAATGCGGGTACGCCGCCGCGGCGTTCTGACGTGACGTATTTCTCCCGCCTAGCCAAGGCTGGGCGAGCCACCGTCAGCCGACGAAGGGTTTGGCGTCGACGATCTCCACCGACCTGGTCTCGCCGTTGGGCGCAGTGAAGGTGGCGGTGTCTCCCGGGAGCTTGCCGATGACTGCCGCACCGAGGGGCGACTGTGGAGAGTAGACGCTGACCTCGACGCTCGAATCGAGCGCTAGTACCTCCCGCGCGCCCAGCAGGAAGGTGTCGGTGTCGGAGTCGCCCTCGAAGCGCACGGTCACCTGCATGCCGGGTTGCACGGTCCCGTCGTCGTCGGCGGGCTGCTCGCCCACCTGCGCCCGGCTCAGCGTGTCCTCGAGCTGCACGATCCTGGCCTCGGCCTTGCTCTGCTCCTCCCGAGCCGCGTGGTAGCCGCTGTTCTCGCGTAGATCACCCTCGTCACGGGCGTCGGCGATGCGCCTCGACATCTCAGCTCGGCCGGGGCCTCTGAGATGCTCCAGTTCCGCAGCGAGGCGGTCATGAGCCTCCTGCGTGAGCCAGACGGCATTCTCGGCTGATTGCTGCGACACAGCTGTGCTCCTTGTTGGCGGGACAACCACGGCGTGGCGGGACCCTGCGGCGAAACGTTGAGGCTATCAAGGAGCTCGACTTCGGCGAGAATCCTTTGCTCTTGCTCTCCCGTTCCCAGGCTCCCTGGCATCCTGCTGTGCCGGGGCCCCAGACGACTAGCATGACGTTTACATCGGTCGCAGCAACGGCTCGACCCTAGGCGGTGCCGAGAGGGGGTGTGGGTACCTTGCGTCCACGTGTCGCAGCCATGGCTGCGCTATTGATGCTTGCAGCAAGCGGGTGCACTGAGTCGCAGGACAACTCCTCGCACTTGTCAGGGCCACCGCCCGGGTCGATCTTGCTCGAGGATTCGGCGCGTGGCCGAGCAGCCATCATGCGAGGCAGTCTTGGGCTCGGCCGTACTGTCAGCATCACGTCGGTGCCGACGCGCCAGGCGTCGGCCATCGCCGGCGTCGACGCTAACTCCGCGGTTCGCTTGGTCGACCGGGAGTTCGCCGGTTGCCGGCAAGGACAGGGGCTACTGGCCTGCCCGTTGGTGATGCAGTTCGGTTCTAAGGAGACGGCGCAGCGGGTCGCTCGGCGGATCGGCGACCAAACGAGCCAGGCGTGGCAAAATTTTGTTTTGGTTCTTCCGCCTTCATCACCCCCCCGCCTCGCCCGGGGCTACTCCAGCGCGTTCACGGCAGCTCTGGCGTAATGCGTGCGACCGAGGAAAACTCCCGATCAGTGACAACCAGACCCCACAGCGGTGGTGGCGCGACGATCGGTCTTCACGCTCGAAGCCACGCTCAGGTCTCCCTCTGGTCCTGACCGCACCCGAACCTGCTGTTGGCCGACCACCGCGTGGTCCGAGGCTTGCGCAGTCACTAAGCAGACCACGGGCCGCCCGGCCGGCCGGTGTACGTCGAGCTGAACGTGCACCTGGTGCTCTGACACGACCTCGTACGAGCGCAGCGTCGCTCCATAACCTGGCGACGCTTGACTCAGCGCCGCCCATACGACCCACGCGACGAATCCGGCAGCCAACATGGCGACCCCGCTGAACCAGGCGAGCCGGCGCCGCGTGGAGGGGACGCCGTACCTGTCCTCGAGCGACTGCTCGTCATCGAGGGTCGAGCGGCCGTCCGCCGTGTCCAACTGGTGTCTCCTTGCTGGCATCCGGACCGCCCGTTGATCCGCGGGCAGGGAATGGACTCCGAGCGCGCACGGTTGGCGCTGCTGACACCATTGTCCCTTGTCTCGCTTTGAGCGGGCGGCCAGGAGTGTTGTCTCTTACCGCGGCCCCGCTGCAGTGGAGACGCGCGGGCGCATATCGGCGAGGAGAGATCGAACGTGAGCGAGAAGCTTCGGCTCATGCACGTGCATGCTCACCCAGATGACGAGTCGAGCAAGGGTGCGGCCAGCACGGCGAAGTACGTGGCGGAGGGCGTCGACGTCCATGTCGCGACGTGCACGGGCGGCGAGCGCGGCTCGATCCTCAATCCCAACATGGACCGCCCCGAGGTGTTGGCCAACATCAGCGAGATCCGCCGGGAGGAGATGCGGCGCGCCCGCGAGATCCTTGGGATCCGGCAGGACTGGCTGGGTTTCGTCGACTCCGGCTTTCCCGAAGGCGACCCGCTGCCGCCGCTGCCTGAGGGCTGCTTCGGCTTGCTGCCGGTCGAGGAGGCTACGGAGCCGCTGGTCCGCCTCATTCGGCGGTTTCGGCCGCACGTCGTGACGACGTACGACGAGAAGGGCGGCTACCCCCATCCCGACCACATCATGTGCCACCTGATCACCGCGCGGGCTTGGGAGACGGCCGGCGATCCGGACGTGTACCCAGATGCGGGGGAGCCCTGGCAGCCGCTGAAGCTGTACTTCCACCACACGTTCAACCGGGAGCGCCTCGTCGCGCTGCACGAGGCGATGCTGGCGCGCGGGCTGGAGTCGCCGTACCAGGAGCGCATCGAGCAGTGGAAGCCCGACCCCGAACGCGAAAGGCGCGTCACCACCCGCGTGCCATGCAGTGACTACTTCTCCGTGCGTGACCAGGCCCTGATCGCACATGCCACGCAGATCGACCCCGACGGTTGGTGGTTCGCGACTCCCCTCGACCTCCAACGGGAGGTGTGGCCGACCGAGGACTACGAGCTCGCCGACGCTGTCATCCCTGTCGACGTGCCGGAGGACGACCTGTTCGCGGGCATCCGGGACCTAGCCGACTCCTACGACGGTCGTCGCGAGAGCATTGCCGTATGACGACAGCCCTGCCGTTGGCCTACAACCCGAACGATGTGCGGCCGGGGTGGGGCGCGTTGGTGCTCGTCCTGGCGCTCTGTGTCGTTGTCTACCTGCTGTGGCGCAGCATGAACACCCAGCTCGGCCGCATCCAGATGCCACCGGACGAGCGTCGCCGGCGGACGTCCATCGACCAGTCGCCGAGTGCTCCGTCCGGCGCGACTGCAGTGCCGCCAGCCAGCGGCGACGCCAAGCCGGTCATCGACTCCCGGTTCGACAACGACGAACCGGACCCGCCCGTGACGAGCAGGTGAATGACCCTGCCCTAGGGCTGTTCTCTGCCGCGGCGTGAGGAGGCACAGGTGAATCGACTCGCGAACGCAACGAGCCCATACCTGCTGCAGCACCAGGACAACCCCCTCGACTGGTACGAGTGGGGCGAGGAGGCATTCGACGCCGCGCGACAGCGTGATGTGCCGATCCTGCTCAGCGTGGGGTACGCCGCGTGCCACTGGTGCCAGGAGGTGGTCCCATAGACGGCCATTGGCGAGATTTGACGAAACTGCAGGTCAGCGGGGGTGTGCCGGTTCGTGTCGGTTCGGCGATGACCGCCCTTGGACACTGATTTCGTGACTTCGTGTATCACTCTCGTGTATCACTCGGGGCACGGCCGCTACTGAAACAATCTGCTGAAACATCGGTGTTGCAGTAGATCAGGACGCGTGTGGACCTCTTGGCTCAGTCCTCGATGTAGACGTGTCGAGTCTCCTGACACATCTCGATAACGTGTTAGGTTTATCTGGAATTCTTAACACGTCGTGCTGATGTGTCGAAGGAGCTGACACGTGTCCTGGAGCCCCGAAGCCCCCTTCAATGATCTGCCACCGCTGCCGCCGGCCGGCTTCGACCTCGAGCCCAAGCCCGTGCTCAAGGCCACCGTCGAAGCCCGAGCCGCCCTGGCGACACTCGCCCAGGCCGGCCAGCTGCTGCCGAACCCCAACATCCTGATCCACGCAGTCCCGCTGCTTGAGGCGCAGGCAAGCTCCGAGATCGAGAACATCGTGACCACGGCCGATGAGCTGTTCAAGCACGTCGAGTCAGGTGGCGGGGACCACGCCACCAAGGAGGCTCTGCGCTACCGAAGCGCGCTGTTCACAGGGGTCGAATCGATCAGGAGCCGGCCGCTCACCGCGGCGACCGCTGCCCGAATCTGCTCCGAGCTACACGGTCGGGAAATGGCCGTTCGCGCCGTGCCTGGCACGCGCATCGCAAATCCGACCACGCGCGAGATCGTGTACGCGCCACCCGAGGGGGCTGACCTCATTCGCGAGAAGCTCTCGGAGTGGGAGTGCTTTGTCCACGCCGAGGACGATCTCGACCCGCTGGTCCGCATGGCGGTGGCCCACTACCAGTTCGAGGCGATCCACCCGTTCCATGATGGAAACGGGCGCACCGGCCGCGTGATCAACATCCTGATGTTGATCGAGGCGGGTCTCCTCCGTGACCCGATCCTCTATCTCTCCCGCGCGATCATCGCCCGGAAGAACGACTACTACCGACTCCTGCGAGCGGTGACCGACGAAGACGCGTGGATCGACTGGAGCCTCTACATGCTCGACGTCGTCCACGAGTCCGCAACCTCGACCACGCGGAAGATCGCGGCCATTCGTACCTGTCAGGAGGACATCGCCGAGCGAGCTCGCGCTGCCACTCCGGGTGGACGAGACGCACAGTTCCTGGCCGTCCTGTTCGAGCAGCCCTACTGCCGCATCAACACTGTCACCGATCGGTGCGACGTCTCGCGTCAGACCGCGTCGTCCTGGCTACACGCCCTGGTTGAGGCGGGGCTCCTCGGCGACGTCAAGGTCGGCAGAGAGCTCCTCTTCGTCAACCACGAGTTCCTGGACGTGTTGACGCGCCCCGAGTGAGCTGACCGGAGCGAGGTGCCACGGTCTCGGGTGCAGAGGTGGATCTTGGTCAACGCCCGACACGGCACCTGCCGACCGAAAGGGCCGAGATCGAGGCCGAGCCTGACGCAGATCGCAAAGTTTCACGCGCGGAGCAGCAACTACAGTTCGATGGATGGGGGCGCATCAAGGGCCATTACGAGTGGGACGACGACGACCTCACTCCGGGGCAGAAGAAGGAAGGTGGCCTCCACCAGAACCTCTTTAACAGCGAGGGAAACCTCAAGGGCAGCGCTCGGTTCATCCCAGACAACGGCAGCGAACCCCAGCCTCTTGTCGTCACTGAGACGGTTTACGTCCCCGTCGAGCAGCGGCGCCGAACGAGGGAAGAAGAGGAGCTCGAGCAGGCCATCGCAGATCGCAGACCTGGTTTCCCACCTGATTGGCCGTGGGATCGCCAAGGCGAAACCCCTTGCGGAGCAATGGTGGCGGGAAACGGGCCGTCCGGTCATCGACGCGCAGCGAGAGAAGATTCGTGAGCGTCGCTCGCGCCGCAAGGCGCAGAAGAAGGTCGCGATTGTCGAGGGGATCGTTGTCGAGCCGTCGCAGGAACTGGCCGAGACGTCCGAAGAGGCCCGACCGAATATGTCGAGCGCGGAGGCGCAAGCGCGCTACCTTGCGGCACTTGCTGCCGCGCGTACAGCGACGAGCAGTTGAGGCTCGTGACGAACGCGAACATCGTGGACGGCGAGGGCCTTGCGGAGTTGAAGCGCTCGCTGGCAGAACTCCCATCCGATCAGGTCAAGGGCCTGATCGAGGCGATGGTGACCAACCCTGAGCAATCGTCAAGACCTGTGGATTGGGGGTCATGCGACTTGTTGATCGCCTCCTGGTTCATCGTCGGGTCGTTCGATGAGTTTGCCCTTCTCGAACCTCGCGCCGGCGCGGACCAGGGCAACGAGGTGCGGCGCGTTTAC
>JBBPZH010000100.1:0-6131 GCA_038198965.1 Propionibacteriales bacterium
CTTGGCGGCTCCGCGACCGCGACGTCGACCGCACAGACCGGCGTAGATCGCGGCGTGCCACGTCGACTTGGCCGCCTCGTTGTCGCCCGCGATGACGGTCATGCCAGGCGCAAGTTCTAGTGTCTGGTCGACCAACGGCCCGAACGCCGAAGTGGTGACCTTCTTGATGTACACCTACAACACCTCGAGGTCGTCGGTGCGCCCGGCCAGCGCTCGCAACCCAGTGGTGAGCACCCGACGCCGCTTGTCGTCGTCGATCTGCGGGTCACCCTCCACCAACCTGACGAACTGGCCGCGTACGGACCTCTCCGAGCGCAGCAAGGCCAGGTCGTGAGCCACCGTGAAGTCTCCGCGGCGTACGACGACTCCCTCGAGGAAGTCCCAGCCGGAGTCAAGGTCGCTCAGTCGTACGTCGACCTCGGGCTCGACCTCACCGGTCAGCGTCACCCTGACCACGCCGCCGCTGAGACCTTTGAGCTCAGCTGCCACTCGCTCGCGCACCTCGCCGGAGTGCGTTACGCCGGTCAAGTCGACAAGCGTGTCGTGCACCTCGGATACGGCGACCCGGTGCCGCGTGCGAGTGACGCTGCCGTCACCGGCCACGTCAGCCAACACAGCCCCGCGCTCTCCGTCTTCGCCAAAGGTGAGCGGATCGGGATTCCCCGGGTAGGTGTGCCAGCGGGCGTCCTTGGGGGTGTGGAAGTGTCCGCAGAACGCGTGGTCCACTCCGGCAGCCGGGAGCTGCTCGGCCCGAAACGGTGCATGCGGTGCCTTGCCGTCCTCCTGCCACCGGATGTCAGCTCGCTCGCTGCCATGGAACAGGGCGAGGTTGACACCTCCTCTGTCGACGCGGAAGCCGCCGTCGAAGAAACCGTCGGTGTTGGCTGGCGCGCCGTGCGCGGCACCCCACAAAGTGGCGCCGTCGACGAGCTCGACCGGTTGGAGCTCGGCGGCCGTGAAGATGTGGACGTTCGGCGACCAGTCGACCTGGCGATAGAGGCTCTGCTCGCCGTACCAGTCGTGGTTGCCCGGAGCCAGGAAGACCGGCATCGGATGCAGCCGCGCGAACGTGTCGCGCAGGAACGACGCGGTGTCGGGAGTGAAGCGATCTTGCTCGTAGAGATCACCGGCGCACAACAGCGCATCGACTGCCTCGTCCTGCGCCAGGTCGCAGATGCGGCGCAGGGTCGTGCGAAGCGCCTGACGGCGCGCGCGCGCCAGCCTGGCGTCGGCCCAGGTGAACGGAGTGTCGAGGTGCAGATCGGAGAAGTGCAACAGCCGCATGACTGATCTCCTCCCTCGGGCTCGTTCGGTGCGCCCGCTCTGGCCAACATGATGCCGACAGCCACCGACAATGTCGGTGCACCACGAGGGGATGTCGACGACGAGAAGACCGGTCAGTCGGCGTCGGGCCGCGTCAGCCGTCGCCGCGTGGCGTCGTACGCCGGCGCCAGCGAAGCGGCCGCTGTGCCACCTCTCGCGAGGTCGTGCGCAAGCGGTCGACGGCGGCTGCAGCGGCTGGCCGGCTCTCCCATTCCCGGCGCTGGCGGTCCCGACGCCGGGTGTGCTCCTCGAGGTCGATCTCCCGCAGAATGCGCTCGATGCTGGTCAGGACCGTGCCGTTCAGCTCCCACAGCTGGGCGTCGGCGTGCGGGTTGATCATCAGCAGGTCGGTCAGCCTGGCGCGAGCCTCGCGCACCGTGTCCAGGGCGGTGGCGAGCTCCTCATCGAGGGACCCCCTGCCTTCGGCCTCGGCACAAAGCAATCGCCCAAAGGCCTCCAGGGCCGCGGACAGCTCGCGTAACAAGAAGGCCAACGCCTCGCGGGCGTCCGTGGAGTAGACGCTCGCTGAGTCGTTGGCTGACTGGAGTTGGTCGACAACCGCCCGGCAGAGGCCACGCATCGCCACGGTGCTGTGCTCCAACGCGTCCAGTCCACCTCGCAGGCTGGGCACGACGTCGATGGTCCCGAGCGCTCGGACGTTGAACTTGCGGCGCTCTTGGGCATCTACGAGCGCCCGATCCGCCCGGGCGACTCGGCCCGCCAGCCGTCTGGTCTCGTCGAGCCAGCGTTGCGCCCGGTCGAGCGTAAGACCCTCGCTCACCTGGTCAGCCATCCGGCGGACGACCTGTGCCATGTCGAAGGCGTACCGCTCGACCGCCGATCCCGCCGTATCGGTGGGGACTCGGCCGGGCAGCACGGCGTTGTAGAGAACCCCGACGGCGGCCCCCACCAAGGTCTCAGTGATCCGACCCGCTGCCGGTCCCTCAGCGCCGCCGACGGACATCACGAGCATTGCGCTGATCGGCACCTCCAGCAGCTGGTCTCCTAGTCGCAATAGCTGTCCCACCAGGATCGATCCCGCGATCAGAGCGCCAAAGCTCCACCAGGTGAATCCCACGAAATCGGACAGCAACACCGCGATCACCACGCCGGCCACCACGCTGGCGACGCGCCGAAGGCCCGCCGTGAGGGTGCTGTAGAGCGACACCTGCACGACCAGCAACGCCGTCAGCGGTGCGATGAGCGGCCGGCTGCCAGGGAAGATTCGGTCTGCGACGACGTAGGCGATGACTGAGGCACCGGTGAGCTGCAGCGCCCGGATGACTGCCTTACGGCCGCGCTCTCGAGCTCGTTCGATCGCGACGTCGACGAGACGCTGGAGCCCTGATCCCACGCTGACCGTCCTCTGACCGACGACCGAGCCAAGGTAGCAACCGAGGCGGCCGGTTAGCTCGATCGAGTACTGCGGTTCGGCCCTCGACCGCCGCTGCCATAGCCAGCCATCAGCGCATCTCGATCGGCTGGGTCCAGATACCGCACCGCCTCGCGGATGGAGACGCCCGAGATGCGCGATACGCGCGGTCGCACGAAATCGGCCACCAGATCTGAGCGACGCTTGCCGGCCTCTCGCAGCACCCATCCGATCGCCTTGCGGACAAAGAACTCCCGTTCCTCGAGCAGCTCATCGGCGATGGCGCAGAACCGGTCCCAACCCTCGAACCCGCCGTGTCTGCCGAACATCTGCAGATGCGCCAGCAGTGCCGCACGGCGTACCCAGAAGTCGTCGTCGCCGGCCCACCGCCGGAGCACGACGTCGACTCTTGGGTCGTCTGGGTGCGCGCGCACGATCGTGGCGGCGACGTCACCTGCCAGTATGTCCACCAACGCCCATGTCTTGGCGTCGCGAAGGAACGGCTCCAGCCGCTCCAGATCAGCTGGCACCAGGTCGTTTGCGTACTGCTCGAGGATCACCGGCGAGCATGCGGTGCTCGTGGAGGGGTTGGCGCCAGAGCTCGTGTGCCAATGCGATGCTTCCATCGGCGCCGAGGCCGCGATGGTGTCGGTATGTCCGTTTAGCGAGGGCACGGATAGCCGGCAGCGACGCACCGGCATGGTCGAGCGAGCTCTTCAGATACGCCTTCTCGTGCACCGCACGCTCGCGCGTGCCTGCCGACCGAAGCTCGAGCTCGGCGGCGTTGGCGATGGCCGACAAGTTCAGACCAGCAACGTCGGAGGGTGCGGCTTGGGGCGGAAGCGTCCGGTCGCTCACGGCGGGACTCTGTCACGGTGGTGCCAGGGAGTCCACGGCTCGCCGATCAAAGCCAGGAACGTCCGCCGGCCATCACGGTCCACAGAAAGCTCGTGGCCAGAGCACAGGATGCGCCAAGGCGAGAGCGACATCGTCTGACGCATGACAACACTGACACCGCAAACCAACCGGCCGGGAGCAAGCCCAGAGCCGAGTACGTCGATCAGCGTCACGTTCGGCTCCAGCGACGCCAGATCCCTCCGAACGGGCGCGGATTACTCCAGGAGCGCGGCAGCGCCGAGGCCCGGCTTCGGCGCCGGTTCCGTGCCACCGGCCCGAGTGCTGCCGTCGGTCGGAGTGACTGGACCGGGCCAAGCCGACTGGAAAGCTGATCTCTTGCGCTTCCTCGGCATCGGGGTGCTAGGCACCGTTGCCTACCTGGCGCTGTTCGTCTTCCTCCGGAGCGGGCTGTCAGCACAGACGGCGAACATTTCTGCACTGGCTACGACGTCGGTCGCCACGATCTGGGCCCACGAACGCCTCAACGCTGGAAACGCGAGCCGCCCTTCGGCGCGCCACCGCGAGCGGGTCGAAGGCTCGTTGGCGCTGGGGGTCGCTCTCGTGCTCACCACGGGGTCCTTGATTGCCGCCGGCATCTTGACGACGCCGAGCCTCGTGACCGAGGTCGCCATCCTCATCTTGGCCAACCTGCCGGCTAGCCTGCTGCGTTTCGTTTTGCTGACGCATCACAGACTCGAGCAATCTGCGTCGTAGGACGAGGTGGCTAGGGATGCCCGCGGGTGCGTTCGTCGCCTTGTGACCGCAGCGAGTCGGCATGGCGTTGCAGTGACGCCAGCACCGACACCCCATGGGTCACCGGCAGGAACCCGCGCAGCACCGACATGGTGTCCGGGGCTGGGCGTAAGCTCACCCGCCGCTCGCTTTCGGCCGTGCTGATACGGGCAAGGTAGCCGTGCGGGTCGAGGCGGTACGCCAGCCTCTTGGTCTCAGCTTCAACCGTGCGGTCACTCATGGACTCAAGCTTGGAGGACAGCTCAGAATCGACTCGGGCGCGATGCTCGGCGGACAGCCACCCGGTTTCTCGGGCAACGATCTGGGCCCGCCACTCGGTAATGCGACCCTGCTGCAGCGCCGTAAAGGTGTTCGGCAGCTCAGTAGTGAGGATGCCGGCCCAACCCACGAACCTGCGGGCGCGTGCCGGTGACTCCCGCTTCGCAAGCGCCACCTGCGACGCCAGGCCCGCACCGATCGCCTCGGCCGGCACACCGGCCACCTCTTGCGCCGCCCGCTGCGACGCGACGAACTGCGCTGTCACCCGCACCTGCGCCGCCGCGGCCGCAGACTTGATCTCCTAAGCACCAAGTGGCGAGGCAGCGGAGCCCGATCACTGACCGACACGTCGAAGACTCGCTCGTGCTGTTGAGTCCAGACTGTCCTTCGCTCGTGCGGCAGAGGAGTTGGGCATCCCGCCGGACCACCCCGACCATGGCCTTTAGGCGACGCGACTTGCCGACACGGCGGACCTAGGCCTGCGATAAGATTTTGCGGTTGTGTAAATCCTTGACCACATCGCGTAGCAGTTTGACGGCGCCATAACCGATCACTATGCCGATAATGATGGCCATTGCCGGGTCCAGCCAGTACAGGCCGTTGGTTAAGTAGATCAGCAAGCCGGTGGCGGCAACCGCAGCTGACGCCAGCGCATCGGAGAGCGTGTCGAGTAGCACGGAACGCATATGCAGATCTTCGCTGCCGGCATCACGGCCGAGAATTAGGGCGCCACTTGCCATGACGACTGTCGCGATGGCACTGATGATCAAGACTGGAAGACCCGACACGTGAGGCACGCCAGAAGTCAGGCGTCGCACCGCCTCCACGATGACATACAACGTCACGCCGAGCAGTGCCAAGGCATTAATCAGCGCCACGTACGTCGTGGCTCTGGGGTGCCCACGTGGGCCCTTACTGAACTCGATGGCCCAGATACCAAGCATGATCGCGAATGAGTCTGCGACGTAGTCGCCACCGGCAGCAAGCACACTCAGCGAATGGCTGGCAAGCCCGACGACTGCCAGGCCGGCAATCATGAGCAGGTTCAACCCAAGGACCAGCGACAGTCGGGCTTGCTGGCTCACGCGGCCCTCCCGCTGTTCTTTGGATTGAGTCCGTGCAAGATGCGGTGAGGTGCGCCGGTCGCGTACCGGACAAGAACCGCTGCCCACACTACGAGCTCCCGGCAACACGTTCCCCGGAGTCTGGGCGCTTGAGGCCGCCCCTGAGGCTCTATACGTCGGTGGAGGTTTTGTCGGGGTGGACGGCACGACGCGGTCCAAGTACGCGATCTTCCCTGTCGTCAACTAGCTCCCAGTCGCAACCCGCGGAGCAATCGTCAAGACCTGTGGATTGGGGGTCATGCGACTTGTTGATCGCCTCCTGATTCATCGTCGGGTCGTTCGATGAGTTTGCCCTTCTCGAACCTCGCGCCGGCGCGGACCAGGGCAACGAGGTGCGGCGCGTTTACGGCCCGCCACCTGGCTTGTGCTGACTCGATGAGCTTGAACGCCATCGCGACCCCGGC
>JBBPZH010000101.1:0-11849 GCA_038198965.1 Propionibacteriales bacterium
AGGAACCAACTCTTCGTCGCAATTCAGGACACAATTGGCAGATTTCTACCTTTGGGTCAGGGGTTCGGACAAGGTGTGTCGACAGTTGGCGAAGCGAGATCGTGAGGTCCGATTCCCGCGAGTCATCGAGGATCCCCGCCCCTAGATTGAAGGCATGAGCACGGCGTACGACGTCATCGATGACCCCGAGCGCTGCTACCGCGCGGTGCTCGGCCGTGACCGCCGTTTCGACGGTGTCTTCTACACAGCCGTCACGACGACGCGCATCTACTGTCGGCCGTCCTGCCCCGCAGTCACTCCGCGCCGCCCCAACGTCGTCTTCTACGCCACCGCGGCTGCTGCGCAGCGGGCCGGCTTCCGCGCCTGCCGTCGCTGCCGCCCTGACCTGACGCCGGGCTCACCGCACTGGGATGTGCGGGCCGATGTCGCCGGGCGAGCGATGCGCATGATCGCTGACGGCGTCGTCGAGCGCGAGGGCGTCACCGGGTTAGCCGCCCGCGCCGGCTATACCCCCAGGCACCTCAACCGGATCCTCACGGCGCAGCTCGGGGCAGGGCCGCTGCCGCTCGCGCGAGCTCAACGCGCTCAGACGGCCCGCATCCTGATCGAGACAACCACGATGGGTTTCGCCGACGTCGCCTTCGCCGCTGGGTTCGCGAGCGTGCGGCAGTTCAACGCCACGATCGCAGAGGTGTTCGCCGCCACTCCCACTGAGCTTCGCCAGCTGCGTACGCCGCCAAGTGTGGTCGACGGCGCCGGAGCGGTGTCCGTCGCGCTGGCCGTCAGGCAACCGTTCGACGGAGTGTCGCTCCTGCAGTTCCTGCAGGCTCGCGCGGTTCCGGGCATCGAGGCGAGCAGCGGGTCGACGTACTCGCGCACCCTGCAGCTGCCACGCGGTCACGGGACCGTCGAGCTGGAGCCGCGCTCTGACCGGGTGCTCTGCCAGATGCGCTTGGGTGACCTTCGCGATCTCGCGGCTGCGGTGGAGCGGTGTCGTAGGTTGCTCGATCTCGACGCCGACCCGGTCGCCATCGACGAACATCTCGCCACTGACGAGCACCTTGCCGCCCTGGTGAGCCGCCGCCCTGGCATGCGCATCCCGGGGCACGTCGACGGATTCGAGGCCGCCGTACGCGCGGTTGTCGGCCAGCAGATCTCGGTTGCCGGCGCGCGCACGGTGCTTGCGCGATTGGTGGAGCGGTACGGCGACACCATCGCCACCGAGGCACCGCTCGGGCAGCTGTTCCCGACCCCGCAGGCGCTGGCGCTGGCTGACCCCGAAGATCTGCCGATGCCAAGGGCTCGCGGCCGGGCCCTCATCGGCCTCTCCGCTTCCGTGGCGGCCGGAGACATCGTTCTCGACCGTGGAGCCAATCGCCGCAGTGTGCGCGCGTCGCTGCTGGCGCTGTCCGGCATCGGCCCCTGGACCGCCGACTACATCGCACTGCGGGCACTTGGCGACCCCGATGTCTTCCTGCCCACCGATCTTGGTGTGCGGCAGGGGCTCGCGGTGCTCAACCTCGTCGGCGAACCCACGCAGATCGCTCACCGTTGGCGCCCGTGGCGGTCGTACGCCCTCATGCACATCTGGCACGCAGCATCCGACGCAAGGGAGAAACCGTGAGAACCACCTACCCGCACCTGCTGGTCATGGAGTCGCCCATCGGGCTCCTGCAACTCACCAGCGACGGCATCGCGTTGACCGGCGTGCACTTCCTTGACGCCGAGCCGCCGAGCCGGTCGTCCGGAGCGGCCGTACCCGTGCTCGTCGACGCGCGCCGGCAGCTTGAGCGTTATCTCAGCGGAGGGCTGCACAGCTTCCGGCTGCCGCTCGCGGCTCGTGGGACGCCGTTCCAACAGCGCGTGTGGACCGAGCTGACACGCATCCCGTACGCCGCCACGGCGTCGTACGGCGAGATTGCGGTGCGCCTCGGCATGGCCAGCGGCGGGTCGCGGGCCGTCGGTCTGGCGAACGGCGCGAACCCGATCGCGATCGTGGTGCCCTGCCACCGGGTCATCGGCTCCAGTGGCACGCTGACCGGTTACGCCGGCGGACTCGACCGCAAGCGGTTCCTGCTTGGACTGGAGGCAACGTCGGTCGAGGGCAGCCTCTTCGCTGGATAGCTCCCGGGCACGGGACTATGCGGGAGCACCGTGATGCGGTTGTATTTACCGGGGGGTTGGTAGTAGTCCGGTCGAAAGCTCGGTCGGCCCGTGCTGGGAAAGGCCTTCGTGAACAAGAGCCAGCTGATCGACTCGTTGTCCAGCCACTTCGAAGGCAACAAAAGGGCAGCGCGTCACGCGCTCGAGTCCGTGCTCGCGACCGTCACTCGTGAAGTGGCGCGAGGGGAGAAGGTGGCGATCGCCGGATTCGGCGCCTTCGAGAAGAAGGTCGTTCGACCGGCCGCGGAGAAGGCCCGCAGCGCACGCACCACCAAGCAGGATCAGGCGGCGAGCGCAGCCGCACCGCAGTTCACGGCTGGACCAACGCTGAAGGCAGTCGTCTCCGGGGAGAAACCGCTCCCCGAACCGGCAGCTTCGCCGAGCCCGGTGAGCGCCGTCACCGCGAAGCCCCCGAGCGGAGCCCAGCAGATCAGCGACGCCAGTGCCGATGTGACCGACGCGGGCAGCACGTCATCCCGCAAGGGCGTTCAGACGACATCCTCGACCGGTACGACGCGCAAGCGCCCAGCCAGCACCACGTCCGCAGCCGGCGTAGGCAAGGCGTCGACCGGTAGGCGTACCGCCAAGAAGGCGTCGACCGCCGGAGGAGCCGCAGGCAAGCCAGCGAGCCGGAGGTCGACCGGCACGACCGGCAGGACCGGCGCAACGAGTGCAGGCAAGCGGTCGGCGAGAAGCGCTGGAACAGCGAGGGCTTCGTCCGGCCTCTCGCAGGTTGAGCCAACGGCTGAAGCATCCATCACCCCCCCGGTGCTGTGGTCGGAGGAAGGGCAGGAGCCAGCGAACGACCAGGGAACTGGCGGATCGGTCGCTACCCCGCCTCCCGCGTAACCGGCTGCTGCGGCGACCAACCGCTGCCAATCAGCACCGCCGTCGTCGCCGCCCCCACGCCGAGCTCCACTGCGGCTGCCAGGTCTGCCACCGTGTCGACGTCGAGCCGCAGCCGCAACAGTTCGCGACCGCCGACCTCGACCGCGCCGCTGGTCAAGTGGGCTGCCCGCGAGCCCGACCCGAAGGCCGGCCGCAGCTCGATCCCCGCCGGTACGCCGAGCATGGTCGTCCCAGCACCTGAGTGGTCCGGCACGAACCACCGACCGTCCGGCGCCCCTGTCAGCGCCAAGGACAAGTCGCTGGCTCGTACGGCGGGCAAGTCCGCAGACATGACCGCAAGGCGTGCAGCCGGCGTACGACGCCAAACCGCTGCCGCCGCTGACTCCAGCGCCGGGTTGAGGCCGGCGTCAGGCTCATCGGGGACGACTCGTGCACCCCGGGCAACCACCGTCTCGCTCACCAAACCGTCATTGGTCACGACAACGACCTCATCGACGTCCGGACAGCCAAGCGCGGCTGTCACCGTGTCAAGGGCGAAGGCGAGCGCAAGCTCCCGGCGCAGCGAGTCACCGAGCTCCAGCAGGCGCGACTTGGCCACGGCAGTCTGCTTGACCGGAATGATCAGTGACCATGGCGGCGTCGGCACTGCGCCGATCTTGCCACCTGCTCGACAGCGTAACTGCGGGTGGACGACACTGATCGCCTGTCCGGCAGCGACATGAGCGAGGAGCCGAGGTGGCGAAGCAGAGGCGGGGGTGGGCGCTGTCGCTCGTCGTCACCTTGCTCCGCGCACCCGTGGTAGCTCTGACCAAGCGCGACTGGCGCGGTGGGGAGTACCTGCCAGCCGACGGCGGCTGCCTGCTCGCCACCAACCACGTCTCGGAGTTCGATCCGATCCCGTTCGGACACTTCGTGATCGACAACGGTCGGCAGCCGAGGTTCCTCGGCAAGGCGGAGGTCTTCGCAGTGCCCGTGATCGGGAAGATCATCACCAGCGCCGGTCAGATCCCGGTCAACCGCCGAACGACAGACGCCGCGAAGGCGTTGGGCGCCGCCGTCGCAGCGGTGGAGGCGGGGGAGTGCGTCGTGGTCTACCCCGAGGGCACCATCTCCCGCGACCCTGACCTGTGGCCCATGATCGGCAAGAGCGGAGCGGCCCGAATCGCTCTCACCACCGGCTGCCCGGTCATCCCGTGCGCGCAGTGGGGGCCACAGCACCTGCTCGCGCCGTACGCTCGCAAGCCCCGGCTGTTTCCGCGCAAGACCATGCACGTGTGGGCCGGCCCCGCCGTCGACCTGTCTGATCTGTACGGCAAACCGCTGACCACGGCAGTGCTGTTGGAAGCGACGGCCAGGATCATGGCGGCCATCACCGCGCTGCTGGAACAAATCCGGAGCGAGCCCGCACCGGTGCAGCGCTTCGACCCCCGAAAAGCCGGCGTACCAGACATCGGGAACCCGCACCGCGCCAACGCCTCCGCGAAGGCCAGCACTCACCAGCCGGCATCTCCCGATCAGGCAAAACCAGCATGAGCAAGGTCGCGGTCCTCGGTTCCGGCTCTTGGGGTACGGCGTTCTCCCTCGTGCTCGCCGACGCCGGCAACGACGTGGTCTTGTGGGCGCGGCGGGAAGCAATCAGCGCAACGATCAACGACCGCCACGAGAACTCCGACTACCTGCCCGGGGTGGAGCTGCCGGATGCGATCACCGCGACTCCCGACCACGACGAGGCATTGGCCGCGGCTTCGGTCGTGGTGCTCGCCGTACCGTCGCAGTCGCTGCGAGCCAACCTCGAACAGTGGGCTCGCTCGATCGCACCCGACGCGGTGCTGATGAGCCTCATGAAGGGTGTCGAGGTCGGCACTGCCAAGCGCATGAGCGAGGTCATCGAGGAGGTAACAGGCATCGGCGGCGAACGGGTCGCCGTCCTGACCGGGCCGAACCTGTCTCACGAGATCGCCGCTCGGCAGCCCGCGGCGGCCGTGATCGCGTGCACCGACGAGGCAGTGGCAGAGCGGCTGCAGGCGCGCTGTCACAGTCCCGTCTTCCGCCCCTACACCAACACCGACGTGGTGGGTTGTGAGCTGGGTGGAGCCACCAAGAACGTCATCGCACTGGCGGTCGGCATGGCGGCCGGCCTGGGTTTCGGTGACAACGCGATGGCCACGGTCATCACCCGGGGGCTGGCTGAGACCTCGCGGCTCGGCATTGCGTTAGGTGCCGACCCGTTGACGTTTTCCGGACTGGCCGGGCTAGGCGATCTGGTTGCAACGTGTTCCTCCCAACTGTCCCGCAACCGAACCTTCGGGGAGAAGCTCGGCCGCGGCATGAGCGTGGAGGAGGTCTTAGCGTCGACGCGACAGGTCGCCGAAGGCGTGATGTCGTGCCAGTCGATCAACGACCTGGCTGTTCGCAACGGCGTCGAGATGCCCATCGTCGAACACGTCGCCGCGCTGGTGCGCGGGGAGTTGACGCCGTACGAGATGCTGGCGGCGCTCATCGCCCGTGCAGCCAAGCCCGAGCGGGCCTGACGTCGCTGCGGACTGGCCAGGACTGCACAGTGGCGGCGGGTCCGGTCAGCGGCCTGCGGGTACGCCGTCCAGCGCCTGCTCGAGGTCGGCCCACAGGTCGTCGACATCCTCGATGCCCACGCTCAGCCGGATGAGGTTGGCGGGGATCGTCTGCGGTTCCCCCGGCCACCGGCGACGGCGCTCCAGCGTGGACTCCACACCTCCGAGGCTGGTGGCGTGCACCCAGATCTCGGTCGACGAGGTGACCTTGTCCGCCGCGGCGGCACCGCCGCTGATCTCCAACCCCATGATGCTGCCGAAACCGGGGTAGCGGACTCGCTCGACTACGCGGTGGCGCTGAGCGCGGCGTACGAGCTCTCGAGTGTTCGCCTGTGCTCGCTCGACCCGCAGATGCAGGGTCCGGAGCCCGCGCAGGGCCAGCCACGCCTCCAACGTGCCGGGCAAGGCGCCGACCGTACGACGCTTGCCGTCGACCGCCGCCCAGATATCGTCGCTGCGCGTCACCACCGCACCGATGAGGGCATCGGAGTGACCGGCGAGGTACTTCGTCGCCGAGTGCACCACGACATCGGCGCCCAGGTCGAGGGGGCGCTGCAGCATCGGTGTGGCGAAGGTGTTGTCGACAACGCTTGTCACCTCGGCCGCACGGGCAGCCGCACACAATGCCGTCAGGTCGGCCACCTCGAGGGCGGGGTTGGTCGGCGACTCTAACCACAACATCGCGACGTCGTCAGTTAGTGCGGCGATGACCTGCTCGGTGTCGTCCACGTCGACCAGAACCACCTTGACGTGACCGCGCGCCTCCAAGGAGGCCAGCTGGGTCAACACACCCTGGTAACAGTGCCGGGGCGCCACCACCGTCTCTCCAGGAGCGACCAAGTCGAGCAGCGTGGAGATCGCCGCCATGCCCGAGGCGAACGAAACGGCCCGCCCGCCCTCGAGCTCGCCCAGCGCAGTCTCGAACGCAGCCCAGGTTGGATTGCCGTAGCGGCCGTACTCCATCTCACCGCCCGCGACGTAGGTCGCGGCCAGGACCAACGGCTCGTTGAGCGGCTGGTCCGCTTCGGCCGGTGGACGCCCGGCCTTGACCGCCACAGTGGCAAGCGATGACTGGACATTGGTCTCGTGTGTCGCCATGGCACCCATTGTCGGGCCGATAGGCTCAGCGGCGATGCCAGGTGCCGGTAGACCCCGCGTCGCGGTGGTGTTCGGCGGCCGCTCCAGTGAGCACGCCGTCTCGTGCTCGACCGCGGCCAGCGTGTTGTCGGTCATCGACCGGAACAAGTACGACGTCGTACCGATCGGCATCAGCGTCGACGGCAAGTGGGTGCTGGAGTCCTCCGACGTGCAGACGCTCGCCCTCACCGCCGGACACACCCCAAAGGTCGACGCGTCAGCGACGGCCGTCGCGTTGAGCAACGACCCGGCGTCCCGGCAGCTCGTCGCCGTCGAGCCGGGGCAGGGTTCGCGAGCACTCGGTGACGTCGACGTGGTGTTCCCGCTGTTGCACGGACCGTGGGGTGAGGACGGCACGATCCAGGGGTTGTTCGAGATTGCTGGTATCCGCTATGTCGGTTCCGGAGTCTTGGCTTCGGCAGTCGGCATGGACAAGGAGTACATGAAGGTGGTGCTCGCCGCGGCTGGGCTGCCGGTGACGCCGTACGTCGTCATCAAGCCGCGCGAGTGGGAGCGCGACCCAGCGGCGAGCCGGGAAGCGGTCGAGGCCTTGGGGTGGCCGGTCTTCGTAAAGCCGGCCCGCGCAGGATCCAGCATGGGCATCACCAAGGTGCCCTCGCGCCATGAGCTCTCGGCCGCGGTGGAGCACGCCCAGTCGTTCGATCCGAAGGTGCTCGTCGAAGCGGCAGCCGCGCGATCCCGGGAAGTCGAGTGCGGGGTGCTCCAGCGGCTCGACGGAAGCGCGGACGCGAGCGTGCCGGCGGAGATCACCGGATACGGCGACCACGAGTTCTACGACTTCGCCGCCAAGTACCTCGGTGAGGCAGGCGTCACGCTGCAAGTGCCGGCCCGCTTGCGCCCAGAGGTCAGCCAGCTTGTTCGGGACATGTCGGTGGCGGCGTTCGAGGCTCTTGGCTGCGAGGGGCTGGCGCGCGTCGACTTCTTCTTGGGCGCTGACGGCAAGCTCACCGTCAACGAGATCAACACCATGCCGGGCTTCACCCCGACCTCGATGTACCCGCGGATGTGGGCAGAGTCGGGCATCGAATATCCCGAGCTGGTCGACCGGTTGTTGCAGCTCGCCCTGCAACGCGCGACGGGTTTGCGCTGACGTCGAGACGCGGCTCAGACGCAGGGTCGCTGCTGCGACGTGGCGCCCTTAACAGCCGGGGCCAGGTCGACGAGCGCGTCAGACGCCGGTTGGTAGTCCGGCGGGACACCCACCTCGACGAAGGGCGTCCGCCCCACCGTGGTGAAAACGAGCTCGCCCGTCACCGGTTGCAGCCCGTCGGCCGGTTGGCCGTCCTGCGTGGCGAACCAACCGACCCCGTTGGCCACGAAGCACGAGGAGCTAGCCGTCAACGCGGCAGGCTTGGGTACGCCGCACCGCAGTACGATCGCCGGGTCACCCCAGGCAGCACCCAGCGCACCCGACGGCTGCACGGAACGGGAAGGCTGCCCGGCAACGCGTTCAGGCACTCGTGCGATGAGCCGGTGGCACGCTCGGGCGGCCGAGCCGGAGAGCCGTCCGGCTGGCGAGTCGATCGTGACCGTGTTCGAGCACCCGGAAATCCACGTCCCCATCAGCAGCACGGCACCGACGGTCAGGGTGAGGCGGCTCGCGACACGGCGACGGCGCACCCCTGTTCCAGCGCTCAGATGTGCACTACGGGGCAGGTGAGCGTGCGGGTTATCCCGTCGATGGACTGGACCTTGGCGACCACAAGCTTCCCCAGCTCATCGACGTTGCGGGCTTCCGCGCGCACGATGACGTCGTACGGTCCGGTGACGTCCTCCGCGAGGGTCACCCCCTTGACGGCGGCGATCGACGACGCCACCTCGGCGGCCTTGCCAACCTCGGTCTGGATCAGGATGTAGGCCTGGACCACCATGAAGACCTCCCGCGTCGGGTCGTGGAGAGAAGCGGGACTCACCGTACCGCCTGATGGGGGGAGGCGGTGCCCCGTTCACAGATCGAGGAGTGACATGCCGGCAGCGCAGTCCAAGACCATCGGCCAGATCGGCGAGTTCGAGCTGATCGCCTCGCTCGTGGAGCGATTCGGGCAGGGAGAATCCGTCAGGGTAGGGCCCGGCGACGACGCTGCCGTGCTCGCCGTCTCCACCGCCGACGTGATGTGTTCCCTCGACATGTTGGTCCAGAACCACCACTTCCGCCTGGACTGGTCGTCGGCTGCCGATGTGGGTCACAAGGCCGCCGCCGTGAACCTCTCCGACATCAACGCGATGGGCGGGCGGGCGACGGCATTGTTGGTGGGATTTGGCGCTCCTCCGGACCTGCCGGTCTCCTGGGCGCTCGAGTTCGCCGACGGCCTGGCGACAGAGGCGGGAAGCGTCGGAGCCAGCGTCATGGGAGGCGACGTGACGTCAGCCGGTGTGGTGACGCTTGCGGTCACGGTGCTCGGCGAGTGCGCACACGGCGTCGTACGCCGCTCCGGGGCTCGCCCAGGCGACGTCGTGGCGCTCGCCGGTCGGGTTGGCTGGGCCGACGCCGGCTATGCGGTGCTCAACCGCGGGTTCCGGTCCCCACGTGCCGTGGTCGATGCTCATCGGCGGCCCACACCGCCGTACGAAGCCGGTCCGCAGGCTGCCGCCCTTGGTGCCACCGCGATGATCGACGTCAGCGACGGACTGCTGCAAGACGCGGGGCACGTCGCCCGTGCCAGTGGCGTGTCGATCGATCTCACCGCGGACCGCTTCGAGGTGCCGGAGCCGCTGCAGGCCGTCGGAGCGGCCCTTGGAGTTGACCCGCTGCAGTTCGTGCTCACCGGCGGTGACGACTACGGGCTCGTGGCCGCCTTCCCTGCAGAGGTCGACCTACCGCCGCAATGGCGGGTAGTCGGCAACGTCTTGGCCCACGGCGAGCCCGGCACAGTCACTGTCGACGGTGCGCCGTACGACGGGACCGGCGGCCACCAGCACTTCCGGTGAGCGAGCCGGCGCTCCCACCAAGCAGCGCGTCGGAGGCCACACTCGCGGCAGCAG
The DNA here is from genome assembly GCA_038198965.1 of Propionibacteriales bacterium. Classification (GTDB taxonomy): domain Bacteria; phylum Actinomycetota; class Actinomycetes; order Propionibacteriales; family Nocardioidaceae; genus JAUJOE01. The sequence goes on from JBBPZH010000101.1 coordinate 9,723, forward strand.
TCGGCTTATGCTCACGGGCATGAGGGAGACGGGGCCCGCCGACGCTGACCAGAGCACGAAACGGATGACCGCCCGAGTGATCGGGATCGGATGTATGGCCATCGCCATCGTGTTGGTTGCTTTGGCATTGGTGGATTTCTTCACCGCCATGAACAGCAGCCAGCCCAACGCTGGGCCGACGAGGTTTTGGATGTTCTTCGCCGCGGTGCCGTTCTTCGCCATCGGTGGCTTCGGACTTCAGGCGGGTTTCCTCGGAGCTGGCGCACGCTACGTTGCACGCGAGCTCGCGCCCACCGCCCGCGACACCCTCGAGTACGTCGGCGTCGGCGTCGGCGTCGGCAGCGATGCCGCTAGTCCGTGCCCGCGCTGCGGATCTCCGAACGACGCCCAGGCCGGCTTTTGCGAGAACTGTGGCTCAGCGCTCCGGCGCACATGCCCCTCGTGCAAGCACCCCAACAGCGCCGACGCGCACTTCTGCGCGGCCTGTGGCACAGCCTTGGCGACTGACCTGACGGGCGGTGGCGGATCGGTCGGAGGCGCTTAGCGGGAAACCTTGCCGGCCTTGAGGCACGACGTACAGACGTTGAGCCGCTTCGGTGTTCCGCCGACGACGGTGCGGACTCGCTGGATGTTGGGGTTGAACCGCCGCTTGGTGCGCCGATGCGAGTGCGACACGTTGTGCCCGAAACCAGGACCCTTGGCGCAGATGTCACAAACGGCGGCCACGGTGGACTCCCTGAAAGCGTGCAGCGGATAAAACGCCCAGCGGTCCGGGCAACCGTCAAAGAATAACGGATGCGCGGGAGCTTGGCCCAATCCTGTTCCGGCGCCTGGTCGGCGCGCCGGCGGTTCGCGGGTGACGGCTAGGGTCGGTTGGCGTGGGTGCCGTTGTCAGGCGCCCGGCGGTGAAGCAAGCGCAGGGCCAAGGAGAGGCGACACGTGGCGGCGCGTCTTGACTACGAACAGCCGGATCCTTCGTCCGGTCAGCGCCGGCAGGCTCTACCTCCGGCTGAGGTAGCCCTGCTCCTCGGTTGGTGCGACTGCACGCTCGAGCGGCTGGCTGCGGCACGAGAAGAGCTCGACGCGCTCAACGTCTACCCGGTGCCTGACGGCGACACGGGGACCAACCTGTACCTGACGTTCGAGGCCGCTCGCCAAGCCATCGTCGACCCGACGCCGACGTCCTTGGTCGTCGCGCTTCGCACCTTTGCCCGCGGCGCACTGTTGGGCGCGCGGGGCAATTCCGGTGTCATCTTGTCTCAGCTGCTGCGGGCCGGCGCCGACCAGCTGTTGCGCGGCGATCCCAGCAAACCCGGTCAGATGCTCGCCGACACGCTGACCTTGGCAGCTGACGCCGCGTACGCCGCAGTAGGCCAGCCCGTCGAAGGCACCATTCTTACGATCGCCCGAGCGGCCGAGCGCGCGGCGCAGGGGGCAGCGGCTGCTGCGCCCGATGACCTGACAGACCAGATGGGCCATGTCATCAACGCGGCCGCAGCGGCCGCTCGCTCGGCGCTTGAGCACACGACCGAACAGTTGGAGACGCTGCGCCGAGCGGGAGTGGTCGACGCCGGAGCTCGCGGGCTCTGCGTCATCTTCGACGCTGCCCAGGAGGTGCTCACCGGTGTTCGGCCGCCGCAGCGGGTCTACAGCCTGCCGTCCTCGACCGGATGGATCCTTCCCGGCTCCGACCTGTCTGCTGACGGCCCAAGTTACGAGGTGATGTACCTGCTGGAGGCCGGACCGGAGGCCGTGACGGCACTACGCGAGCGGCTGGCCGGGCTCGGGGACTCGCTGGTGGTGGTCGGAGGGGAGACCTTGTGGAACGTGCACGTGCACGTGGACAACGTCGGCGCGGCGATCGAGGCGGGCATCGAGGCCGGCCGACCGCATCGCCTGCGGGTCACTCACTTCGCCGACCATCTTGCTCGAACCGCCACAGCTCGCCGTACACCGTCGGACGGTCGTAGCGTCGTCGCCCTCGCCACAGGTGAGGGCCTTCGTGCCTTGTTCGCGGCCGCTGGAGCCGAGACGGTGACCAGCGACACAAACGCTCGAGTGTCGACCGGCGACCTGCTTGCGGCAATCCGGTCTACGGCGGCGTCTGAGGTCGTGGTGCTGCCCAAC
>JBBPZH010000102.1:0-33265 GCA_038198965.1 Propionibacteriales bacterium
GCATCACCTACACCCAGGGCGCGGCCGTGCTCCGTCAGCTCAACGCCTACCTAGGCGACGAGTCGTTTCTCGGCGGCGTGGTGGCTCACCTGCGCACCCACTCCTTCGGCAACGCCACGCTTGCCGATCTTGTCGGCGCCTGGGAGCGGTCCAGCGGTAAGGATGTCAGTGCCTGGGCGGATGCGTGGCTGCGTACGTCAGGCGTCGATGCGCTGTCGTGCGAGGTCACGCCGGACGGGGAAATCGCGGTCGGTTGTGACAGTCGGTCGGACCCGCCGCGATCTCGACCGCACGCCATTACGGTCACCGCGTTCGACGACATCGGTACGCCGACCGCGGCCGACGTCGTGGTGACGGGACAACGCACCGTCGTACCCCTGCAGGTTTCCGGTCCCGCCGAACCGGTCTTCGTCGTGCCTGACTCCGCCGACCAGACCTGGGCCAAGATCAAGCTCGACGACCAATCAGCCGCTGCAGCGCCGCAGTCGCTGGCCAAGGTCGCAGACCCGCTCACACGAGCCGTGGTGTGGGGAGCGCTGCGGGAGGCGCTGCTTGACGGCCGCAGCTCACCAGACGCCTACCTCGACGCGCTGACCTCAGCGCTGCCGCTGGAGTCGGACCTGGCCGTGGAGGTGCTGCTCGGAGCTGCGCCGAACAGCGGCGCGATCGGGTTGCTTGGTCGATACTTCCGCTCCCCCGCTCGTCGCGCCACGCTCGAAGCGTTGGCCGGCCGGCTGCTGGCCGAAGCGGAGCCTGGCAGCAATCGGCAGCTGATCGCTGCCCGCCAGACCATCGACGTCACCTCCGACGCCGAGTTGCTGCACAGGTGGTCCGCCGGCGACGTACCCGACGGGTTGCTGTACGACGCTGACCTGCGGTGGCGGACGCTGATCAGCCGGTGTGCGCTAGACGCCGCAGACCAGGCTGACATCGACGACCTTTGCCGTGACGACCCGTCCTCACAGGGTGCGCTGCACGCGCTGCGCGCACGGACGAGCATGCCGACGGCTGCGGTCAAGGACTGGGCGTGGCGAGCTCTTACGACTGACACATCGCTCAGCAACTACGAGCTGTACGCCGTCGCCGAGCGGTTCTTCCCGCCGGAACACGCCACTGTGACCGGCGCCTATGTCGAGCGCTACTTCGCCGAGATCCCCGACACCGCCAGCATCCGCACCGGTTGGGTGGCTGAGCGGGCGGCGCTGCTCGCCTATCCCGGCTCCTCGGTCAGCGAATCGACCCTCGACCTCGCCGAACGCTGCCTGGGGCGAACCGACTTGTCGGTCGCGGTACGCCGTTCCATCAGCGACGGCACCGACGACCTGCGCCGGGTGCTAGTGAGCAGGAAGTCCGCCGGCACCTGACCCGGTGCGATGCGACTCGAAGGGCGTCGCCTTGTCGAAGGCGGTCGTCGTGGCCAGTACCACGCCGCCGATGAGGAAGCCGGCAATCAGGTCCGTGAACCAGTGCCAGTGCAACAGCAACGACGTCATCGTCATGACGACCGCCAAGACCACCATCACTGCGAAGATCACGGTCTTCACCGTCTTGCTCACCGAGCCGTAGCGGGCGGCCAAGTAGGCGGCAGTGCCATAGACGGCGACGACGTTGCTGGTGTGTCCGCTGGGGTACATCTGCCCGTCGATGAAGAAGGCCGGCCGGTGCTCCAGCGGCGCACCCCGGCCGAGCCACAGCTTCAGGATCAAAACGACCAGATTGACGGCAACGACTGCGCACACCGAGATCAGCACCGGGCGAAGCGAGCGATGTCGCCACGCAACCCACGCCGTGACAACTCCCAGAATCGGCAGGCAAACGGCTCGCTGACCGATCCGGTCGAGGACATGGAGCACCGGTGCAAAGCCGGCGATGTCGTGCTTGTGATTGAGCACCTTATCGATCCACGACCCGTTGGCCGGCCCTGCTACGAACCACGTCAAGGCTGCGAACAGCGCGAGCAGCCCCACCGCCAGCAGAAGGCCGGGCACCGGCGACTGCGTCGACTGCTCGACCGGTGGGCGTTCGAGGCGATCTCGTAGTCGTTGCTCGACATGAGAGTTCATCGCACCACTCAACTTATCCTCTTCAGGTGACAGTCAAGATGCCGAGATGAGCAGCCAACGGCGCCCCGGTCCCACTCAGCGGCGCAACGTCACCGAGATCTCCGAGTCGACCAGGTCGGTCCGGTGGGATTCGGTGCTCACCGAGGAACCGTTGGAGATCCGGCTGGGTTGGCCCGGCCATCGACCCTCGTCAGTGGCCGTCGTCATGCGCACCCCGGGGCACGACTTCGAGCTGGCCAGCGGCTTCTTGCTCGCAGAGGGAGCCTTTCCGATCAGCCGCTCTCCCAGCACGGTGGCGTACTGCGTCGACAGGACGCTCAACCAGGAGCAGCGCTACAACGTGGTCACCGTCACGCTCACGCATGCCCCGCTCCGGGTGCCCACGAACCGCGCGACCCAAGTGTCGTCTGCGTGCGGCGTCTGCGGGGCAACCAGTCTTGACGAGGTCCTCTCCCCCGTCGCTGAACCGCAGCGTCCGATGCCGGCAGTGCCGGCCGAACGGATCGCCGGTGCCTTCCGCATGCTGAGCGCCCACCAACCGCTGTTCGACCAAACCGGCGCGTCACACGCCGCGGCGATCTACTCCGGCGCCGGCGACCTTGTCGTGTTGCGCGAGGACGTCGGCCGGCACAACGCCGTCGACAAGGTGCTGGGTGCGCGAGTGCTCGGTACGACGACGTACGGCGACGACGCCATGCTCTGCGTCAGTGGTCGGGTGGGCTTCGACATTATGGCCAAGGCGGTGGCGGGACGGATCGGGCTCGTCGCCGCTGTCGGCGCCCCGTCCAGCTTGGCCGTCGACCTCGCCCAGCGGGCCGGCATCACGATCTGTGGCTTCGTGCGGTCGGACCGTCTCGTGGTCTATACAGCGCCCGAGCGGGTAACGGCGACAGTCCTGCCGGCCGTCGGTGTCGCCGGGCGTTGCTAATGTCCTCTGCCATGCCCGGCTCACCGTCCGTCGATGCCGACTTCCTCGATCTGCCGCTGCAGCGACTCGCCGACACGGCGCTGGAGCGAGCGCGCGACTTCCACGCCACCCATGCCGACTTCCGGCTCGAGCGGCTGCGGACACAGTCGCTCAGTTTGCGCGACGGAGCGCTCGTCGACGCCTCTGAAGGCGACGAGATCGGTTTTGCCGTCCGCGTCATCGTCGACGGCACGTGGGGTTTCGCGGCCGGGGTGGCGCTCACCGCCGACGACGTGGTGCGGGTCACGGAGCAGGCTGTCGGCATCGCTCGGATCGCCAAGCCGGTGTCCACCGAGCGCATCGATCTCGCGGACGAGCCGGTGCACGACAGCGCCACGTGGGTTTCGGCGTACGACGTCGACCCCTTCCGTGTGCCCACAGCCGACAAGGTCGACCTGCTGCGGCGGTGGAGCGACCGGCTGAGCGCGGCGCCGGCAGTCGACCACGTGTCGGCATCGGTCGCCCAGGTCAAGGAGAACAAGTTCTACGCCGACTCGGCCGGCACCAGCACCACTCAGCAGCGGGTCAGGCTGCATCCCGCACTCGAGGTGTTCGGCACCGACCGTCAGCGTGGCGTGTTCGATTCCATGCGCACCATCGCACCCCCCGTCGGCCGAGGGTGGGAATACCTCACCGACGGCTACGACTGGGGCCGCGAGCTTGCCGAACTGCCGGACCACCTCGCCGCAAAGCTGACGGCTCCGTCGGTCGAGGCGGGGGTCTACGACTTGGTCATCGACCCCTCCAACCTGTGGCTGACCATCCACGAGAGCGTCGGACATGCCACCGAGCTCGATCGAGCGCTCGGCTACGAAGCCAATTACGCCGGCACCTCGTTCGCCACCCCAGACCAGCTCGGCACTTTGCGCTACGGCTCAGCGTGCATGCACGTCGTCGGTGATCGGACTCGCCCCCACGGACTCGCCACCATCGGCTACGACGACGACGGCGTCCAGACACAGAGCTGGGACATCATCAAGGACGGCATTTTGGTGGGCTACCAGACCGACCGCCGGATGGCGGCGCTGATGGAGCTGGGTCGCTCGAACGGCTGCGCGTTCGCCGACTCTCCCGGTCACATCCCGATCCAGCGGATGGCCAACGTGTCGTTGCAGCCGGCAGCCGACGAGGGGTCTGTCGAGGACCTGATTGCCGGCGTTCGCCGCGGTCTCTACGTCATCGGCGACAAGTCCTGGAGCATCGACATGCAGCGCTACAACTTCCAGTTCACCGGGCAGCGGTTCTTCTCGATCATCGACGGGCAGCTGCGGGGACAGGTCCGAGACGCTGCCTACCAGGCGACGACGACGGATTTCTGGGGAGCGATGGATGCGGTGGGAGGAGCGTCGACCTGGGTGCTCCACGGCGCCTTCAATTGTGGCAAAGCGCAGCCGGGCCAGGTGGCGCCAGTGAGTCACGGCTGTCCGGTAGCGAGGTTCCGCGACATCCGCATCCTCAACACTGCGGCAGAGGCGGGCCGCTGAGATGCCGACGCCACAGTTCCTCGTCGACACTGCTCTTGAGAGGTCGACAGCCGACTCGTGCGCCGTTGTGTTGAGCGTCTCCTCCACCGCCAACCTTCGCTGGGCCAACAACACGCTCACCACCAACGGCATCATGGCCGGCACCTCTATGACCGTCGTCTCCGTCATCGACGGCGGGAGCGGCGCGGCGGCTGGAGTGCTGAGCCAAGCGGCTACCACCCCCGCCCAGGTCAAGGCGCTCGTGGCGCAGGCCGACGCCGCCGCCCGTGCCGCCTCCCCCGCCGAAGACGCTGCTGACATCGTGACCGGTGGCGAGGCGGCCGACTGGGTGGATGCCGCTGGTCAGACCTCTGTCGACGTCCTCGCCGAGTTCGCCAGTTCCCTGGGTGAGTCCCTACAGCGAGCCACCGCGGAGCAGCGACTGCTCTACGGCTACGTCGAGCAGGACGTGACCACCACCTACGTCGCTACCTCCGGCGGCTTGCGAGCGCGCTTCGAGCAACCGACCAGCCATGTCGGCATGACCGGCAAGCCAGCGGACCGTTCGGCATCCGCTTGGGTCGGACAGGCCGCTGAACACATCGGCGAGATGAGCGTCGTCGATCTCGATGCTGAACTCGTACGCCGACTCAGCTGGGCGCAACGTCGCATCGAGCTCCCGGCAGGCCGCTACGACACTATCTTGCCGCCGACCGCGGTCGCCGACCTGGCGATCTATGCCTACTGGGTGTCCAGTGGGCGCGACGCCTTCGAGGGGCAGACCGTCTACAGCGACCCGCAAGGCGGCACGCGCGTCGGTCAGCAGATCGCCCGGTCAGGCGTTCAGCTGCGATCCGACCCGAGGCATCCCGGGCTGACCGCGGCGCCGTTCCTTGTGGCTCGGGCCTCGTCGTCGGAGCAGAGCGTCTTCGATAACGGCCTTCCCGTCGAAGCCACGGACTGGATCCGCGACGGCACCTTGCGGTCGCTCTTCACGTCCCGCCACACCGCAGGGCTGACCGCGCTCCCCCTCAGCCCTCCCATCGACAATCTTGTGCTGTCGGTCGACGGCGGCGCCGGTGCCGTCGACGATCTGGTGCAGTCGGCCGAGCGTGGACTGCTGCTCACGTGCCTGTGGTACATCCGCGAGGTCGATCCGCAGACGCTGCTGCTCACCGGCCTGACTCGCGACGGGGTCTATCTCGTCGAGGGCGGTGAGGTCGTCGGCGCGGCCAACAACTTCCGTTTCAACGAGAGCCCGATCGACCTGCTCAACCGTTTCGGTGCCGCCGGTGAGACGGTCCGGTCGTTTTCGCGCGAGTGGGGCGACTACTTCCCCCGGACGATGACGCCGCCTTTGCGCGTACCCGACTTCAACATGTCGAGCGTCAGTCAGGCGAGTTGACGAGCGGCTCCGGGACGCCACCGGGGATTGGTGCTGACGGATCGTAGGGCTTACGGGTGAAGATGAAGCTCACCACCTCCAGGTGCGACAACGAGCCGTCCAGGCGGCGTACGAGGTGGAGCCGCTCTCCGGCGTAGTAGCCGTCCAAGCCCACATAGCTATCGCGCTCGACTCGTTCGAAAGTCCGCCAGCCGTTCGGGGCGCGCAGGGAGAAGCCAAGCCCCCTCACCACGATGGTCAGCAGCGAGTTCCCCCAAAACCACTCACCTGCCAGTTCATCCACAGCGCTATCGGTCGTCGCTTCAGCAGAGTGCTCGCTCCGCGGCGCAGTTCCTGGAAGCGACGCACCTCTGATATGCGGCTCCGTTTGTTCTACGAGGGCCGCAGCGAGGTCTTCAGGCGCAATCCCTACGGTGGCGTTGGCGAGCACGACAGCACCGACGCCAGAGATCGCGTCGGTGAAGACGGCGGCGAGGAAGCCTGGCATCGACCCGGTGTGCCCCACGAGCGTGCTGGAGCTTCGCCACCGCAGCCGCAGGCCGAGCCCATAAGCGCCCTGGTGCTGAGTCTCGGGGTCAGCCGACGACGCCGTACGCATCTCTGTGAGCACGCTGACCGGTAGCACGTCGTCGTTCCCCCGCACCAAGAAGCTCCCCCATGTGCCCAGGTCGGCCACCGTGCTCCACAGCTGACCGGCAGGCGCCATCGCAGCGCTGTCGAACGCCGGTTCCTTGACGAGCGCTCCGCTGCGCGGGTTACGGGAGGTGCCGACGGCTGCATCGGCCGACGGCAGGTACGTCGTCTCGTGGAGCCCCAGCGGGGCGAGGATCCGGGCGTGTACCGCGTCGTACCACGACTGTCCGGTGCGCCGGGCCACTACCTCACCGAGCAGAGCGAAGCCGAGGTTGGAGTAGTGGTAGCGGACCCGCGGTGGCCAGGCGGCGGCGGGTGCTGTGTTCGCCGCCGCGAGCGCTGGCCACTCGACGCCTGGTGAACGCTCCCACCAGGAACCGCTGGGTTCTGCGGTGAGACCCGATCGGTGCTCGAGCAAGTCGCGCAGCGACGCCTGAGGGTAGGGCGTATCGGGCACGTACCGCCGCAATTGGTCGTCGAGGTCGAGCAGGCCTTGCTCACGCAACTGCAACACCGCCACGGCGGTGACCGTCTTAGTGATCGATCCGATCCGGTACTGCCGTGCGGTGCCGCCGGCTCGGCCCTCCCACAGCAGGCCGTCGTCGCCGAAGACACCCGCCACGATGCCCGGCAGAGCGGCTTCAGTCAACGCATCCTCCAGGAGGGCGGCACATGTAACCGCCACTTCGCCGGAGACCGTCACGTCACTGTGCGGCGGCGAAAGCGCTGATGTCCGGGCAGGTGCAGACGAGGTTGCGGTCGCCGTACGCCTGGTCGACCCGAGCGACCGGCGGCCAGTACTTGTCCGGGTCCGGGCCAGCCGGAAACGCGCCCACCTCCCGCGTATACGCCCGCTCCCAGTCATTCACGAGCTGCTGGGCGGTGTGCGGGGCGTAGCGCAACGGGCTGCTGGCCAGCTCGACGTCGCCGGTCTCGATTGCTGCGATCTCGGCCCGGATGGCGATCATCGCGGCACAGAACCTGTCGATCTCGTCAAGGCTCTCGGATTCGGTTGGTTCCACCATCAGCGTCCCCGCCACCGGGAAACTCATCGTGGGGGCGTGGAAGCCGTAGTCGATGAGCCGCTTGGCGACGTCATCGACGGAGACGCCAGTGCCACGGGTGAGCGCGCGCAGATCGAGGATGCACTCGTGGGCGACCAGCCCGCCATGGCCTCGGTACAGCACCGGGTAATGCTCCTTCAGCCGGGCAGCGATGTAGTTGGCCGACAGCACCGCGACCTCGGTGGCCGAGGTGAGTCCTTCTGGGCCCATGAGCGCGATGTAGGCCCATGAGATCGGCAAGATGCCGGCCGATCCGAACGGGGCGGCGCTCACCGGTCCGATGCCCGCACGCTGGGCTGGGTCCGGGTGGAGCGGGTGCGTCGGCAGGTACGCCGCCAGGTGCGCCGCAACGGCGACCGGTCCGACACCTGGGCCTCCTCCGCCGTGCGGGATGCAGAACGTCTTGTGCAGATTGAGGTGCGAAACGTCCCCGCCGAACTCCCCCGGCCGAGCGAGCCCGAGCAGGGCGTTGAGGTTGGCGCCGTCGACGTACACCTGGCCGCGGTAGCTGTGCACCGTCGAGCACAGCTCGTCGATCGTGTCCTCGAAAGCTCCGTGCGTCGACGGGTAGGTGACCATGATGGCCGCCAGGTCGTCGGCGTGCGCCTGGCACTTCTGACGGAGATCGTCGAGGTCGACCGAACCGTCAGCAGCCGCTTGGACGACCACCACACGCATGCCGGCCAAGACGGCGGAGGCGGCGTTCGTGCCGTGAGCGCTCGACGGGATCAGGCAGACGTTGCGCTGGGTGTCGCCTCGTGCCTCGTGGTAGGCGCGGATCGCCAGCAGGCCCGCGAGTTCGCCTTGCGAGCCGGCGTTGGGCTGCACCGACACCTTGGCGTAGCCAGTGATCGCTGCGAGCTCGGCCTCGAGCGACTCGATGAGCTCCAGGTAGCCGGTGGCGTCGTCGGCCGGCGCGAACGGATGCAGATCGGCGAAGCCGGGGAGGCTCAGTGGCTCCATCTCGGTTGTTGCGTTGAGCTTCATCGTGCACGACCCGAGGGGGATCATGCCGCGATCCAGCGCATAGTCGCGGCGGGAGAGCCGCGTCATGTAGCGCAGCAGCTCCGTCTCGGAGTGATGGGTGTTGAACACCGGATGCGTGAGGTAGTCAGTGGTGCGCCGGAGCTCTTGCGGTACTGCGTCGGGAACACGCCGGTCAAGGTCATCGAAGTCTGCCGGTGGAAGCCCAAACACTGCCAGCACAGCTTGCAGGTGCTCACGGGTGGTGAGCTCGGAACAGGAGATCCCGATCCGGTCGGCCCCGTCGGCGAGGATGTGCAGACCGCGTTCGCGGGCTCGCTCGCGCAGCTGCTCGGCCCGCCCGGCGACGCGGATCGACAACGTGTCGAAGAAGCCGTCGTGCTCGACCTGCACTCCTCCCTCGCGCAGGGCAGCTGCCAGCAGGGCGGCGTAGCGCGCCACCCTGCCGGCGATGTCGCGGAGCCCGCGCGGACCGTGATAGACGGCGTACATCGACGCGGCCACAGCGAGCAGCACCTGCGCCGTGCAGATGTTCGAGGTCGCCCGATCGCGGCGGATGTGCTGCTCGCGGGTCTGCAGGGCCAGCCGGTACGCCGGCCGACCAGCTGCGTCAACCGATACGCCAACCAGCCGGCCGGGTAGATGGCGCTCCAGTCCGGACCGCACCGCGAGGTAACCGGCGTGCGGACCACCGTAGAAGAGCGGAACGCCGAACCGCTGCGTACTCCCGACAACCACGTCAGCTCCTAGTGAGCCGGGCGCCTCGACCAGGGTCAGCGCCATCAGGTCGGCGGACACCACAGCGAAGGCCCCAGCGGCGTGGGCTGCCTCGATGGCGGCCTTCGGATCGCGCAACCGACCACTCGCCCCCGGGTAGGCAAGCAGTACGGCCGTCACGTCCTCTCCCGGCAGCTCGGCGTACACATCGAGGACTTCGACCGGGATGCCGAGCGAGCGAGCCCGTGTCTGCACCACGGCGATTGTCTGCGGGAGACAGTCAGAGTCGATGAGGAACTGTCCTGACGGGCGGTCTCGATTTGCTCGGCGCGCCAAGGTCATTGCCTCGGCTGCCGCGGTGGCTTCGTCGAGGAGGGATGCGTTGGCGGTTGGCAGTCCGGTGAGGTCGGCGACCATCGTCTGGAAGTTGAGCAGGGCCTCCAGCCGGCCCTGCGAGATCTCGGGCTGGTATGGCGTGTACGCGGTGTACCAAGCCGGGTTCTCCAGAACGTTGCGGCGGATGACCGCCGGCGTGATGGTGCCGTGGTACCCAAGGCCGATCATCGGGACGCGAGGCTGATTGCGCGCCGCGATTGCGCGGAGTTCGTGAGCCACCGCGCTCTCGGTGCGAGCGGGCGGGAGATCGAGCGACTTCTGGGCCCGGATCGACGAGGGGACTGCCGCTTCGACGAGGCTTTCCAACGAGGAGAACCCCACGGCTTGCAACATGTGTCGCTGCTCGTCGGCGTCGGGGCCGACGTGGCGGCGGGTGAATGGCTCGCAAGTTTCCCGGGCGGCAAGGGCGGGGCGGTCTGGCATCGAGGCTCCTGGCGTCGGACTGAGCCTCCCCCCTGTTGCAGGTCCAGTGACGGTGGATTCTGCTCCAGAGTTTGCTAACGCGCGCGGTCCGGGTGCCTGAGAGGTTCCGGGAGGAGTTGCCCCTTCGGCGCCGACGTCGCGTCGGACTCTCCCACGCGCGTGTCGATCCAGCCAAAGAATAACAGCGTCTGAGGTATGTGCTCGGCCGCAGAATCGCTCAGGCGCGCTGCCGACCGTTACAGCCGCCGCAGCAGTCGAGCCGCGGTCAGCCGGTGAGCCGGGCCCGCCGTCGCGCGGAAAGCTCGTCCTGGAGCGCACCGGCGTCGTCCCGGGCGGCTCGCTCACTCGGCAGTTCCGCTAGCGAGCCTTCGATCTCGCGCCACACTCCCCCGATCGCGATCCCGAAAACGCCCTGGCCACCTTGCAGCAGGTCGATGACCTCATCTGCGGACCGGCATTCATACACAGTCGCCCCGTCGCTCATCAGTGTCACGCGGGTGAGGTCGTCGGTTCCGCGTTCGCGCAGATGGTGCACCGCGGTGCGGATTTGCTGGAGTGACACCCCTGCGTCGAGCAGTCGTTTGATGACCTTGAGCAACAAGACGTCGCGGAACGAGTAGAGGCGTTGCGTACCGGACCCACCGGCAGTGCGGACGGTCGGTTCCACCAGGCCGGTCCGCGCCCAGTAGTCCAATTGGCGATAGGTGATGCCTGCCGCCGAGCATGCCGTTGGCCCGCGGTAGCCGACGTCGTCAGGCATCGGGGCTACGTCGTCATCGAACAGCAGACCTTGCGCTCCCCCATGAGTGGACGACTGCCCCGCAGGATGCTCGGGCGAATCCGAGGCCAGAACGTGGCGATCTGCGGCCATGTGTACTCCGTAGGGTTTGGGGCGGCGCTGGGGCCATCACTCGGCGAATTACAGCGTGAGTCTTTAGCGACGCTACGTCGCGGAAGGCTGCACCGTCAACGACCGAAGCCACCATGCGCCGACCGATTTCATCAACCTGAGGTTGAGAGTGAGACAAATGATCGTAATGCCAGCCCGGGTTCAGCGCTGCTCGGCGTCGAAGTCCTCCGGGTTGATCTGGTCGAGGAACTCGCGGAACTTCTCGACCTCTTCCTCCTGGTCGTCCGGGACAGCCAGGCCAGCCTCGTCGAGCACCTCTTCACTGCAAACGATCCGGCTGCCGGTTCGCAGCGCCAAAGCGATGGAGTCCGAAGGTCGAGCGCTTACTTCTACGCCGCTGCCAAGGATGAGATTGGCATAGAAGACGCCGTCCCGCACCTCGGTGATCTGCACTTCGGACAGCTCGTTGCCGGTGGCGCTGAGCAGGTCCTTGAGGAGATCGTGCGTCAACGGTCGAGGCGGAGCAACACCCTGCTGCGCGAAAGCGATCGCGGTCGCTTCGACTGCTCCCACCCAGATTGGCAGATAGCGCTCACCCGATGATTCACGGAGCAACACGATCGGTGTATTGGATGGCATCTCGACGCGAACCCCGACCACATCCAACTCCCGCACGCGCCAAGCCTACTCGCTCGATTTCCGACGCTCGAGCGATTGGGGCTCGATGGCGAGACTGCCGCGCAACAAAGCAGCGTGGAGCCGCAGGCAGAGTTCGGTGAGCTCGCTTGCCGTCTCCCTGACCGGTTCGGACGATCCTGACCTGCTCTGTCGCCGCAAGGGGCTCAAGACGTGCTCGATGAGGCCGAGTTCTCGATCGACCGACGTCTTAACGGCGCGAAGATGACGAGCTTCGAGCCCGTACGTCGCCAGTTTTGCCACGGTGGTAGCTACGAGCAGCGCCTCCTGTCCGAAGTACTCCCTGCCCTGGCGCGCACGGATCAATCCGAAGCTCACCAGCTGGTCGAGTTGGTCGTCGTCGAGCCCGGAATTGGCCAGCAGCTCTGCCCACGACAGGCTGAGCTCACGCGGTGACGGCTCGGTCATGCCGACCGGAGCATGCCCAGCCGGTACATCGGTGGACTGTGGCGGCACACGCGGAAGGCCGCCGGCAACGTCAGGGGGCTCGAGACCGCGTGCCAGTGCCTCCAGATGCGTCTTGATCACGCGGAGCGGGTAGTAGTGATCACGTTGAGCAGTCAGGATGTAGCGAACTCGCTCGACGTCGGCTGCTGAGAACCTTCGATAGCCAGACGGCGCACGCTGCGGCGATATCAATCCCTCAGCTTCGAGGAACCGCAACTTCGAGATGCTGACGTCAGGGAAATCCGGCCGCAGCGCCTGCAGTACTTGTCCGATGCTGAGCTCGGCGCGACCGCTCGAAGCGGCAGCCGCCATCAACGCCCGCCTTGAGCGCTCTCGAAGTACACCAGCCGGTATTTGCCGATCTGCACCTCGTCGCCACCGGTCAACGTGATCGAATCGATACGGTCGCGGTTCACGTACGTGCCATTGAGGCTACCCACATCGACGACCTGGTAGCCGTCCGGAGATCGGCGGAAGACCGCATGTCGACGGCTCACCGTGACGTCGTCGAGGAAGATGTCGCTGTCGGGGTGCCGCCCAGCAGTCACCTCGTCGGTGTCAAGGAGGAAACGGCTTCCGGCACTGGGACCCCGTTGCACAATCAAAAGCGCACTGCCTTTTGGCAGTGCGTCGACGGCCGCCTCCTCGACAGCTGACAGCTTGCTTTCCGGATCGCCTTCTGCGCGCTCGGGAGCCCCGAACGATATGGTCGACGTCGACTCAGTCGATCGCTCGGGCACCGTCAGCCGATGCCCGCACTGCCCACAGAATCGGGCGCCGGGCGGATTCTGTGCCCCGCATTCGGTGCAGTACGGCATCGGGACCTCCCTTCGATCTGGTGAGCGTTGAGAGAACCTAGACTCTCAAGTTTTACTCCGACTTTAGTGTCGCCGCGTAATCATCGGCATTCAGAAGACCATCGAGCTGGTCGGGGTCGGCGACCCGAAGCTCGAGGATCCACCCCTCGCCATACGGGTCGCTGCTGCAAAGCTCAGGAGCGGCGTCCAAAGCGTCGTTGCGGGCGACCACCGTCCCGCTCACCGGTGCGAAGACGTCACTCACACTCTTCGTCGACTCCAACTCGCCCACCGCATCACGCTCGTCGACGACGGCACCCACCTCGGGCAGCTGAACGTAGACGATCTCGCCGAGCGCCTCGACGGCGTACTCGGTGATGCCCACCCGAACTGTTCCGTCGGCTCCGACGTCGCTCACCCACTCGTGTTCAGCGGTGTACTTCAGCTCGGCGGGATACACCCAGGCTCCTTTTGCTCATCCTCCGGTCGGATGAGCGTACTCAGGCGGTGAGACCCGATGCAACGACTGCACCTTGACGGCATCCGCCTCCCGCACTGTGACCGTGCCGCCCAGCTGCCGGATCTGGTCGGAGAGCCCACCCGGAAATACCACCGCCTGGCCGAGCGTGTGCGATGAGCCGATCGCGTCGATCACGTACGGCGACCGCACCGGCACTCCGTCGACCAGCAGGACTCCCGCAGGCTCGGTGAAAGACGTCGAAGCGACGACCCGCACGCGAGTGTCGATCTCGATGGCTTCCGCACCAGCGTCGCGCAGCTCCTCGATGCCGTTGAGGACGCTGCCGGCGGTCACCGCGTGTTGGGGATCAGTGATGGCAATCGTGACGCCAGGCCCCTCCGCTGGGACGGTTCCGGCCAACAGGCGCAGGGCGTCCAGCTGTTGGTGAGCCGCCGTGAGCGCCGCCGTCCGCCGCTTCGAGCTCGTCAGCAGATCAGTTCGAGTGCGTTGGAGCTGGTTGATCTGCAGTTGAGCGCGGTCCGACGCAGCCGAGAGCGAGTCCAACAGAGCCACGAGGTTGTCGTGAGGCTGTCCGGCGAAACTGTCGTGCCGTGAAGTAAGACGAATCTGGGTCGCCCCGGCGAACCCGAGCATCGCGAGCAGCAGCCCCACGACGACCTGCCGACGCCACGTTCGCGCAGCAGGCGTGCGCTCAGGCGTGGAAGACATGGCGCCTGATGGCCGCAACGTTGGAAAAGATGCGGATGCCGAGCACGACCACTACTCCCGTCGACAGCTGGCCGCCTACCCCGAGCTGGTCACCGAGGTACACGATCAGTGCGGCGATCAACACGTTGGAGAAGAACGACACGACGAACACCTTGTCGTCGAAGATGCCGTCCAGATGTGCGCGAGCGGCACCGAACACGGCGTCGAGCGCAGCGACCACGGCGATCGGAAGGTACGGCTGCAAAGCGGCCGGCACGGTCGGCTCCAGGAACAGACCCGCGAGGACGCCGATCACCAGCCCGACGACCGCGATCATCTGCGGCCTTGCGCATGCGCCCACAGCAGCCGAGCCGGTTGCCGGCCGGGCAACTCCATCCGATCGACGGTTCGGGTGCGGAAGGTGATGCCGTAGTTGGACCGCAGGGCCAGCCACATCTGACCACCCTGGGTCTGCAGGAATCTGGCCGGCAAGGTGTCGGGGTTGCCGACAGCCTGCACGACGTACGGCGGCGTCAGGGAGCGGTAGTCCACCGTGATCGCTTGGCCGGCAGTGCGGATGGAGGTCAGCGGGCTCAGGCGCTGTTCGTTCACCGCAATCGCCTCAGCCCCGGCAGCCCAAAGACCGTTGACGAGCGCCTGAAGGTCAGTGTCAACGATGGTTCCGCCAGCTCCCGGCGTGGCGATGCGGGCGTTGTCGGCCGTGACGACCAAGCCTGGTCCCGCTACTGCGGTCATCCCCGATGCCACCCCGAGCCTGGAGATCTGCCCATTCAGTCGGGTCTGAGCGGCCTCCTGGCTCACGCTCGAGGTCTGCAAATCAGCGATCTGGGTCTGAAGTTGGCGCAGGCTTGTGTGCAGCCCGTCAAGCCGGGTCTGACGCGTCTTGATCTGTGCGATCAGCTGGGTCCGCTCCGCCGACGCAGCCGGTTTGCCCTGCTGTGTCTCGACCGCCGAGACGGCTACCAGGAGCCCGAAGCCGGCGAGAACGGCGATCAGCCTGAGGTCGCCGGTCCGCTTCCGGCCAGGTGTCGTTGGCTCTCGCCGCGCTGCGGCGGTGCGGTATTCGTCGTCGCGGGTGTTGTCGAGCAGCTGCTCGAGCAGCCCGCTGGGTGCAGGCGGCGTACGACGGTCTTCGTCAGCAGGCGTGGACGGCTTCACGTTGCCGCGCCTCGAGCCGAGCGTGGAAGTCGCAGGATCTGAACGACCTGGTAGGCATACAAGACCCCCGCCCACCAGTAGAGCCCGGTTCCCCAGATGGCGAACGCCCAGCCGAGGACGTCAGCTCCTGTCTGCAGCCGTCCGTCGCCCTCACCGAGAAGCAGCAAGGGGAAGGCGTAGAGGAGGCTTGCGGTGGCTGCCTTGCCGAGAAAGTGCACCGGGAGCGCGCTGTAGCCACGGGTCCGCAAGAAAGGCACGAGAGAGAACAAGAAGACGTCACGCAGTGGCAGCAAGACAGCGAGCCACCAGGGAATGACCTGCCGGATCGCGAGCCCGACGATGACGGCCAGGATGTAGAGCCGGTCGGCCACGGGATCGAGCAGCTGGCCAAGCTTGGAGGTCTGATTGAGCTTGCGGGCCAACATCCCGTCAAGCCAGTCGGTGACGCCTGAGACCATCAGTACGACGAGCGCCCACCCGTCAGCGTGCGGGACGAGGACGAGCCAGAGGAAGAGCGGCACGCCGAACAGTCGGCCGATGCTAAGCAGGTTCGGCACAGTCACGATCCGGTCCGTGACCGTCACCGGCTGCTCAGCCACCCATCCTCCGCACCGCACCAGTGGCGCCGCTCTCGCCACACCGAAACCTTAGTACGGTGCCGCCGCAAGCTTGGCGGGGGCGCGAGGTGGCCCGTGAGCTCAGCCGGTACCGTCGGCGGACGTCTCGGCTCCTCGGGCCCAGGACCAGGCGTAGGCCCCGTCGTCCGACGTCACTCCCGCCTCACCCAGGTCCAACGGCCGGAACGTGTCGACCATGACCGCGAGTTCGTCGAAGTACTCGGTGCCGATCGACCGTTCGTAGGCCCCGGTCTGCGGACCATGTGCGTGGCCACCGGGGTGCAACGTGATCGACCCCTTGCCGATACCGGAGCCCTTCCGCGCCTCGTAGTCGCCATCGACGTAGAACATGACCTCGTCGCTGTCGACGTTCGAATGGTAGTAGGGCACGGGGATCGACAATGGGTGGTAGTCCACCTTGCGCGGCACGAAGTTGCACACCACGAAGTTGTGCGCCTCGAAGACCTGATGCACCGGTGGCGGCTGGTGCACGCGCCCCGTGATCGGCTCGAAGTCCGCGACGTTGAAGACGTATGGGTAAAGACACCCGTCCCAACCGATCACGTCGAACGGGTGGAAGGGATAGGTGTACACCGTGCCGACGACCCCACTCGGGCCGTTGCCCCGGTGCTTGATGTACACCTCGGTTTCGGCGTCGGGCTGCTCGCCGACGTCAGCTGCCAGCAGGGGTCCCTCAGGTCCCCGCAGATCACGCTCGGAGTACGGCGAGTGCTCCAGCAGCTGGCCGAACTTGGACAGGTACCGTTTGGGCGGCGTGACGTGCGAGTTCGCCTCGATGCAGTAGACACGCAGGACGTCGTCACCCTCGACGGGAAGCCAGCGATGGGTGGTCGCCCTGGGCATGATCACATAGTCACCCTGACCGACCTCGAACGAGCCAAAGATGGTCTCGATTCGTGCGGCGCCGCGCTCGACGTACAGGCACTCGTCGCCGAGCCCGTTGCGGTAGAGCGGTGACGGCGCTCCAGCAACGACATAGGAGATACGTACGTCGCCGTTGGCGAGCACGAGGCGACGGCCGGTCACCACGTCGATGTCGGCGACCGCTCCCGGCTCGGCTTTGAAGAGATCGTGTAGCCGCAGGTGTCGCGGGAGCAGCGGATGGTTGGGCGCAGTCTCCAGATTGCCCAGCTGCCAGACTTCCGCGTTCACGATTCGGGACGGCAGATTGCGGTGGTAGACCAGCGAGGAATCGGAGAAGAAGCCCTCCTCCCCCATCAACTCCTCAAAGGCCAGGGCATCGCCGTCGGGTCGGTGCTGAGTGTGCCGCTTGTGCGGCACCGACCCACAGGACCGGTAGTAGGCCACTTTAAATCACCCCTTCACCGCAAGAACCCCAGCGGCACCGACGAGCCGATAGAACGATTACAGCACGGTGAGGGGCGCGACAACGACAGGTCAGCCGGACGGTCTTTCGATCTTGAGCCGCAACCGACGCGCAGGAATGCCACAGCAAACGCACAGGCAACCCACCAAGTTTGCTCAGCGCAGTTGAGCACCATAGCCAACGGCCCGATCAAGGAGATGTACGTGAGCGACCTTCTCGAAGTGTCGGTTGTGCCGCTGCGCGACGCACGCTTCCGCCTGGCGGCGATCGACGGCGCCGTACGGCTAGGCGCCGGTTCGGCGCTCTGGATAAGCCTGCTCCTGGTCTCGTACTGGTGGGCGACGGGCGGAGGGTTCCAGGACCTGACCGCGCCGGTCACCGGCCTGACGTCAGCCGGCCGGTTGACCGGCCTCGTCGCGTCCGACCTGCTGCTGGTGCAGTTGTTGCTGATGGCTCGGATTCCGTGGCTGGAACGGGCCTTCGGGCAGGATCGGCTGGCTCACATCCATCGGCTGGTCGGCTTCACCTCGCTCAATCTCATGTTGGCTCATGTCGGTCTGATCACGTGGGGATACGCCGCAGGAGACCTCGGCAGTACGCCGATCACCTTGTGGCACTTGACCTGGCACTACTCGGGCATGCTGCTGGCGTTGGCCGGCACGGTGTGCCTGCTGATGGTGGCCGTGACCAGCGTCAAGATCGCCCGTCGTCGGCTGCGATACGAGTCCTGGCATCTGCTGCACCTCTACGCCTACCTCGGAGCCGGGCTGGCCCTGCCGCACCAGCTGTGGACCGGCCAGCAGTTCACGTCGTCGCCCGCGGCCACGGCCTACTGGTGGACGATGTGGGGCGCAGCCGCAGGAGCCGTGCTCTGGTGGCGTGTCGGCATGCCGTTGTTCCGCAACCTGCGCCACCAGCTGGTGGTCACCTCTGTCGTGCCGGAGGGCCGAGGTGTGGTCAGCGTCTACCTCACCGGGCGGCGGCTGCACCGTCTGCTCGCCGAAGCTGGCCAGTTCCTCAGCTTTCGCTTCCTGCAACGACACGGGTGGACGCGAGCCCACCCGTACTCGCTCTCCGTCGCACCTGACGGGCGCCGCCTGCGGATCACGGTCAAGCAAGCGGGCGACGGCAGCGCCCGGCTCGGCGCGTTGCGTCCGGGAACTCGGGTGCTCTTCGAGGGTCCCTACGGCCGGTTCAGCTCCCGGGCTCGGACGCGCTCCAAGGTCGCCATGATCGGCGCCGGTGTGGGCATCGCGCCGTTACGGGCACTGGCCGAAGGGATGGAATACGCGCCGGGTGATGCGGTCCTTCTGCACCGCTTCACCGACGAGCCGCTCTTCGAGCACGAGTTCGCCTGGCTCACGCGCCGTCGCGGCCTGGACGTGCTGCTGCTGCCCGGTCGGCGGCGGCAGCCCAGCTCGTGGCTGGGCGCCGGTGTGGGCCCCGCCGATGACGCGACCGCCTTGCAGTACTGGGTGCCCGACATCGCCGACCGCGACGTGTTCGTCTGTGGTCCCAGCGCCTGGGTGGAAAGCGTACGTCGCGCCGCCACCGCCGTGGGTGTCCTACCAGACCAGTTCCATGTCGAATCGTTCGGATGGTGACCCGGTGAGACGCATCGTCATGTGGTTCCTCAGCACGGTGACAGTCGTTGTTTTGCTCTTCGGCTACCACACGTCGACGCAGGGTGCGCAAGGGCCGACGACCGTGGTTGTCGGACCGTCCATCGGCACCACCGGTGGCGCCGCTTCGACGGTTGCCGGCGCGAGCCGCGGCGCGAACCGCTCAAGCACGGGCGGCACGCGGCACGCGAAGCAGACATCGCATGGCGCCAGTCGCAAGAGCGCGGGTGGGACCAGCCACTCGGCCTCCACCGCGACCGGAGCCACGGTACAGACGGAATGGGGACCGGTGCAGGTCCAGCTCACCGTCCGCGCCGGCCGGATCATTCGCGTGTCCCTCCTGCAATATCACTCGGGCAATCCGCAGGACGATCAAATCAACGCCTATGCCATACCGACCCTGGTGCAAGAGACCCTGCGCGCCCAGAGCGCCAACATCGACATGGTCAGCGGCGCGACCGTGACGAGTGGGGGCTATCTACGGTCCCTCCAGTCCGCGCTCGATCAGGCCCAGCTGTGACGGCTTCGCCGGCAGTCGCGCCGGTCCAGGACGCGACGTATCCGCATGCGGTGCAGCGCTACGTCGAGCACGTGATGGGTATGCCGGTCAATCTTGCGCTGCGCGGCGCGCACCGGCACAACAGCCGCAGTGTTGACGCGTGGGCCGCCGCCATGGCGGAGCTGCGCTGGGTCGACATGGTTTTCAGCCGTTACCGGGCGGACTCATGCATCTCGCGGCGCGGTCGTGGCGAGCTCACCGTGGCCGAGTGCCCGCCAGAGGTGGCTGAGGTGCTCGAGCTGGGGGCGGTGGCCTCCGAGCAGTCGAGCGGCGCGTTCTCGGTGCACCGGCGTGATGCGCACGGCCGACGGATCCTCGACACCGATGGGGTGGTGAAGGGCACGGCGGTCGAACGGGCGGCTGTTCACCTTCGACGACGACTGCCACGCACGGACTTCTGCATGTCTGCCGGGGGCGACCTGGTCTGCTTCACAGCGGACGCTGACGCCGACCCGTGGCGGATCGGCATCGAGCATCCGCTCGACCCGACTCGGTTGGTGGCAGTGGTGCCGGTCACTCGCGGGGCCGTCGCCACGTCAGGCACGGCCCACCGAGGTCAGCACATCGTCGACGCACGCACTGGCGAAGCGCCGACCGGCGTCGGTTCGGTCACGGCGGTGGCCGCGTCACTGACCGAGGCGGACATCGACGCCACAGCGGCCTACGCTCAAGGGCTCGACGCAGCTCGGTGGCTGGGTTCGCGCCCGCGACGGTCCGGTTTGGTGGTATGGGCCGACGGCACAGCGACGCCGGTGGGGTGAAGCGGCGTCGAGTACGGTGCTGGCGTGCAGACCACGCCTGTCTTGTTCACCGGTCTGCTCGACGACGCGGCCATGTTTCCACCGGGAAACGCATCTCCCGCCGCTGCGATTGCCGCACACCGGAACTCTCGACACGCACCTTTCGCCGACATCGTTGGTCCGCTGCTGGTGGCGGCCGAGCGTTGGGAAGACTTCGTGGCCGCGCATGCCGAGGCAGGCGCACCTGCTCTTTCGGTGTCGGTTGTCGGGCAGCCGGAGCCGCCCGGACCTGTTCCGGCTCAGCTGGAGCTCGTCGGTCTGGAGTTTTCGGTGACCGCTCCACCGATCCCTGACGGCGACTCGGCTCTGCTGGCCGCGTGCGAGATCACCGGGGCGGCGGACAAGGTTGAGCTGCTCGCTCGGATCGCCGAGCAACGAGCCCGGGGTCGCCGCATCATCGCCAAGTTCCGCACCGGAGGCGTCGTCGGCTCCGCTTTTCCCACTGATGACCACGTGGCCACCGTCCTCGTAGCGGCTGCTGCGGTCGGCGCCCCACTCAAGTTCACGGCCGGCCTGCACTGGGCGGTGCGCTGCACAGACCCAACCACCGGGTTCGAGCACCAGGGATTCTTGAACCTCATGTGCGCGACGCTCGCGGCCCGCGAGGGTGCCGACGCTTCCGCCGTGGCTGCACAGCTCGGCGTACGGGACCGCGGCGCCGTCACTGCCGAGGTGGGCTCATGGTCGACGGCCGAGGCGACCCAGGTCCGGGACGGGTTCGTCTCGTTTGGCTGCTGCGGTGTCGAGGACCCGATCCGAGAGCTGGCGGACCTGAAGCTGTTGGAGCCCGCAGTCACGTGACGGCCCACGACATCTCCTCACCAACGCCGGCCCTGCCGTACGGTGTCTTTGCTCCGGCGGATGAGCGACCGCGCGTTGGCGTCCGGGTCGGCGAAGCGGTGCTCGACCTGGCGGCGGTGGCGACGGCGGCTGAGTGGCCGAACGCCGCCGTCTTCAACTCACCGGCGCTGAACGCGTTCATGGAACTTGGGCCTGAAGCATGGACCGACGTACGCCGGCGCATCGTCGACCTCGTCGGCGTTGACGAGCTCTCACCCCTCGCCGAACAGGCGCTGATCCCGCTCGGCGAGGTCACTCTGCAGCTTCCGTTCGAGGTCGCTGACTACGTCGACTTCTACGCGAGTGAGTCCCACGCGTCCAACGTCGGCAAGATCTTCCGCCCCGACTCCCCCGGGTTGCCGCCCAACTGGAAGCACCTGCCCATCGGCTATCACGGGCGCGCTGGCACCGTTGTGGTCAGCGGCACCGACGTCATCCGCCCGCACGGCCAGCGTCGTCCAGAGGGCGGTGGTCGGCCGCCGTTCGGTCCTAGTGTTCGCCTCGACATCGAATGTGAGGTCGGCTTCGTGGTCGGTCAAGCGACCGAGCTGGGCGCACCAGTGTCAGTCGACGAGGCACGGCGCTACATCTTCGGCATCGTGTTGCTGAACGACTGGAGTGCCCGCGACATCCAGGCGTGGGAGTACGTTCCGCTAGGGCCCTTCCTGGGTAAATCGTTCGCCACCAGCATCTCAGCCTGGGTGGTGCCGTTCGAGGCCCTGAGCTCCGCTGAGCTGCCACTTCCGCCGCAGGACCCGGCCCCGTTGCCGTACCTGACGAGCGAAAACAAGGGTGGTCTCTTCGGGCTGGACCTGCACTTGGAGGTGGTGCTCAACGACACGGTGGTCGCCACCCCGCACTACCGCGACATGTACTGGTCACCGGCTCAGATGCTGGCGCACCAGACGGTCAACGGAGCGAGCCTGCGAGTCGGCGACCTCTTCGCATCGGGCACCGTCAGTGGTCGGGCGTCGGAGGAGTTCGGCAGCCTGCTGGAACGTACCTGGAACGGCACTGCACCGATTCGCCTCGAGGATGGTTCGACCCGCGGTTTCCTCGAGGACGGCGACGTCGTGACCCTCCGCGGCTGGGCGCCTGGCTCGGGCGGTGCTCGCGTGGAGCTCGGAGAGGTCACCGGCCGGGTGGTTCCAGCGACATACTCGGTGCCATGAAGTCCCGCCAAGGAGGTAGTCCGTGCTGGGCCGTGAGGTCCTACGTCGTCGACGCCGTGCGCACTCCGATCGGCAAGTTCGGTGGCTCCCTAGCCGAGGTACGTCCTGACGACCTGGGCGCCTTGATCATCGCGGCGCTGCTTGAGCGCAATCCAACGCTCGATCCGGCGGTTCCGGTGTTTGCTAGCACGGCACGACGAGACGATGATCGAGGACGTGGCGGCATCTGCGGGCAGTGCCAAGTTGGTATCAGGCACAGTGGCCGCAGAACCGGTGCGCATGGCGTCGACCACCGGCCGTTGGGTTCTGCTGGCGGCGATCCTCGGATCGGGGATGGCTGGTATCGATGCCACCGTCGTCAACGTGGCGCTGCCTGCCATCGGCCATGACTTCGGTGCCGATGTCGCGGGGCTGCAATGGACTGTGTCGGCGTACACCCTCACGCTCGCCGCGTTCATCCTCCTCGGTGGCGCCCTCGGTGACCGGTACGGCCGCCGGCGCATCTTCGTGGCGGGAGTTGTGTGGTTCGCGGTGGCCTCGTTGCTGTGTGGCGTGGCCACCAGTGCGCCGTTGCTGATCGCCGCTCGAGCGGTTCAGGGGGTGGGCGGTGCGTTGTTGACCCCAGGCAGCCTCGCCATCATTCAGGCCTCGTTCGCCCAAGAGGACCGTAGCCGTGCCATCGGTGCGTGGTCGGGCCTCGGCGGCGTCGCCACGGCGCTCGGACCTTTCCTCGGCGGCTGGTTGGTGCAGGCGGTTTCGTGGCGATGGGTATTCCTCATCAACGCACCGATTGCTTTGGTCGTCGTCTCGGTGGCCCAGCGGCACCTGCCGGAGTCCCGCGACCCCACCGCCTCCGGCGGCGTCGACGTCGTCGGAGCCATCCTTGGGGCGGTCGGGTTGGCAGGAGTCACGTATGCCCTGATCGAAGCTCCAGCAAGAGGCGCTGGATCTCCGGCCGTGATAGCCGCGGCAGTTCTCGGCGGAGCGGCGTGCGTCGGCTTCCTCATAGCCGAACGTCGTGGGCGGCATCCGATGCTGCCGCTGGGAATCTTCTCCTCCGCCCAGTTCAGCGCGGGCAATGCGGTGACGTTCGTGGTCTACGCCGCGCTGAGCGGCGTGTTGTTCCTCCTCGTGGTCGCCCTCCAGGTCGTGGCTGGCTTCTCCCCCATCGCTGCCGGTACGGCGATGCTGCCGATCACGCTGCTCATGCTCATGTTCTCGGCTCGAGCCGGCGCCTTGGCTCAGCGAATCGGACCACGGGTGCCCATGAGCCTGGGACCTCTCATCTGCGCAGCCGGGCTCGTGCTGCTGCTCCGCATCGATGAGTCAGCGCGCTATCTCGCCGACGTGCTGCCCGGAGTCGTCGTGTTCGGACTTGGCCTGTCGCTCTTGGTTGCCCCGTTGACGGCCGCGGTGCTTGCGGCGGCCGACAACCGGCATGCCGGAGTGGCGTCAGGCGTCAACAACGCCGTTGCTCGAGTCGCCGGTCTGCTTGCGGTCGCTGTGTTGCCAGCCTTGGCCGGCTTGTCTGGTCGCGATTACACCGACCCTGCGGCGTTCGCGCATGGGTTGCACGTCGCGCTCATCATCTGCGCCGCCCTGCTGGTGCTAGGCGCGGCGATTGCCGTACTCACGATCAGGAACGACGCCGCCGAACCGTCTGAGCGACGGAACTTTTGCGTGGTCGACGGGACCCCCTTGGAGCCTCACCAGGAGATCGACACCCTGCCGTCCGCATGAGTTCTTCCCAAGACGACCGCATTTCGCCGACCTTGTGTCCGGCCCCGTTGGTGACCGGGCCTGACGTCGGCGTTGCTCCTCCGGTCAACGGAGCCCGAGACGACTCCGCGCATTGGTGGGAGACCGCCCCCTCATGGCAGCGGGACGTACCGCCTCAGGAAGGAGCGAGCGCTCACGGTGTCGAGGCGGTAGTCGACGTTCGTGGCGCGGCACACTGCGTCTCCGGTGATGGTGATAGCGGCCACGGTGTCGGAGGTACCGCGGAAGTTGGGACCGCCGGAGTCGCCGTAACACGTTCCTCCGTCGCCGGTGGCGGAATTCATCGAAGCACGCAGCCAGTGGGGAGTGACCGCGTTCAAGCTTCCCGTCGCCTTCATGCGCACGTCGTTGTAGAGGTACCGGTGGCCCCCGGGACCATGAGTAACCCGGTACGCGCCGTAGCCGACCGCTGTGATGCGCTGGCCGTGGGACAGCCCCGACAAAGAGCCGGTCGACGGCAGCTTGGCGGGGGTGACGCCGCGGACGGCCTTGTCGAGGACGACGACCGCGATGTCGTGGGGGTCGTTCTGCCGTGAGCCGTAGCGGGGATCGCCGTGGAAGGTACCGGCGTACGTCTTGTCCCCGTCGTGGTACGCCGCAGAAAAGGTGACCCGAACTCGGCCGCTATCACCTTCACCGCAGTGCGCCGCGGTGAGGAAGACAGTGGGGCTGATCAGCGTGCCGGAGCAATAAATCCAGGTTCCGTCGGAGTACGCGTGCTTGGCCACCAGGCCACCGACGTTCGGGTGGCTGTTGCCGTCTCGACTACCTCCGGTGATCGCGGCCGCTGGCACAACTACGCCGAGACCGGCGAGCGCTGCCAGGCCAATCGCGAGACGTCGGATCATGGCTTTCCTTCCGAGGTACGGGCTGCAGTGGGTGTCGCAAAGCAGCATAATCCTGACCGATCGTTCCCTCGGTGGATGGGCTCCCTGCCCGCTGTCCACGTGGAGGTTGCAGTGTTGCCCGCGGCGGCTCAGCCGGTTCGGTAGTAACGGCGGTAGAGCGTGTGGCGGAAGAGCTTCCCCCCGAGAGGCCCCAGCCACTTGAGAACCGAGCGCATGTGCTTGTTGTCGATCAGCTCGATCAGGTTGCCGTCGGGATCTTTGACGAAGAAGAACGTATGTCCCTTCGGCGACTGTTCCGGCGGTGAAACGATCTCGACTCCCTTGCCGAGCAGATACCGGTACCAGCGATCGGTGCCGCGCACGTTGAAGGCCAGGTGGGTTAGCCCTTGCTTGTTCCACTCGACATCCTCGCCCGGCCGACCGGGCTGAAACTCGAAGACTTCGACGGTGGCTCCGCCAGGTACTCGGATCCAGCCGATCTTCAGGTTGGGCATGTCGCCTTGGACGCCGAAGAAGCTGCGCAACCGCTGGGGGTCGTGGTCGCAGTTGACGCCTACGACTGGCGCGCCGAACACGTCGCTGTAGAACCGCACGGTCCGATTGAGGTCGGCCACGGTGATGGCGACGTGGCTGAACGAGTGGACTTTCACGCGGCCTTCCGGAGGTCGGTGGAGATGAGGTGATCAGCGGCGCGCAGTGCCTGCGCGATGACCGTGAGGCCCGGGTTGACGGCCGCGGAGGACGGAAAGAACGAAGCATCGACGACGAAGAGATTCTCCACGTCGTGGCTTCGGCAGAAAGGGTCGAGCACCGACACGCGTGGGTCCTTCCCGAAAACCAGAGTGCCGCACTGGTGCGTGGTGTTCTCGTGCTTGAACCGATGGCGTACGACGACCCAGTAGCCCACCGCCCGAAGGATTTTCGCGGTCTCCCGGACGAGCTGGCGATGAGCGTCCATATTGTTCGGCTGGTACGCCAGCCGGATCCGGCCGTCGGCGGTGAGCGTGACCCGGTTCTCGGGATCGGGCAGGTCCTCCGTCATGGCCAGCCAGTCGACGCCGCGGCGTACCCACGCGCCGGCAGCCCACAGCGGAAGTCCACGCATCACGGCCTTCACGATGGGAGCGTGCGCGCGACCCTGCGACTGGATATGTCCGAGCGGATGCGGCCGGCCCGGTCCGGGCAGGTAGAAATCGTTGATCGCGACGGTCTTCTGGAACGAGCTCGGGTTGACCTGAAATGGGTGGAAGGCCTCCATCATCGTCGAGACGTGCGCCATGTAGCGCCGTCCCACCAGCCCCGAGCTGTTGGCGAGACCGTGCGGGTGCCGGTCGCGGCTGCTGCGCAGGAGGAGGGCCGCGGAGTTCACGGCTCCGGCCGAGAGGACGATCGTGTCTCCAGTGACCTGAACCTGCTCGTCCCGGCGCCGTACGACCACCCCGGTGACGCGCCTGCCGCTCGGATCGGTCACCAGGCGCTCGGCACGTGCCCCGGTCCACAGTGTGACGTTCTCAGCTTCGAGGGCCGGCGTCACCCCGCAGGTGTCAGCGTCACTCTTCGCGCGGACCAGGCACGGAAAGGAGTTACAGGTGTCACAGAGCAGGCAACCGCCCGGCTCACCGGGGTTCACCAGGCCCAGCGGAAGCGGGAAGGGGTTCAGCCCGTGTGCGGTCAGCCGGTTCACGACGTCGCCGATGAACGGCTCGTGTGGCACGGCCGGGTGCGGGTAGGGCTTGCGGTCCGGTTCCGTGGGGTCGGTCCCCTTCTCGCCGCGCACCTGGTAAAGCTCCTCTGCACGGTCGTACCACGGCTCCAGCGTGGCGTAGTCGATCGGCCATGCGGGTGAGATCCCGCGGGCGTATTCGACGACACCGAAGTCGGACTCGCGGAGCCGAAACAGGGCAGCACCCCAGAATTTCGTGTTGCCACCGACGGTGTAGTGCATGAACGGGCGGAACGGCTCCCCCCTACCGTTCACCCACTGCTCGGTCGTGCGGTAATGCTTGTCGCGCCAGACCGCCGTGGGGTCCCAGTTCTCCTTTTCCTGCGGGACCCAGTCGCCCCGTTCGAGCACCAGCACACTCGCGTCCCGTCCCGCGAGTGCGCGTGCCATCGTGCCGCCACCGGCTCCGCTCCCGATGATCACCACGTCGAAGTGCCGGTCAGCCATGGGCGACCTGTTCCATCAACCGGTGGTCGTCCGCGGCGCGCTCGAGGCTCATCTCCGGTTGCCGGCCGGCACGAATGGCGGCGGCGAAGTCGACGTACATCGCTCGGTAGCCTCGGATGTCCCGCCAGCCGGGGTGCACCACCCTCGGCACCCCACGGGTGTGCACGATGATCGCGCCACCATTGGACTCGAACGCGATCACGCCGCGGCGGCCGTAAAGCTTCGAGACCTGGAGGCCACGCATCAAAGCGGGCACTTCGCGAGAGTAGAAGAGCGCGCCCACCGCGCCATTGTCGTAATCGAAGGCGACCAGTTGGCTGCGGCCACGGCAGTCGAATCCGGCTGTCCCGGGCGCCGGGGCAGGTCGGTGCGCGCTGATCCGAACGATGCGTGGACCCAAACTGCCGGCCAGATGCAACCAGTGGATGCCTTCCTCGAAGAAGGCGTCACCCCCGGCCAAGGCCTCATCGTTGCGCCAGTCATCGCCCGGCTTGGACCGTTCGGCGATCGTGGTGAAGCTGGCCAGCACGAGGTCGCCGATCACCCGGTCTGCCAGCAGTTGGCGCAACTTCAACGCCAGCGGCTTGTAGTGGTCGTTCTCGCCGACGAGCACGCTCACGCCGTGCTTGTCTCGCGCCTCGCCGGCTCTTGCGTAGTCGGCAGCTTCGAAGAAGGCCGGCTTCTCCACGAGCACGTGCTTGCCGACCTCGATGGCGGCCAGCGTGAGTTCGAGGTGCCACTTCGGTGGTACGGCGACCACAACGGCGTCGATGGCATCGTCGGCAAGGGCAGCTGCATATCCGTCGTACGCGGTGGCGCCGTCGAAGCGCTCGCGGAACTGCTGGGCGCGGGCGACGCTTCGGCTTGCATAGCTCGGCAACCAGGTGCCTCGCAAGTGCCGAAGGTGCCGGCTGTGCACCCCGGTGATGAATCCGCAGCCCAGAAAGGCGACCCGCAGCGGCGAAGCCGATGAGCCCGCCGCTGCCCGCACCGCGCGAACCTACCAAAGTGGAGCTCGGAATCGCTCTACGCTGGGAGTGTGACCGGACTTGCTGTGATGTTCGCGTTGCTCAGCGCCTCGACCGTTGCGTTCTCCACGTCCGTGCAGCACCAGGCAGCCGAGCTGACGCCTGCACATGTGGTCGGCACCTGGGCTCTGCTGGCTCATCTGGTTCGTCGTCCGCTTTGGCTGGGCGGTCAGATCCTTGGCACGGTCGCCTTGGTGATGCACGCGCTGGCCCTGCACTTCGGACCTATCGCGCTCGTCCAGCCGCTTGTCATCAGCGGCATCGTCCTCGCTGTACCGGTGCGGGCCGCGATCGGGAAGCGGCTCCCGGGAGCCCGCGAGATGACCGCGGTGGGGATCGCCGCCGTCGGACTGGCGACCTTCCTGGTCGCCTCGGCTCCATCGCAAGGCAGTCGGGCTGGACTGGGGCCCCTGCCGCTGCTGATGGTCCTTGGCTGTCTGGGAGTCGCCGCGGCCACGGTGACCCTGGCCCGACGGATCGTCGATGCCACCAGGCGCGCCTTCCTGCTCGGTACCGCCGCTGGGATCCTGTTCGCAATGGTGGCTGTGTTGTTGAAGATGTTCGTCGACGAGCTCGCCGCCCGCGGGCTGGCGGGCGTGTTCGCGACCTGGCCGCCGTACCTACTCGCGGTGGCCGGGTTGAGCGGCGTCCTGTGCAACCAGCTCGCCTATCGCTCTGCCCGGCTCTCGTCGTCGATGCCGGTGCTCAACATCGTCGACTGCCTGATAGCCCTCGCCTTCGGATATGTCGTGTTTCACGAGGTGCCGCGGCACTCGACCGGCGCGATCGTCCTCGAGGCTCTCGCATTGGCCGCCATGCTCGCCGGCCTCTGGATACTGGCCAGGGACGCGGCGGCGATCGCGGCCGACGAGCTGAGCCGGATCGAGCACCGGCCCCTGCCCGTCCCCTAGCTCGCCTCGAGCACGGGTGCGCAGCCGAGCCCACACATCTAACCTGCAGCTCATGGACGACACGCATGGGACAACGTACGACGAAGTCGTGATGAACGGTGACGAGATCGCGACGCTGCTGAGCACGCTCGACCGCACCAGACGCACGTTCGCTTGGAAGTGCGGAGGGCTAGACGCCGACGGATTGCGGGCGACCAGGTCCACACCGCTTGCACGCTGACGTCATACGCAGCAGCAGGTGTCAGAACACCGCGTTCATCGACATAACTTGTCCGCCAGTCGTCGCACAAGGGACCCTCGGTGCTGTCCCTTGTGCACGTCTCGGATCGAGTCAAGGTGCCTACGCGTCGTCAGGCTCCTCCGCCTTCCAACTGTTTGTTGCTTCGGCAGATGCTTGAGGGGGATCGTGGACATGATCCAGGACGAAACCGTCGACCTGGATGCCGAACTCCCGGCCGGCGTCAAGGACTGCGTCGAACAAATACTGCCCTGACGAGCGCTCGCAGTGCATCAGGTAGGACCGCTCCATCGAGTCAGAGCTGCCCAGGTCGTTGCGAACAACGTCGGTCGCCACTTTGGCCACCGAGCTGCGAAACGCCGCACCATCTGGCGTCACGCGGTCAGAGAGGTCGATGGCACACAGCTTGGCGATCACCTGATGAGCGTCGGCTCCGCTCAGTCGCATCAACGCCCGCCCGTGCGTGATGTCAACGACTGAGACCAGGTCGTCGTCGGTGGTGTCGAGACGGCCCCTCACAGCCTCCAGACTGTGCGGCGGGGCCAGCAACAGCCATTCATCCGGACCGGATCCGATGATCAGCGTGCCGTCCCGGTCGGGTCGGGCCCGTCCGAAGGGTACGTTGAGGCGCGCCCCCACGTGGCCCCGAGCGTTGGCGCCCACTAGCAGCTTGGTCAGCGGTGTGCGGTCCGAGAGCCGAAGCGCGGCGAAGGAACGCAACCCCGAGATCTCCCAGCCGTCGCGGACCTCCCTCGGAGGAGCCGGCTGGATCGGGCTGCGCGCGATAGGTGTCTCAGACACGCAGCCGACGTCCTTCCGGATCGACGTGCACCGGCTCGGCCAGCACGGTGGCCTCGATGGGTCGACCATCGTCGAGCAGGATGGTGACTAGTGAGCCAGCCTTCGCCGCGTCAACGGTGATCAAAGCCAGGCAGACCGAGCGGCCCAGCGTGGGCGACATCCGGCTGCTCGTCACCCGACCGATGATCTGCTGGCCGTCCCGCACGACCTGGCTGGCTTCCGCTGGAACAAGGCTTCCATCGACGGGTTGCAGCCCCACCAATCGGGCCGTCGCTCCGCGCTGCTGCTGCCAGACCAGCTCGGGTCGGCCGACGAAGTCCGCCTTGTCCAGCTTGACCAGTCCCTCCAGGCCGGCGTCGTACGCCCTGGTGAGGCCGTCGGTGTCCTGCGCCACGATGAGGTGTCCCTTCTCGAGCCGCAGTATCCGCTGAGCCTCGACACCGAAGGGCCCGACACCAAGATCCCCACCCGACGCCAGCAGCGCCTCCCACACGTGCAAGCCGTACGACGCCGGCACGTGAACCTCGAAGCTGAGCTCGCCGGTGAAGCCGATTCGCCACACCACGCAGTCGGCTACGCCGGCAACCGTGGCGGTTCGCACCCGCATGTAGGGGAATGCCTTTGCCGAGAGGTCGAGTCCCTCGACCAGTCGGCTCATCAGGTCCCGCGACCTCGGGCCGGCGACGTTGATGCTTGCGTAGGCGGTGGTGAGCGGCGTGACGTGCACCTGCCACTCGGCATGCTCGGTCTGCAGCAAGCTTTCCAGGTGCTCCCACACCGCGGCAGCGCCCGTGGAGGTCGTGGTCATCAGGTAGTGGTCTGGTCCTAGGCGGCCGGTGACGCCGTCATCCATGATCACTCCGTCTTCGGCGCACATGACGCCGTAGCGCACGGAGCCGACGTCGAGCTTGGACCACTTGTTGACGTACACCGCGTTGAGCAGCTTCGGTACGTCGGGGCCGCGGAGGTCGAGCTTGCCCAGCGGCGTCACGTCGATGACTCCGACACGCTCACGGACGCGGCGGACCTCAGCGGCCGGATCGCCGTAGTGATCCGGCCGAATCCACTGCCCGGCGACGAGCGGGCGGGCGTCGTGCGCCTGGTGCCAGGGCTGCAGCGGTGAGACACGGACTGGCTCGAACTTGCGGCCCGCCAGCGCGCCCAATCTCACCGGTGCGTACGGCGGGCGCCACACGGTAGTGCCGAGCTCTTCGATGCTGCGCCCGGTGGCCTCTGCCAGGACCGCGACCGTGTTGACCGTCTCGAGCTTGCCCTGGGCGGGACCCATAGTGGCCGTCGTGTAGCGCTTGACGAGCTCACTTGAGTCGTAACCTTCCCTGGCGGCGTCGATGATGTCCTTCGAGGAGACGTCCTCGGAGAAGTCGACCAGTCCGTGCGTCGAGGACCGGAACAGGGCGGGATGCGGACGCACCGGCAACGGAGCCGGCGCAGCCGCGGTGCCGAAACCCGCCCGGGCAGCCGCTGCCGCGCCAACCGCTCGGCCGTGCGCTACCAGTTCCTGGACAGTGCCGTCGCCGACGATGCCGCCGGCCGCGAGCACGGTGTCCGGCAGGTCGTCGCTCGGGCGGAGCCGAGCTGCGGAGGCGTCGTACCACGGCCGGTCACCGGCCATGTTGAGCAGCGAGGTGGGTGCGGTCCAGCCGACAGAGGTCACGAGAAGGTCGCAGTCGATCCGGCGTCCGTCAGCAACCTCGACAGCGGTCAAGCCGCCACGCCCGAGTGCTCGGCGTACGTCTTCGCCCTTGCGAGCGTCGAGGACGCACGCCACGTCGACCTCCGCCCGGCGCAGGTCCTCGACCACGGCATCGCCCTCCGGGTTCGCCGTCAGAACGACGGCCCGGTGGCCGGGACGGACGGCGTATAGGTTGACGAGCCGGCGGACGGCGGTGCCGAGCATGGTCCCGGGCAGATCGTTGCCGGCGAAGACGTAGGGACGCTCGATGAGCCCCGGAGCCGCGACCAGCACCCCGGCGCGGACCTTGACCAACCGTTCCTCGACCCGCGGCAGGCCGCGCTGGACGACGGAGATCCAGTTGCCGTCGTAGCGGCCGGCGACGACTGAGTCGACGAGTACCTCGACCGGCGCAGCTGCGAGCGCCGCGCGCAGCTCGTGGAGCGTGGCTCGCTCCCCCGCCCCTCCCCACCTGAGTGACCCACCGGTCTCGACCTCGTCCTCGACGAGCATCACCCGCGCACCCTTTTCGGCGGCTGCCAGGGCGGCGGCCATCCCGGCTGGTCCGGCACCGGCGACCAGCACGTCGACGTGGGCATACCGCTTGTCGTAGTAGCCGGGAACCGTGTCCTCCGAGACGCGGCCGCCGCTGGCGAACTGGGCGAGCACCTTCTCGTACGCCGGCCACAGCCGCTGCGGCTTGATGAACGTCTTGTAGTAAAAACCGGCGGTGAGCAACGGAGCGACGAGCCCGTTGGCCGCCTTGACGTCGAACTGCAGCGACGGCCAGGCGTTCTGCGCTCGCACGTCCATGCCGGCGACGAGGGAACGTGCACCGGCCCGGACGTTGGGCTCGTCGTCGACCTGGACGGTGCACCCCGGGTCGAGGTAGCTCGCGGTCAGGATTCCCCGAGGCCGGTGGTACTTGAAGCTCCGCGAAAAGACCCGAACTCCGGCAGCGGCGAGTGCAGAGGCAATCGTGTCGCCGTCGTAGCCGACGTATCGCTCACCATTCCACCGGAAGGGCAGACTCCGGTTGCGGTCGATCACCTCACCGGGCTGGGGAGCCAGGCGTGCCGAGTCCGGCGGCGCTCCCGTCGAACGGCGACGGTGAGGTCTGGCGTTCATGACGTGCTGTCCGCGTCCGGGGCGCCCGAGTCGGCCGACGCTGATCCCGGGGCGGTCTGACCGGCGGAAGGTGCCTCAGCGACAGGCCGGGCCTCGTTGGTCACGGTGTGCCGTTCGACGCTGACGAAGCGGCGGCATCCGAAGGTGTGATACCAGGACTCGACCGACCAGTCGGCGACATTGCGCTGCCCGTAGAGATAGTCCCGCCATTGCGCAGGGGTGGCGCTCTGCGGGTCTGGCCGGGTCCGGAGCTCGCCTACGTGGCGAAACTCCGAGGCGTTGCGGAGGCCGCAGTACGGGCAGGGAATGCGAAACACCTGTTGCTCCTAAGCCTCAGTGCCCCACCGCTGCCGCGCCCTTTTCGCCGACCAGGCGGCCTTCGGCAAAGCGCGCGAGGTCGAACGAGGCGATGATCTGCGGTGTCATGCCGGTGGCGACGAGCTCGGCCATCGCCTCGCC
>JBBPZH010000103.1:0-21618 GCA_038198965.1 Propionibacteriales bacterium
CCAAGGCGATGCCGCCGTGCGGAGGGGCGCCGTAGGCCAGCGCATTCAGTAGGAACCCGAACTGGCTCTGCGCCTCTGTTGCGCTCATGCCGATCACCGAGAACACCCGCTGCTGGACCTCGGGACGGTGGATGCGGATCGAACCACCGCCGATCTCGGAACCGTTGAGGACGATGTCGTACGCCTGGGCGAGCGCGTCGCCCGGCCGCTCGTGGAAAGTCTCCGCGAACTCCAGCGCTGGCGCGGTGAACGGGTGGTGGACGGCTGTCCACCCGGTCGAGCCGTCGGCGAGCTCGACCGGCTCGAACATCGGGGCGTCGACGACCCAAACGAACCGCCACGCCTCCTTGTCGATCAGCCCGCAGCGCTCCCCTACTTCCACGCGCACCGCTGCAAGCAGCCCGAGGGCGTCGGCTCGCTCACCGGCGGCGAAGAAGACGCAATCGCCGGGCGCTGCCCCGGCGGTCACGGCGAGATCAGCTCGTTCCGCCTCCGAGAGATTCTTCGCGATCGGTCCGGAGAGCTCGCCGTCAGCACCCACCAGCACGTAGGCGAGCCCCTTGGCGCCGTGCGAACGCGCCCACTCCTGCCAGGCGCCGAGCTGTTTGCGGGGCTGTGCGGCGCCGCCCGGCATCACCACGGCACCGACGTGGAAGTCGGCGCTGCCTTCCGGTGCGCGAAAGATCCGGAACGAGGTGTCGTGGAAGTACGCAGTGAAGTCGACAAGCTCGCAGCCGAATCGCAGATCCGGGCGGTCGATGCCGTACCGGCGCAGGGCTTCCGCGTATGTCATCCGGGGGATCGGAAGCTCGACCTCGTGCCCGAGCAGCTCCCGCCAGAGCCGGGCCAACAGTTCCTCGATCAGCTGCTGGATGTCTGCAGGGGAGCAAAAGCTCATCTCGACGTCGAGCTGGCTGAACTCCGGCTGGCGGTCGGCCCGGAAGTCCTCGTCCCGGAAGCAGCGGGCGATCTGGAAGTACCGCTCGAGACCGGCCACCATAAGCAGCTGCTTGAACAGCTGCGGCGACTGGGGCAGGGCGTACCACGATCCCGGCTGCAGGCGCACCGGGACCAGGAAGTCCCGCGCTCCCTCCGGCGTCGACCGGGTGAGGTACGGCGTCTCGATGTCGAGGAAGTCGTGCTGCGCCATCACCTCGCGGATGATCCGGGTCACCTGCGCCCGCTGTCGCAGGTTGGCCGCCATGTCGGCCCGCCGCAGGTCGAGGTAGCGGTACCTCAGCCGGGTCTCCTCGTTGACCGGTGCAGCGGCGTGCTCTTCGATCGGGAACGGCAGCGCCGCGGAATCGCCGAGCACGTCGAGCTCAGTGGCAACGACCTCGATCTCGCCGGTGGGCAGTTGGGGATTGGCGTTGCCGGCAGGTCGGGCGGCAACCGTCCCCCGCACTCGCACGCAGAACTCCGCCCGCAACGGATGAGCCACCTCCTCGTCGCGTACGACGACCTGAACCACTCCGCTGCTGTCGCGCAAGTCGAGAAAGGCCACGCCTCCGTGGTCGCGTCGCCGCGCGATCCACCCGGCGAGGGTGACCTCCTCCCCCACGGAGGTCGCTCGCAACGTACCGGCGTCGTGGCTACGGATCACGGGGTCGGCTCCTTGCTGATCACCTGCGGGCGCAGGTCCTCCAGTGACGGCGACCACATCGCCGGATCGGCGTGCACCTGTTCACCGCTGCGGATGTCCTTGACGGAATCGCTCGTTGAGTCGTCACCGGGGAACCACACGAACGGGATGCCGCGGCGTTCGGCGTACCTGATCTGGCGGCCGTACTTCTGCGCACTCGGTGCCACCTCGGTGGAGATGCCTCGGCTGCGCAAGGCGTCGGCTACGGCGTCGCTGTCGCCACGCGACTCCTCACGGGACACCGCGACGAGGACGGCGGAGGGCACGCTGCGGCTGCCCGCGAGCACCCCGCGGCTCAACAACGGGATCAGCGTGCGGGAGATCCCGAACGAGATGCCGACGCCCGGGTAGACCGTCGAACCGTCAGCCGCCAGCGCGTCGTACCGTCCTCCGCCACCGACGGACTTCAGGAACTCATAGCCAACCAGGAAGATCTCGAAAACTGTCCCGGTGTAGTAGTCAAGTCCCCTGGCGATGCGCAGGTTGGCCTCGACTCTGAACGTGTCGCCGGTGAACGCAGCGCATCCCCCCAGCACCGCGGCCAGCTCCGCCAACCCATCGTCGAGGCGGTCGTGAGCGACCCCGAGCTCCCGAACCCGCTCGACGAACGACGTGTCCGACGTGCGGATGGATGCGAGGTCGAGACACCGGTCGGCTTGGTCGTCCGACAAACCCGCCTGCGTCACCAGCATCGAACGGATCGTCTCGGCCGGCAGCTTGTCGAGCTTGTCGACGATGCGGATCACCGTCGTCGGTTCGGCGATGCCGAGGCCGAGGTAGAACCCTTCGATCAGCTTGCGATTGTTCATCTGCATGCTCAGGGGAGGCAACGGAAGGTCGCGGAGGGCTGCCGCCATGACCCGGGCAACCTCGATGTCGTGGTGGAAGGGCAGGGTGTCTCGGCCCACGACGTCGATGTCGGCCTGGGTGAACTCCCGGAACCGGCCCTCCTGAGGTCGCTCGCCCCGCCAGGCCTTTTGGATCTGGTAGCGGCGGAACGGGAAGTCGAGCTTGCCGGCGTTCTCCAGCACGTAGCGCGCGAACGGCACGGTGAGGTCGTAGTGCAGGCCCAGGTCGGCGTCGGTGTCGTCGTCGGCGTGCAGCCGCCGCAAGACGTAGATCTCCTTGTCGATGTCACCGCCGCCTGCCAGCCTCGCGAGGGGTTCTGCGATGCGTGTCTCGATGTTGGTGTAGCCGTGGAGCTCGAAGGCGTGCCGTAGCTGCTCGATCACCGCCAGCTCGGCATTGCGCTCAGCCGGCAGCAGCTCCGGGAAGCCGCTGAGCGGAGTCGGCTTCGTCACGCCCGGTCCTCACCGCAACCGTTGCCTACGGTCGCGGCTGGCACGGCTCTCCGGCCTGTCGCTTCGCTCCTTTGACGGCCCTTCGAGTCCCCACCAGCCACTCCCTTGGACAGCTCGCCGTTGCGGTGGCCAAGCTTGTCGAGACCCTGCAGGTACGGGTTGGTCGCCCGCTCCTGGCCGATCGTGGTCGCCTCACCGTGTCCGGGCAGCACGACGATCGTGTCGTCGAGCGGCAGCACCTTCGTCGCCAAGGTGCGCAGCATCGTCGGGTGGTCACCTCCCGGGAGGTCGGTGCGACCGATGGAGCCGGCGAACAGCAGGTCGCCTGAGAACAAGACGGCCGCTACATCGGCGCGGTCGTCGTACTCGCTGGTGAACGTGATCGAGCCTGGGGTGTGACCCGGCGTGTGGTCGACGCCGAAACTCAGGCCGGCCAGCTCCAGGCGATCGCCGTCGGCGACCTCCGCGACGTCATCGGGCTCCGCGAACGTGTAACCGCTGCCCAGAACCAGCGCCGCGCTCTCCGGGGAGATGCCGGCCAGGGGGTCGCTGAGCATCGGGCGGTCGGCTTGGTGGACGTAGGCAGTCGCGTCATAGGCGCCGGCCACCGGAGCGACGCAAAACATGTGGTCGATGTGCCCATGCGTGAGCAGCACCGCGGCCGGTCGCAACCGGTGCTCACGTACGACGTCCGCCACGCCAGCCGTAGCATCCATGCCCGGATCGATGACGACGCATTCCTCCCCCGCGCCCGGCGCCACGACATAGCAGTTCGTGGCCCACGGACCAGCCGGGAAGGCGGCGATGAGCATGGGTACAGAGCTCCTCAGCTGAGTGCGCGGGGCAAAAGGCGACGGGTAGGCGCCAGCCTATCCAGGGCACAGGTCGGTCACGATTGGCCAAGGAGCCGAGAAGAATCCGCGTCGGCTCTTACACTGAGCAACCGTTGCGTCGGCCCGAGCACCGGCGGCGGAGGTATTCGGTGGTCTCGAACAAGCGGCAACGCCAGTTGGCGCACGCGAGGTGGGAACGGCAAGAGGCCCGGCGCCGCGCCGCAGCAGCCAAGCAGCGGCGGCTGCGCATCATCGGCGGGGTGGTGGCCGGCGTGGTCGTCGTGGCGCTGCTCGGCTGGGTGGTGGCTCGGCTGGTCGCCGACGAGCGCGCCGCCCGCAATCCGGCGCAAACCCCGCCGGTCCAGACGCCTGCTCCGAGTCTCGGCAGCTTGGTGCCAACGCCGACCGTGTCGTTTCCCACGATCACTGGGTCACCGTCACCGACCGGCCCGACGCCCAGCCTGCACGTCTCGGTGAGCACCCCGCCCAAGACCACGACGGTGCCTCAGCCTGACACCACTGCTCCGCCGTCCTCGCCAGGAGCCAGCCAATGAGCGAGTCCCCTGCAACGCCCGACCACGCCATCGGCCCGGGAGGACCCGACGACGCCATCGGTCCGGGAGGACCCGACGACGCCATCGGTCCGGGGGGACCCGACGACGCCATCGGTCGGGTGGCATCCGACGGCACCGTCTATGTGCGCACTGCCGCCGGTGAGCGGGTGGTTGGTCAGTGGCCCGGCGGCGACCCCGTGGCGGCGCTGACGTTCTACCGCAACCGGTACGACGGTCTGGTCACCCAAGTGGATCTCCTCGAGAAGCGACTGGCGTCCGGCGCGGTGTCGCCGCAAGACGCGACCCGCGCGGTCGGACGGTTGCGCGACACGATCGCGGAGGCGCCAGCGGTCGGGGACCTGGACGCTTTGGCGGCGCGCGTCGAGGCACTGGCACCGGCGGTCGAACGCGCACGGGACGTCCAGCGTGCCGACCGCGCCGCTCGAGCCGAGCAGGTCGCCGCTCAGCGCAAAGCGCTCGTCGTGCAGGCAGAAGCCGTCGCGGCTGGCAAGGACTGGGCCGGCGGTGCGGCCCGGTTGAGCGCGCTGGTGGAGCAGTGGAAGGCGCTTCCCCGGCCGGACAAGTCGCGCGACGACCAGCTCTGGCAACGGCTCTCAGCGGCCCGGACGTCGTACACCAAGCGCCGGCGTCAACACTTCGCCGAGCTGGACGAGCGGCGCAAGACCGCCGCAGCGGCGAAGGAGAAGCTCATCGCGGAGGCCGAGCAGCTGGCCGGCTCGACCGACTGTGGCACGACGACGCGCGCGTTCCGCGACTTGATGACGAGGTGGAAGGCCGCCGGTCCGGCACGCCGCGACCAGGAAGACGCACTGTGGAAGCGGTTCCGGGCGGCTCAGGACACCTTCTTCATGGCTCGAGACGCCAAGACGGCCCAAACCGATGCCGCTTACGCCGCCAACGCCGACGTCAAACGCGCCCTGCTGGCCGACGCCGAAGCGCTGCTGCCGGTGCGTGAGCCCCGGGCAGCCCGTGAGGCGTTCCGCGCTTTGGCCACCCGATGGGACGCGGCCGGCAAGGTGCCCCGCCAAGACATAAAGGACCTGGAAGGCCGCTTCAGCCGAGTCGACGAGCAGATCCGGCGCGCCGAGGAGGACCGTTGGCGCCGCAGCAACCCCGAAGCTGCCGCGCGGGCGGCGGCGACGGTTGCACAGCTCGAGGCTGCGATCGCGAGCGCCCATGCGCGATTGTCAGCGGCCGCCGAACGCGGGGACGAGCGCGCCGAGGAGCAGGCGCGCTCCGACATCGAGGCCCGCGAGGCGTGGCTCGACCAGGCGCGAGCGACTCACAAGGAGTTCAGCAGCTGACGCCGGCGGCGGTCACTGGGTCACTCGGTAGGCGTCGAAGACGCCGTTGACGTTGCGGACCGCCTTGAGCACGTGCCCAAGATGCGCTGGGTCAGCCATCTCGAAGGTGAACCTGCTCTTGGCGATCCGGTCCCGCGTCGTGGTGACGGTGCCGGACAGGATGTTGACGTGTACGTCGGTTAGCACCCGCGACACGTCGCTCAGCAGCCCTGCCCGGTCGAGCGCCTCGACCTGGATCGCCGCGAGGAACATCGACTTGGCGGTCGGCGCCCACTCGACCTCGACGAGCCGGTCGGGTTGCTGCGCGAGGCTCTTCATGTTGGTGCAGCCGCGCCGGTGCACCGACACTCCGTCGCCGCGCGTGACGAACCCGACGATCTCATCGCCCGGCACCGGGGTACAGCACCGCGCCAGCTTGACGAGCACGTCGGAAAGCCCCTTGACGATGACCCCCGCATTCCCGCGCGGAGACTCCTTGCGACGCGCCCGCTCGCTGGTGATCGTGACGGTCTCTGCCGCCTCATCGGCGGCAGCATCGTTGCCGCCGAACACCTCGAGGATGCGGCGTACGACGGACTGTGCCGTGGTGTTGCCCTCGCCGATCGCGGCGTAGAGCGAGGACACGTCGGAATGTCGAAGATCGGCGGCCACCACCGACAGCGTCTCGTGCGTGAGCATGCGCTGCAGCGGGAGTCCCTCCCGGCGCATCAGCCGAGCCAAGCTGTCCTTGCCGCGCTCGATGGCCTCTTCGCGCCGCTCCTTGGTGAAGTACTGCCGGATCTTGTTGCGCGCTCGGGGGCTCTTGACAAAGGTCAGCCAGTCGCGGCTCGGAGCGGCAGTGGCCGCCTTGGACGTGAAGACCTCCACCACGTCACCGTTGTCGAGAGCCGACTCGAGCGGCACCAGCCGGCCGTTGACCCGGGCGCCGATGCAGCGGTGACCCACCTCGGTGTGGATTGCGTAGGCGAAGTCGACCGGCGTCGAACCTGCCGGTAGCGCAATCACCTCGCCCCGCGGTGTGAACACGTACACCTCGGTGGAGTTGATCTCGAAGCGCAAGGAGTCAAGGAACTCACCCGGATCTTGAGTCTCCTGCTGCCAGTCGAGCAGCTGCCGCATCCACGGCATGTCGCCGCTCCCGCCGGCGCTGCCGGTCGACGGAGCGTTGGCAGGCCCGCCCGCCCGGAGGTCCTCCTTGTACTTCCAGTGAGCTGCGACGCCGTACTCGGCTCGGCGGTGCATGCTGAACGTGCGGATCTGCAGCTCGACCGGCTTGCCGCCCGGCCCGATGACCGTGGTGTGCAGCGATTGGTACATGTTGAACTTCGGCATCGCCACGAAGTCCTTGAAACGGCCGGGCACCGGGTTCCAGCGGGCGTGCAGCACTCCAAGGGCCGCGTAACAGTCGCGGAGCGACTCGGTGAGCACTCGGATGCCGACGAGGTCGTAGATGTCGGTGAACTCGCGCCCGCGCACGATCATCTTCTGGTAGATCGAGTAGTAGTGCTTGGGGCGCCCAGTCACCGAGGCCTTGATCTTCGCGGCCCGCAGGTCACCTTGGACCTGGTCGATCACGGTGGCAAGGAACTCATCGCGCGCTGGTGCTCTTTCGGCGACCATCCGCACGATCTCTTCGTAGATCTTGGGATTCAAGGTGGCGAACGAGAGGTCCTCGAGCTCCCACTTCACCGTGTTCATGCCGAGCCGGTGAGCGAGCGGCGCGAAGATCTCCAGCGTCTCGGTGGCGATGCGCTCTCGCTTCTCCGGACGCAGGTAATGCAACGTGCGCATGTTGTGCAGCCGGTCGGCGAGCTTGATGACCAGGACGCGGATGTCCTTGCTCATCGCGACGATCATCTTGCGGATCGTCTCGGCCTGCGCGGACTCGCCGTACTTGACCTTGTCGAGCTTGGTCACACCGTCGACGAGCTGCGCCACCTCGGGGCCGAAGTCACGCCGCAGCTGCTCCAGCTTGTAGCCGGTGTCCTCGACCGTGTCGTGGAGAAGCGAGGCGCACAGCGTCGCCGGATCCATGCCGAGCTCGGCGAGAATCGTCGTCACCGCCAGCGGGTGCGTGATGTAGCTGTCGCCGCTGCGGCGCAGCTGACCGCGGTGGTGGTACTCCGCAACCTGGTAGGCACGCTCGAGCACCGAGACATCGGCCTTGGGGTGCGTGCTCCGCACCACGCGCAGCAGCGGTTCCAGCACCGGCTGCGGGGACGAGCTCCGACCGATGCGGGCCAACCGGGTGCGCATGCGGGGCCCAGCAGTGGCCGCCGGCGGCGACATGTCGTCGGCAACCGGCGCGAGAACCTCGTCCGGCACGCGAACTCCTGCAGGGTTGCGGTGAACCTGCAGTCTAGACCGCGCTCAGACGGTCAGCAGCGCAGAAAGTGGATGCCGGACAACACGGTCGCGACCGTTGAGGAACCCAAGCTGGATCAGCACGGACATGGCATGGACCGTGGCGCCGGAGCGTTCGACGAGCGCCGCTGTCGCTTCGAGGGTGCCGCCGGTGGCGAGGACGTCGTCGACCAGGAGCACCCGCTCCCCCCGTCGGAACGCGTCCCGGTGCACCTCCAACGTGGCGTCGCCGTACTCCAGCGAGTAGGACTGCTCGTACGTCGGTCCAGGTAGCTTCCCCGCTTTGCGCACCGGCACGAAACCAGCCCCCAGGCTCAG
Organism: Propionibacteriales bacterium; assembly: GCA_038198965.1. Classification (GTDB taxonomy): domain Bacteria; phylum Actinomycetota; class Actinomycetes; order Propionibacteriales; family Nocardioidaceae; genus JAUJOE01. Next base: position 8,338 of record JBBPZH010000103.1, read on the forward strand.
CGCGATCGGCGCGGCAAGGATGAACCCACGTGCCTCGATGCCCGCTACCTTGTCGACCGCGACCGCACCGTCGGAGTTCCGACCTGCTTGAGCGAGCGCTGCGATCACCGCTGAAAACCCTGCGTGGTCGGCGAGCAGCGGCGAAATGTCCTTGAACACCACGCCAGGCTCGGGGAAGTCGGGCACGTCACGGACCAGTCGGGTCAACAGGTCGTTCATGTCGGCCCGACTGAGCGTCACCGCGACTTGCCCCGTTTCGACCTGGTCTGACGCTGCGGCTGCACACGTTTCGCCGACGTGGTGGTGACCGGACGAGTCGCTGGCCGCCGGGACGCTGACGTGGTCGTCACTACGGTTGCTCCGGCCGGCCGGGCGGCAGCCGGCGCTGCGGTGGAACCTGTCGACACCTGCCCATCGGCGGGATCGACGTCCGGGAGCTGCGTCGCGCGGGCGGCCACGCGTTCACCGGCGGCGCGCCGGGCCGCCACCCGCTTGGCCTGCGACTGCATCGAAGGCTCCCGCATCTTCAGCTGTGCGAGCAGGGGCGTGGCGATGAAGATGGACGAGTAGGCACCCGCTGCCATACCGACGAACAGGGCAAGCGCGAGGTCCTTCAGCGGTCCGGAGCCGAGCTGGAAGGCGCCGACGTACAGAATCGCCCCGACGGGAAGCAGCGCCGCGATCGAGGTGTTGATCGACCGCACGAGTGTCTGGTTGACCGCCAGGTTGGCGCTCTCGGCGTAGGTGCGCCGCGTCGATGAGGCGATCCCTCGGGTGTTCTCGCGCACCTTGTCGAACACGACGACGGTGTCGTAGAGGGAGTAGCCGAGGATGGTGAGCAGACCGGTGACGGTAGCCGGCGTGACCTCGAAGCCGGTGAGGGCATAGACCCCGATCGTGATCGTCAGGTCGTGGGCCAGTGCGACGATGGCCGCCACGGACATCCGCCACTCGCGGAAGTACGCCCAGATGAACAGCACCACGAGCACGACGAAGACGCAGAGCCCGATGAGTGCCTTGTTGGCGATGGCCCGACCCCAGGTGGGTCCGATCGACGTGGAGTTGACCTCGGTGGCGCCGACCTTTTTGATCGCGCTCTCGATGACGTGGCGCTGTTCCAGCGTGAGTGGTTCGGTGTCGACCCTGATCGCGCCGGTGCCTGACGACACCACGATCGGGTGTGCGGCCGCCTGGATCTGCGTGCCGACGACAGCGTTGTCGACCGCCGTCACCCGACTGGACGGGTTCGAGATCTGCGCGTTGAACTCCACGCCGCCCTTGAACTCGATGCCGTAGTTGAGGCCGCGGATCAACAGGGCAGCCACCGCCACCACCAGAATTGCCAGTGAGACGAGGTACCAGGTCTTGCGCCGGCCGACGAAGTCGACGGAGACGTCACCGCGGTAGAGACGCGCGCCGATTTGTCCGAGCTTCGACATCAGGCCTCGCCTCCCGCGGCCCGGGGGCGGCGGCGTACCGCTGGCATGCCCAGGTGCTGCCGGTCGAGCCCCGACCACTTGTGGCCCTGCCCGAAGAAGGTGGTGCGTGACAGCAGCGTCACCATCGGCTTGGTGAAGAAGAAGACGACGAAGACGTCGATGAACGTGGTCAACCCGAGGGCGAAGGCGAATCCCTTCACCACGCCGATGGCGAAGATGAATAGCACCAGCGCCGCGAGCATCGAGACGGCGTCAGCGGCCAGGATCGTCGTACGTGCGCGCACCCAACCGGTCTCTACGGAGGTTCGCAGGGTCTTGCCGTCGCGCACCTCGTCGCGCAGCCGCTCGAAGTACACGATGAACGAGTCAGCGGTGATGCCGACCGCCACGATCAGGCCGGCGATTCCGGGCAGCGTGAGCGTGAACCCGTACGCATGACCGAGCAGCAGGACGCAGGCGTAGGTGAGCAAACCGGCGATGAGCAAAGAAGCGATCACCACGAGTCCAAGTCCGCGGTAGTAGATCAGGCAATAGATGACGACCAGGATCAGGCCGATGATGCCGGCGAGCGCGCCGGCATGCAGCTGACTGCTGGCGAGTTGAGGACCCTCGGTGGTGACTTGGGCAGTCTCGAAGCTGAGCGGCAGGGCGCCGTACTTCAGCGAGTTCGCGAGGCTGGAGGCTGACTGCTGGGTGAAGGGGCTGGTGCGGCCACCCTCGATGATCGCCTGCCCGGTGAGGATCGGTGAGTTCACGACCGGCGCCGAAATCACCTTCTTGTCAAGGACGATCGCGAACTGTTCCTGCTGACCGGTCAGCGGGTTGGTCTGGTTGGCGATGGCGTTCGTGATGTCGGCGAACGTCTTGGTCGCGTCACCATTGAAGTTCAGGCTCACCACCCACGAGGTTCCGGTCGTCGGCAGCTGCGCCGAGGCGTCGTTCAGCTGGGTGCCTTCGATCATCGCCGGACCCAGCAGGTACTTGAAACCCTGGTCGTCACAGGCCAACAACGGCTGGCTCGGCAGGTCAGGCGTCGACGTCACCGCACCGTTCTTCGGACACTTGTACGCCGCGAACTTGGCTTGCCACTCCGCCGACGGCGTCCAGTGCAGCGGGTCGGGGATGTTCTCCAGATTGGGCGGCTGCAACGCGGTCGGCGCCCCACCGATCGTGGGAGGAGTCGCGGGAAGCGGTGGTGTCAACGCCGTCGGCGCCGGCGAGGTTGGCTGAGTCGGTGTGGTGCTGGACGGCGTCTGAGCCGTGCTGGACGGCGGAGCGGTGCTCGGGTGCTTGGACGTCGCCTTGGGGCCGGTGGGCTTGGGGGACTTCTTGCTGACCGCCCATCGCGGAGCCGCCCGGTTCTTGCTCGAGGTGGACCCGCCAGGTTTGAGCGTAGGGGCGGTCGCGGCCGGACCGGTGCTCGCTGGAGGTGACTTGGTGGAGGTGGTTGCCCCGGATCCCGTCGCCCCTGAGCCAGTCGTCGAAATACCGCTGGTCGTCGTACCGCTCTGACCGGTCGGCGAGGTCGCTGTCGTCCCGGTGGGTGTCGGCCCCGTCGGAGATGTGGTGGACTGCTGAGGAACCGGAGGCCCGGCGACGAACTCGACAAGCCGGAACCGCAGCTGCGCTGTGGAGCCGATTGTGTTCTCGAGGCTCTGGTTTCCGTTGCCGGGGATCTCCACGACGATGATGTCGCTGCCCTGGGTGGACACCTGGGCCTCTGACACCCCGGCGCCGTTGACGCGGGAGCTGATGATGCCGACGGCTTCGTTGAGCTTGTCCGTAGTGACGCCGCCACCGGTGGTGGTGCTCGCCTGCAAGGTGATCCGGGTGCCTCCTTGCAAGTCGAGCCCCAGGCGCGGCTTCCACTGGTGCAGCGAGGCGACGGCGGCGAACATGCCGACGATGATTAGCAAGAAGATGGCCAGCGTGCGCTCGGGCCGGGAGTTCCGGGTCGCCATGTCAGGCCGTCTCGTCAGCCGGTACGTCGACCCCAGCCCCGGCGGCGGGCGGCGCAGCGGTCGGCAACCGGAGCAGCACATGCACCGCGTTGGGCATCACCGAGCAGCTCCTTGGGACAGTCATCGCGCGGGCGTCCGGGACCGCGAGGCGACGGGCAGCGGCACGTCGCACGAGCGGCGGCCAAAACGGGAGTCTAGCCCGGCAGCCGGTGCAGTTCAGACGAGGCCGCAGCAGCGGAAGTCACGAGTCGTCACCGAACAAGAGCGGCTGCTCCGACGGGGCCGCCGGAGGTGGAGGCGAAAGGCCGAGATGCTGCCAGGCCATGGCAGTCGCCACCCTGCCTCGCGGTGTGCGAGCGAGAAACCCCGAGCGGACAAGAAATGGCTCGGCGACCTCCTCGACCGTCTCGCGTTCTTCGCCGACGGCGACGGCCAGGGTGCCGAGCCCCACCGGCCCCCCGCCGAAGCGACGGCACAGCGCCTCCAGAACGCCGCGGTCGAGCCGGTCGAGCCCGCTCTGGTCGACCTCGAAGAGGTCGAGGGCTGCCGAGGCCAACGGTTGCGTCACGACCCCGTCGGCGCGGACCTGCGCAAAGTCCCGCACCCGGCGGAGCAGTCGGTTGGCGATGCGTGGAGTGCCGCGTGACCGGGTGGCGATCTCAGCGGCACCCGCGGTGTCGATGGCGACGTCGAGGAGGTTCGCCGACCGCCTGATGATGCGCTCGAGCTCAGCCGGCTCGTAGAAGTCGAGGTGGGCGGTGAAGCCGAACCTGTCGCGAAGCGGGCCGGGCAGCAGACCCGTGCGGGTCGTGGCACCCACCACGGTGAACGGCGGAATCTCGAGCGGGATCGCGGTGGCCCCGGGACCCTTGCCCAAGATGACGTCGACACGGAAGTCCTCCATGGCGAGATAGAGCATCTCTTCGGCCGGCCGGGCCATGCGGTGGATCTCGTCCAGAAACAGCACGTCGCCTTCGTTCAGTGCCGACAGCAACGCCGCAAGGTCACCGGCGTGCTGGATGGCGGGGCCGCTGGTCAGGCGCAGTGGGCTTGCCATCTCGGTGGCGATGATCATCGCAAGCGTCGTCTTGCCGAGCCCGGGAGGTCCGGACAAGAGGACGTGGTCGGGTGGCCGGTGCCGGCCGCGCGCCGCCTCCAACACCAGGCCGAGCTGTTCACGCACTCGTTCCTGACCGATCACCTCGTCGAGAGTCTTGGGACGAAGCGCCGCTTCGACAGCTTCGTCGTCACGTTGCGCCTCGGCAGCAATGAGCGATGGCCCGGTGAAATCGTCGTACGTCGACATCGACGTCAGGCCCTGGAAAGGACGCGCAGGGAAGCCCGGAGCAGCTCGGCGACGGGAACCGGGGCGCCATCGGCAGCTGCAGTCTCAGCCAGCGGGGTGACGGAGTCGAGCGCGGCGTCGGCCTCCCGGGCGGACCAGCCGAGCCCAAGCAGTCCCGACTTGACCTGGCTGCGCCACTGGTCCGCGTCGGGGCCGGCGGACGATGGCTGTGGGAGGTTTCTCGTCGGCGCGCCAATGCGGTCCTTGAGCTCCAGCACGATGCGCTGCGCGCCCTTGCGGCCGACGCCAGGCACCCTGCACAGGGTCACCAGATCTTCGGTGGTGACGGCGCGGCGCAGCTCGTCGGGTCCGTGCACCGCCAGCATCGCCTGAGCGAGCTTCGGACCAACGCCACTTGCAGTCTGCAGCAGCTCGAAGAGCGACCGCTCGTCGTAGTCGGCGAACCCAAAGAGGGTCAGCGAGTCCTCGCGGACCACCAGCGACGTAGCCAGCGTTGCCACCTCACCAACGCGCAGCTCGGCCAGCATGGCCGGCGTGCACGCCACGAGTATGCCGACGCCGCCAACCTCGACCACCGCAGAGTCGACGAACAAGGCAGCGACCGGCCCACGCACCGAGGCGATCACGGTCTCACCGCCGTCTGCTTGCGAGCTCAGTGCGCGGTTTGGGCGGCCAACCGGCCGCAGCCGCGGGCGCTGCCGAACCCCAGCTCCCTGCGGTCGCCAAGCGGTCGACCGCAGTGCCGCGCCAGATGCAGCACATCGCCAGCGCCAGGGCGTCAGCGGCGTCCGGGGGTGACGGCCGCTCGGCCAACCGAAGCAGTCTGGTCACCATGGAGGTCACCTGGGCCTTGTCTGCGCGGCCGCTGCCGGTGACCGCCGCCTTGACTTCGCTCGGGGTGTGCAGAGCGACCGGGACACCGTGGCGGGTGGCAGCCACGATCGCGAGCGCCGACACCTGGGCCGTGCCCATCACAGTGCGGACGTTGTGCTGGGAGAACACCTGCTCAACGGCTACCGCATCGGGCTGGTATCGACCGATCAGGTCGTCGAGCGCAACGCCGATGTCGAGGAGGCGCTCGCCCAGGACGGCCGTCGACGACGTACGCACGACATGCACGGCCACCGCGGTCAGCGGTCGACCGGTCGAGCCTTCGACGACCCCGACCCCGCACCGGGTGAGCCCAGGGTCGACGCCGAGCACACGCACCGCGACCTCCTCCGGTGTCGGCTCACTCGCCAACGTGGCTGACAACGAACAGGTGTTCGAGCGATCTCAACGTAACGGAGGAAACCGACAATCGACCGCACCGACGCGCCGATGCCGGATTGCGCCTGATACTCAGGCGAGCTGGGCGACGACCTCATCTGGTACGTCGAGGTTGGCGAAGACGTTCTGGACGTCGTCGGAGTCCTCCAACGCGTCGATCAGCCGGAAGACCCGCGCAGCGCCGTCCCCGTCGACCTCGACCGTGACGCTGGGCACGAATGCCACCTCGGCCGAGTCGTAGTCGAGCCCTTCGGACTGCAGCGCGGTACGAACGGCGACCAGGTCGGTCGGTTCGCAGGTGACCTCCAGCGCTTCGCCGATGTCGTCGACGTCCTCGGCGCCGGCGTCGAGCACGGCGAAGAGGACGTCGTCCTCGCTGATCTGCTTGCTCTCCTGCGCCTTGGGAACTGTCACGACGCCCTTGCGAGAGAACATGTACGAAACCGACCCGGCATCGGCCATGGAACCGCCGTTGCGGGTCATGGCGGTGCGGACTTCGCCGGCTGCCCGGTTACGGTTGTCGGTCAGGCACTCGACCAGCAACGCCACCCCACCGGGCGCGTATCCCTCGTACAGGATCGTCTGGTAGTCGGCGGCGCCTGCCTCCAGGCCGGATCCGCGCTTGACCGCTCGGTCGATGTTGTCGTTGGGCACCGACGACTTCTTCGCCTTTTGGACGGCGTCGTAGAGGGTTGGGTTGGCGGCCGGGTCACCGCCGCCGGTGCGCGCCGCCACCTCGATGTTCTTGATGAGCTTGGCGAACAGCTTGCCGCGCCGGGCGTCGACGACCGCCTTCTTGTGCTTGGTGGTCGCCCACTTCGAGTGGCCGGACATGCGGCGCTCGCTCCTTAGCTGTTGCGGACCAGGTCGACGAAGAACCGGTGCACCCGGTTGTCCGCAGCGATCTCCGGGTGAAACGCGGTGGCCATCAGCGGCCCCTGCCGAACGGCGACGATCCTACCGGTCGAGGGCTCCCCCGCCGGCTGTACGGCGATCGTCGCCAGCACCTCAACGCCCTCCCCCACCTTTTCCACGACCGGCGCGCGGATGAAGACAGCCGGCAACGGTTCGTCGAAGCCAGCGAAGGACACGTCAGCTTCGAACGAGTCGACTTGCCGGCCGAAGGCGTTGCGTCGGACCACCACGTCGAGACCGCCGATCGTCTGCTGGTCCGAAGTGCCGCCCTGGATGGAGTCAGCGAGCAAGATCATTCCGGCGCAGGTGCCAAGCGTCGGCATCCCGTCAGCCACTCGCTGCTGCAGTGGGCCCAGCAGGTCGAAGGTCTGTGCCAGCTTCGCCATCGTGGTGGACTCCCCGCCAGGCAGCACCATCGCGTCGACTTCGGCGAGCTCGGCTGGTCGGCGTACCCGCCGTGCGTCGGCTCCGACCTCGGACAGCATGCGCAGGTGCTCGGCGACGTCGCCCTGCAAAGCAAACACACCGACCACGGGTGAGGCGGACATCGGCAGCTCTAGATTGCGGGCAGCGGGCGGCGTTGCCAGGTCACCGACGTCTCGATGCGGCCCTCGTCGAAGAGTGACTCGATGCCGTTGCGGCGCAACGTCTCCTGCACGAACGCAAGCAGCTCATCACCAGCTGCCACGTTGGCGCTGTCACCGTGCCACAGGTTGATCTCGAGCATGCCGTGGTCGACGGCGTGCCAGACGTCAGGGTGCGTGAAATAGGCGATGCCGCGGGGCCGGGCGCCGGCCGCGGCGAGCGTCTGCAGCATCTCCTGCGCCGCCCAGTGGTCCTCACAGGCCTGGAGGACGGTGATGCCGGCGTCCTCGAGCTCTCCGAACGCGGCCTGCAGACGGTCGTAGTCGGTCGACTCTGGCCACTCGTCGGCCGCTCGGGTCAGCGACCGCTGGGCTTCGTCGACGTACTCAGACGTAAGGCGCTGCGCTTCGCCGACATCGGTGACCTCGTCGCGGACCGCCTCGAGGACGTCGGCCTGCACCTCGTCGCGGGAGCGAAATCCCGACCACACTTGCACTCGTGCGTAGTTGCGGAGCTGGTCGAGCCGAGCCGCTCGGTCAGGACTGCCGATCGCCACTGGTCACCAGCCGCGCTCGGCCAGGCGGTGCGGCTGGGGGATGTCGTCGACGTTGATGCCGACCATGGCTTCGCCCAAACCACGCGAGACCTTGGCGATCACGTCGGGGTCGTCGAAGAACGTGGTGGCCTTGACGATGGCCGTGGCGCGCTCAGCCGGGTTGCCGGCCTTGAAGATGCCTGAGCCGACGAAGACGCCCTCGGCGCCCAGCTGCATCATCATCGCGGCGTCGGCCGGCGTGGCGATGCCGCCTGCCGTGAACAGGACCACCGGCAGCTTGCCGACGGCTGCTACTTCCTTGACCAGGTCGTACGGCGCCTGCAGCTCCTTCGCGGCGACGTACAGCTCGTCTTCGCTCAGCGTGCTCAGCCGGCGGAGCTCGGCCCGGATCGACCGCATGTGCGTGGTGGCGTTGGAGACGTCGCCGGTGCCGGCCTCGCCCTTGGAGCGGATCATCGCCGCACCCTCGGTGATGCGACGCAGCGCCTCACCGAGGTTGGTGGCGCCGCACACGAACGGCACGGTGAACTGCCACTTGTCGATGTGGTTGGCGTAGTCAGCCGGAGTCAGCACCTCGGACTCGTCGACGTAGTCGACCCCGAGGCTCTGCAGTACCTGCGCCTCGACGAAGTGGCCGATCCGCGCCTTGGCCATCACGGGGATCGAGACTGCGTCGATGATGCCGTCGATCATGTCTGGGTCGCTCATCCGCGACACGCCACCCTGAGCGCGGATGTCGGCGGGCACCCGCTCCAGCGCCATGACGGCGACGGCACCGGCGTCCTCGGCGAGCTTGGCCTGATCGGCGGTGACGACGTCCATGATCACGCCGCCCTTGAGCATCTCGGCCATGCCGCGCTTCACGCGCGCAGTGCCGGTGCTGGATGCCGGAGCCGGGGATGCGGTTGTGCTGCTGTCAGCCACGTCGAAGCCTTGGGTCGAAAGGATCAGGGGACGTCTTCATGGTACGGCGCCAGCGCCTGAGGCACCAAGACGCCGCACGCGTCCGGGGAGGCTGAAGATCTCAGACTGCCCGCTGGCCGGTCAGTCAAGGACCCGGTCGTCGAAGTCGACCATCGAGGGAATCTGCGCGTGGCCGGCGAGCCTGAACCAGCGCACGCGGCGGCGACCGCGCAATCCCAAGGTCGTAGCCACCAAGTCGTTGTAGATCCGACGAGCCATCGAGGCGCGACGGGCGGCCTCCCGGAGCTCGCTGACGAGCGGCTCGGCGTCCTCCGATGGCAGTTCCACGGCGTGCAGCGCCGAAGTCAGATCTGACTCGGCCAGCCACCGGGCGTCGGCCGCGTCCGTCGACTCCGCTTCCCGGGCGGCATGAGCCGCGTCGAGCAGCACTAGTGCGGATGCAGGATCGCTCAGTCCCCCGGCGGCGAGCTCGACCGCTGCCGACGACCGCTGCAGGAGCGCCGTCCGCAGCGCGGCTTGCGTCGCCTCGCACCGCAGGTGCATCCTGTCAACCCGAGTGGCGGTCCACGTGCACCACACCGCTGTCGCCAGCGCGGCTACGGCGAGAATCACCCAGCCGACGGCCACCACCTCAGTCCAGCTTGTCACAGCGGCAGCTACCCCGGCTCGGCTCAGACCCGCAGTGCGCGCTCGTGCGCCACCGTGTCGTAGACCGCGGTGATGGCCGGTGCGACTCTCGACCAGTCGTATCGCCAAGCAGCCTCGCGCGCGGTTGTGCGAAGCGCGGTCAGCTCGTCGGAAGAAGCCAGCAGCCTGCCGACAACGCCTGCGCAGGCTGCCGAGTCGCCGGCAGTGAAAAGGGCGCCGTACCGCCCATCACCCAGAATCGTCCGGAAGGGCGGCAGATCGCTCGCCGCCACCGCGGCTCCAGCGGCCAGCGCTTCCGCCAAGACGATGCCGAAGCTCTCCCCGCCGGTGTGCGGTGCGACGTAGCCGGCCACCGACGCCAGCAGGCGAGCCCGGTCCGCATCTGAGACGGCGCCGAGGTACTCGACATGCCCGCGGCTCCGCGGGTCAAGGAAGTCGAAGACGTCCGGTGACCCTCTGCCCGCAACCAGGAGCCGCATATCCGGGTGTTGGTCGAGCAGTGCCGGCAAGGCGGCCAGGAGCACGCTCAGCCCCTTGCGCGGCTCGTCGGTGCGGCCCAGGAAACCGATCGTCGGCCCGGGAACCTGCCAGGCTTCCACCGGGGTGGCAGCCGCGAACGCCGCGCAGTTGAGGCCGTTGGGTACGACGACCGGCTCACCGCCGAGATGCTGCACCAGGGTGGACCGGGCCGACTCCGACACCGCGATCCGCGCCGAGATCTTCTCCAGCGCGGGCCGCAGCAGGGCCGCCGCCGCCGACATGGTGCGCGAGCGGGTGTTCGCCGTGTGGAACGTCGCGACCACCGGGCAGTCCGCCGCCCAGACGGCGAGAAGCGAGACGCTCGGCACCGACGGTTCGTGTACGTGCAGCAGGTCGAAGTCGCCGTCAGCCAGCCACCGCCGCACCCGATTGGCGACCCGCGGCCCAAAGGCAAGCCGGGCGATCGACCCGTTGGAGGGCACCGGCACGGCTTTGCCGACGGTTTGGACGTATGCCGGCAGACCGGCGGACTCCTCCCCCGGCGCCAGCACCGCGACGTCGTACCCCCGCTCGACCAGCACCTCGGCCAGGTCGCGCACGTGGTTCTGTACGCCCCCCGGCACGTCGAGGGAGTACGGACACACCAGGCCGACCTTCATGCGGCGGACCGAGGAGCTGGCCCACTCGCGAGATCGGCGACGAACACCCGCTGCAGCATGTGCCAGTCGACGGGAGCATGCTGGATACCGGCCGAGAAGTGGTCGGCGATGTCTTGCGTCATCGCCGCCAGCCCGGCCGCGCCCGGCCGCGGCGGCACGGGGTCGCTGATCGACAACCGCAGCGACGGCCCGGAGTACGACAGCGTCACCGCGAACAAGGCGGCGCCAGCGAGACGCGCCAGCGCTGCTGGTCCTGATGGGAGCCTGGCTGCTTCGTCGAGGAGCGTCACTTGTATGCCCGTCCGGCTGAGGTCGCGGTCGGCGACCAGGCAGACCAGTCGCCCTCGCTTCAGCGCATCTCGCAGCGCCCGGACAGTCGAGCGCCCGGACACCGACGCCGGTTCACCGTCTGCTGAGGCGCCACCCCTCGGCAGCCCGACCACCTCGATGCCCAGCTGTTCGCGGTAGTCCACGAACCTGTCGAACAACGACTCGGGCCGCAGGCGCTCCGCCACCGCGGTCACGGGCATACCGGTGAGGCTTGCCCACGCGCCGGCGTGGTCCCAGTTCGCCATGTGCGGCAGCGCCACCACAGCGCCCCGATGCTTCGCCATCGCCTCCCTCAGCGGCGCTTCGTTCACCGTGACGACCGAGCTGACGATCCGCTGCGGCGGCTCGGACGGCAGGCGGAACACTTCGTGCCAGTACCGGAAGTACGACGCCATCGCCGCGCGCGACAGGCCTCGCAGCTCGGCCGCACTGGCGCCGGGGACCGCTCGCTCAAGATTCGCCTCCAGCTGGCGGACACCAGCGCCGTGACTCGCCCACAACCGGCCACCGATCGCCTGGAAAACCCGAGCCGTCACCGGGGGCGGCGTACGAGAGGCGACTGCCCATCCGGCGCCGAAACCGAGGTCGACCAACCGGTCCCCCAGCTGCCCTCCCCCGCTCACCTGTGAACCGGGGTCATCACGAGGGCGTCGCCGGATCGGCAAGCGCCTGCCGGCGTACCGCGAGAATGCGCTGCAGAACGGTGATCGTGCTGGCCGCCGCCAGCGCCCACAGCACAACCGTCAACAGGATGGGCAGGTCGAGGACATCGGCGAAGAACGTGGCCACCAGAATGGCGGCAAGGCGGTCGGAGCGCTCGGCGATGCCGCCACGCGCCTGCATTCCGAGGCTCTCCGCGCGCGCTCTGGTGTACGACGTCACCGACCCCATGACCAGAGCCCACAGGGCGACGCAGGCCAAGAGCTGGTCGTCGCCGCCGCCGAAAAACCAGACCGCCAGGCCGCCGAACACCGCCGCGTCCCCGATCCGGTCGAGCGTCGAGTCCAAGAAGGCGCCCCACCGCGAAGCAGCGCCGGTTGCGCGCGCCATGTAGCCGTCGATCAGGTCGGAGAACACGAACACGGCGATCACCACGACCCCCAGCCACAGCTGGCCGCGCGGGAAGAACCCGAGGGCGCCGCCGACGACTCCCGCGGTTCCCACGATGGTGACGGTGTCGGGCGAGATGCCCCACCGGATGAACAGGTGAGCGACCGGTTTGAGCACGTTGGTCCAGAACTGGCGGAAACGCTCGAGCATCGCAGAGGTGCGTCTTCCTCTGATGAGAAGGCGGCGGGCCGATCGGTGCGCATGCTACCGGCACGGATCACCGCTGATCGCTTGTGCCGGAACGGTCGGAGGGGAAAGGTTAGGGCAACGGCAACGACGGGTCGTTTTAGCTGCGATTGGGTTCGGCGCGTCGTTCCCTCCGTCGGCTGAGCGAAGGAGCGCCCGACATGGCCGGTAGACCCCCGAGCGCCAGACCCTCAAGCGCCGGTGCCGACGTGCTGCCCCAGCCGGCGAGCCCGGGCCAGTTGCGCAACGTCGTCCTCGCCGGCCCTCCCGGCTCCGGGAAGACCACCCTGGTCGAGGCGCTGTTAGCCGAAGCGGGCGCCGTCCACCGCACCGGCCGGGTCCAGGACGGCACGACGGTGAGCGACTACGACGACGCGGAGGTCAAGCAGCAGCGGTCTATCGGCCTGGCACTCGCGCCGTTGATGTGCGGAGACGTCAAGGTCAATCTCCTCGACGCGCCTGGGTACGCCGACTTCGTGGGTGACCTGCGGGCCGGGTTGCGGGCCGCAGACTGCGCGCTGTTCGTCATCTCGGCGAGCGAGGGCGTCGACGGCGCTACCAAGACGCTGTGGCAGGAGTGCGCGGCGGTCGGTATGCCACGGTGCGTCGTGATCGGCAAGCTGGGCCACCAGCGCGCGGACTATGCAGCTGTGCTCGCCGAAGCCCAGCGCGCGTTCGGCGACAAGGTGCTGCCGCTCTACGTGCCGATCTCTTCCGGCGGCGGATCCACCCTCGACAGCCTGGCGGCGCTGTTGTCCCAGACGGTGTCGGATTACTCCGGTACAACGGCCGGCCCAGGTGGGGGCAGCGGGTCCACCCCGCGTCAGGTCCGGACGCCGTCCGGCGACGAAGTGGCGGTCATCGAGGAGCACCGGGGAACCCTCATCGAAGGCGTGATCGAGGAGTCCGAGGA
>JBBPZH010000104.1:0-4920 GCA_038198965.1 Propionibacteriales bacterium
ATCTTGAAGGCGAGCTCCGAACCCTCCACCAAGGTGACCGGCACACCGAGCGCCTCGACGAGCATGGAGTCGTCCGCCGCCTCACTGCCGGTTGCTTCGCGATGGGCGGCGATCAACAGGTCACGCCGAAAACCTTGGGGGGTTTGAACCGCTCTCACTGGTCTGCGGTCGATCGGCACGCTATGCACTCCGTCGTCGGTACGCCGAAGCGAGTCGCTCACCGAGATGACCGGCACCACGGCCGGCGCGCCACCAAGCAGAGCTTCGATCACGCGCACGATCACCTCGCACGGCACCAATGGCCGCGCGGCGTCATGCACCACAACCAAGTCAAGCGCCTCGTCGGCAGCTACCAACGCCCGGCGTACGGACTCCTGACGAGTGGGGCCGCCAGCCACTACGTCTGTGGGACAACCGCGATCGACGAGCTGGGCAGCAACGGAGCCGACGTACGCGTCGGGAACGGCAACAACGATCTGGTCGACCACGTCAGAGAGTGCGGTGACCGACCACTCCAGCAGTGAGCGGCCGCCCAAGGACCGCAGCGCCTTCGGCAACCGCGTGGCGGGCTGCATGCCGGCTGCATTCAGCCGGAGGCCAGCTCCTGCGGCCGGGACGACTGCGACGACTCGGGGAGCCATCAAAGCAACCGACTAGGAGGCGAGGACCTCGTCGAGGATCGTTTCAGCCTTGTCTTCGTTGGTGTGCTCGGCCAGCGCGAGCTCCGACACCAGAATCTGGCGGGCCTTGGCGAGCATCCGCTTCTCACCCGCGGACAGGCCACGCTCGCGCTCCCTGCGCCAAAGATCACGTACGACCTCGGCGACCTTCATGACGTCACCGGAGTGCAGCTTCTCCAGGTTCGCCTTGTAGCGGCGGGACCAATTGGTCGGCTCTTCGGTGTGCTCAGCCCGCAGGACGCCGAAGACGCGCTCAAGCCCGGCGGCGTCGACGACGTCGCGCACCCCGACAAGATCCAGATTGCACGCTGGAACGCGGACGATCAGATCGCTTTGAGCGACGATGCGCAAGACGAGATACAGCTGGTCCTCGCCCTTGATCTGTCGGGTCTCGATATCTTCAATGACCGCGGCCCCATGATTGGGATACACCACCGTCTCGCCGACCGTAAAAGTCATGTGTTAACTGCCCCTTTCACAGGTAGCCAGGATACCACGGGCCACGGACCTCTCCGACGCGTTTGCGCAGGTCAGGGGCCGATTTGGGGGTTGACAAATGCGATTGTCCGTGCATGCCGATCAGGAGCTGGTCGGGGAGCGGCGGGTGGTGCGTCGCGGGACTGCCCGTATCGCTACGCTGAGCAGGCACTCTGGCGTCGCGGACCGGGTCGCCCGGTGCAGCGATCAGAGCTCTTGGGCAACTGCAGAAAGGACGCACGTGGCTTCCTCGACGCGGACAGCCGACGTGCGACGCCTGCTGCGCGCCACGGCCGGGCTGGTGACTACAGCCCTGGTCCTCGTCGGCTGCGGCGCCAACTTCAACGCTCAGTCGGAGCAGCAGTACCAACCGGCGGTGGGTGTCAACAGCCGTACCGCCGGCGTCTACGTGATCGACACTCTCGTCGTCACGGACGGCAAGGGCAACGGCACGGTCGTCTCTGCGCTGATCAACCAGCAGTCCAGCGACGACACCTTGCAGTCGGTGACCGCACAGGACCTCCATGGGCACTCTCTCCAGGTGAGTCAGCTTCCCAACAACGGCGTGCGGTTACCGTCGGGTCAGGCGGTCCAGCTCGGCGACTCAGGAGCCGTCAGGATCAGCGGCTCGCCGTTGCTGGCCGGTGGCGTCATCACGTTGACCTTCACGTTCGCGCAGGCTTCACCCAAGCGTCTGGAGGTCCCAGTGGTCACCGACTCGTCCACCTACTCCCGGGTGCCGGTTGGCCCCATGAGCAGCACCCCTTCGGCCATGCCGAGCTCGCCATAGCTCCCGGCTTCGTATTTGTAGCCGAGCCCCCGTACGGTCACCAGGCTGCTCGGTCGGGCGGGGTCCTGCTCGATCTTCATGCGCAAGCGTTTGACGTGCACGTCGAGCGTCTTGGTATCGCCGAAGTAATCAGACCCCCAAACCCGGTCGATGAGCTGACCGCGCGTGAGCACGCGACCGGCGTTGCGAAGGAACATCTCGAGCAGCTCGAACTCCTTGAGCGGCAACCGGATCTGCTGCCCGCGAACACTGACGACGTGTCGGTCGACGTCCATCCGGACGTCTCCGACCTCCAACGCGGCCGGCGCAGCGTCGGCGTCGCTGCCCCGGCGCAGCACCGCACGGATGCGGGCGATCAGCTCACGGGGACTGTAGGGCTTGGTGATGTAGTCGTCGGCCCCGATCTCCAGACCCACCACTTTGTCGATCTCGGCGTCCTTGGCACTCACCATGATGACGGGCACCGACGACATCTGTCGGAGCCGCCGGCATACCTCGGTGCCCGGCAGACCGGGCAGCATGAGGTCCAGCAACACGATGTCGGCGCCATGGCGGTCGAACTCCGCCAACGCCTGCGGCCCCGTGGCCGCAACCGCCACGTCGAATCCTTCCTTGCCCAACACGTAGGCGAGCGCCTCGCTGTAGCTTTCCTCGTCTTCGACGACAAGGACCTTCGTCATGTTGGTTGACCGATGGCGGCAGTCGACAACGGCTCGATCGTTTGGGTTATGTCGTTGTGCGCCGGCAGGCTCAGCGTGAAGGTGGATCCCTGCCCTTCGGCGCTCCAGACCGTGATCTCGCCTCCATGGCTTGCCGCAATGTGCTTGACGATCGACAACCCGAGCCCCGTGCCGCCGGTGTTTCGTGCCCGGGCCGGGTCGATCCGGTAGAATCGCTCGAAGATTCGGTCGATCTCCTTGGGAGGAATGCCCAGCCCTTGATCGGTCACGCTGATGTCGACGCGGCTGGCGTTCTCGCGGGCCGAGATCGTCACGCGGGTGTGACCAGGACTGTAGGCGACGGCGTTCTCCACCAGGTTGCCGAGCGCTACAGCCAGCTGGTCGGGGCTCCCCACGACCTCCAGACCCGATGTTCCGGCGAAGGCGAGCTCGATCGACTTGTCACTGGCGTCGACCCGCACTCGGTCTAGCGCCAACTCTGCGAGCCCGTCGACGTCGACGACGTCGACCTCATCGAGCGGGTCGTCGCCTTGCACGCGCGAAAGCTCCACGATCTGCTGCACGAGTCGCGACAACCGCTCGCTCTCGATGCGCATCCGGGCGGCGAATCGTTGCACGGCCTCGGGCTCGTCGGCCGCTTCGGCGACAGCTTCGGCGAGAAGGGCAAGCGCGCCAACGGGGGTCTTCAGCTCGTGACTCACGTTCACCGCGAAGTCGCGGCGGATGGTCTCCACTCGGCGCTCTCGGGTGCGGTCGTCCACGAGCACCAGCGTCAACCGGCTGCTCAACGCTGCGGCTCGCGCGACGACGTGCCGCGGAGCTGCCCGACCCGACCGAAGCTCCAGGTCGGCCTCACGGATCCGGCCGTCCCGACGCACTTGGCGTACGAGCTCAGCGAGCTCCTCCACGATGAGCCGCGACCCGCTGACCAGTCCCATCGAATGCGCCGGTGCGCTTGCCTTGAGTACGTCGTCATCGGGTCCGACCAGCAGAGCCGACGAGCGCAGCACCGACAGCACCGCTGCCACTCCCTCTGGAACCAGCGGGTCAGAAGCCGCTGGGATCTGACGTTGGTGGCGTTCACTCACCCGCCAGGCAAGCCCGGTCACTAATGTCAGCCCTGCGCCCAGTCCACCACCGAGCACCGCGGCAGTAGAGGGGTCCATATGTTCAATCGTACGCAAATGGGCACCTTCACCTGGACGCCGGCGGCCTACCTACGTGCGGGTTGGCGTGAAGTTCACGCGTCGTTCATCGAGTTCGGCCCACTGGTAACCTCGAGTCTCTAAGGTCCACATCATGCGCAACCAGTATCAGCAACAACTGACTCAAGTCCTCGCCGAACTCGTGGAGATGACCGGCGAGGTCCGCTTGGCGTTGAAACATGCGACCCGGGCCCTTCTCGACGCCGACGCGGCAGCTGCCGAGGAGGTCATCAGTGGTGACCTTGCCATCGACGCCGCCCGTGAGCGCATCGAGGACGACAGCTTCGAGATCTTGGCCCGGCAGCAGCCCGTCGCCGGCGACCTGCGCATGCTCGTCGCGTCGCTGCGCATGGTGACCGACCTGGAGCGGATGGGCGACCTCGCCGTGCACGTCGCCAAGGTCGCGCGGCTTCGGTACCCGACCCGAGCCGTGCCCGACGTCCTCGTGCCGACCATCGAGGCGATGGCCAAAGCGGCAGACGAGATGATCGCCTCCGCGGCCAACATTGTCGCCACCCACGACGTCCTCGCCGCAGCCGAGCTCGAGGCGGCAGACGACGAGATGGACATGCTGCGGCGCTCGGAGTTTCGCATTCTCCTCAGCGACGACTGGACGGCCGGTGTCGAGCCGGCGGTCGACCTGGCCCTCCTCGGCCGTTACTACGAACGCATCGGCGACCATGCCGTTTCGATGGCCCGCCGCATCGTCTACCTGGTGACAGGGCAGCATCCAGCAGCGGTTTGAGTGCCCGGGCGGTCGTTAGGGTGCGTGCATGACGACTGATCCTTACCGGCTCGTCCTGCTCCGCCACGGCGAGAGCGAGTGGAACGCGAAGAACCTGTTCACGGGCTGGGTCGACGTACCGCTCAGCGCCAGCGGCCGCTCCGAAGCCACGGTGGCCGGCGAGCTGCTCAATCAGCGTCAGGTACAACCCGACGTTCTGCACACCTCGGTGCTTCGGCGAGCGATCCAAACGGCGGGCTTGACTCTTGAGGTCGCGGAACGCTCTTGGATCCCCGTGCGGCGATCCTGGCGCCTTAACGAGCGCCACTACGGCGCCCTGCAGGGCAAGGACAAAAAGGCCACG
>JBBPZH010000105.1:0-12151 GCA_038198965.1 Propionibacteriales bacterium
CTCACCGCGCAACTCCTGGCCCTGACCACCACCAAGACCAAGGCCGTCTCCAGGCCAGCTCTCCAAGCGGCCACCAAACGCGCAACTGCTCATGAGTCAACGAAGCCAGCTACGCGCGCATCTTGACATGAGTCACCGGGGCCCCGAAATCGCAGTCGGCCGCTCACGTTCCGTCATGGGAAGTGGCCGGAACTGGTAAGCACTGCTTCACGTCAAAGCACCACAACAGGTGCTCACTCCGGGCGCCTTGGCTTCTCAACAAGGAGTGCCGCCCATGCCGACCACCATTTCGTTCAGCGTGCGGAGCCTCGTCATGACCACCGTCACCGCGCTCGCGGTGCTTGCGGCGTACCTCGTGGGCTCGACACAGCCCGGTTCGTCCAGCGCTCTCGCCGCGGATACGTCAGCGGCGGCTGTCAAACCGACCATTGTTATGACCGGAAGCGGCAAGGTCACCGGCGTACCCGACCAACTCACGTTCGCCCTCGACGTGCGGGCATCGGCCCCAGACGTGTCAACGGCACTCAACTCCGCCAGCACGAGCACTCGTCGCATCGTCGCCGCTCTGCGGGCGCAAAACGTTGCGTTCAAGGACGTGCAGACGACGGGGTTATCCATCGAACCAGTGCTCGACTACAGCGGCAACGGGCCTCCCGTCACCACCGGATACGCCGCAACGCAGGGCTTGGGGATCCGCGTTCGTGACCTGTCCAAGGCCGGCGCCGCGATCAGCGCCGCCGTACACGCGGGTGGCAACGCCGTGAGGTTGCACGACGTGAAGCTGCAGATCGGCGACCAGGGTGCCCTGCTTGCGCGCGCCAGAGCGGCTGCATTCGACGAAGCTCGCTCCAAGGCCCAGCAGTACGCGTCGGAAGCGGGTCTGCAGCTCGGTGACGTCACATCGGTTCGCGAGGTGCACGTTCGTTCGGCCCCGAGCCCGGGGATCTCGGCAGCAGCGATGGCCGCTACGCCCGCGCCAGCAGTTCCGATCCGCGCTGGCCGAGCCGAGCTAGGCGTGACCGTCTCAGTGGCCTGGACGTTTGCCTAGCCAGGCTGATGACCCGGCAACTGTTGATCACCTCCTTGCGCGCCAGGATGTACCGATGAGCAGCGGGTCAGGCTTCCAGAAACTCGATGACCGTGTCTGCCCACACAACCGGTTGGTCGAAATGCGCCATGTGGCCGGCCTGCTCGATCACTGCGAGTCTCGTGGCCGGTACGGCCCGATTGAGGCGTTGGGCGAGCTGCACGGGGAAGCTCATGTCCTGGGCGCCGTGGAGGATCAGCACCTGGCCTCCGAAGTCCTGCAGGACCTGGACAGGATCGGCGGGTCTCCAGGGATGGAGTAGCCCTTCACGAAAGGGGCCGATCCATTCGCCGGTGAAGCGCACCTCTCCAAGCAGGCGCAGGTACTCAGGCAACCGGTCGAGGTTCCAGATGGCAGTTGGGGCCGTGTCAACGGCCCATTCGGTGGTGACCTGAACGTCGCTGTTGGCCCGCCCGCGCTCGAAGCCCGCCCAGGATGGCCACGCTACCTTGACGTCGAGCCTGCGGGTGTACTCTTCCCAGCCCTCCAGGTAGCGGTCCACCTGGGCGTATGCGGTGGTGGAGGCGAGGATCAGCCGACGTACGAGGTCGGGGTGTGCCTCAACAAACAGCTGGGCAGCCTGACCGCCCGTGGAGAAGCCGAGGAGGTCTACACGTTCGTGACTCAGAGCCCTGACGAGGCCCGCGATGTCTTGCACGACGAGCTCCGGCTGGTAGCCCGCGGGCGGCCCCAGTCCGCGACTGCTCCGGCCACAACCACGCAGATCAAAACAAACCACCTGGCGATGGCGAGCGACCCGGTTGAGCCCTGGCAGCAAGTACGAGTGGTCCCAGTCAGGGCCGCCGTGAATAACCAACAGCGGCGGTGAGTCCGCTGCGTCCGGTCCGATCTCGCGCACGAACAGGGCTACGTTTCCAACCCGAACGTGTCTGGTGCGATCCACTGCTCGTCCGTCCTTGGCCCGACGACTTGCCTAGACGCTAGGGCACCTCCGGCGGTGCAAAATGCCATTGCCATTCCTCCGAGGTCGATATCCGCGAAGGTACCCGGCCCGCCACGGACGCGGCGTACGGTGACCTCACCGTTTTCGCCCAGACTGAGTCGCCCATGAGCGGGTCGCGCCGAAGGAGAGACATGTCAAACACTGAAGACGGCGAGGCTCGGTTCCGAGCGACGATGCAGAGCTGGGAGCAGGCGGCCTGGTGCCTGGCGGCGGCGGTGCTGGCCGCGGAGTCGCCAGAACCGTTACTACGAGACGCGGCCAGTGCCGTTCTGTCCGGAGCTGGATTTCCGGCCTCCGACGTATCTGGCTCCGGCGGGGTGACTTGGAGCCCTGTGTTGATCACCGCACAGCTCAAGGCAACGCTGCTGCAAGCTGCCGCCTTGGTCGGCGATAAGCAGTTCAGCTGGCTCGACCAATCCGACGAGGCGCTGCGGGCACAAGGACTGGCCAGTGCCCAAGCTGGCCCGCTGTTCGTCCGGTTCGTGCTGCCACAGCTCGACGGGCTTGCGGCCAGACTGTCCCGACCCGACGCTCACATGCTCGATGTCGGGACTGGCGTCGGGGCACTCGCAGTCGCGTACGCCGAGCAGCTGCCCCAGCTCACGGTGACCGGCATCGACGTCTCTTCGCGGGTGCTCGCTCTCGGGCGCGACTACGTGGCCGGCACGCCGGTCGCCGATCGCGTGCACCTGCGCGAGCGGGACGTCACAGCGATCGAAGAAGAGGCGGCGTACGACCTGGCATGGCTACCGGCCCCGTTGTGCCGCCCGAGCCGTTGCGCGCCGGGTTACCCAAGGTGGTGCGAGCGCTGCGCTCCGGCGGATGGCTGCTGCTCGGACATGGCAAGTTCGACGAAGCCCCGCTCGATGATGCCCTCATAAGACTGCGCATCCTCGCTTACGGCGGCACCCCGATCGCAGGAAACGAAGCGCGGGAATTGCTCGAGTCAGCCGGGTTGGCGTCGGTGCACACCCTGCCGACCCCACCGGGAGCCCCCGCCCTCACGGTTGGCCAGCGTCGATAACCGGACTGCGGATCCAGCAGCGGCATGACGGGTCGCGACCACGCGCTCGACCTACTTCGGCTGACGCCCCGGTGGCTGCATGAGGTGACCGCCGCCAGCCCAAGGCACCAAGTGAGAACCGACCGACTCCCCGCTCGATGACAGCTGCTGTCGACGGCCGCACGGACATGGCTGAAGCGGCGCGCCAGTTCCCTATCTGCAGCGGCTTACGCTTCGGCATGATCCCGCAACCAGCCCAAGCCGACCGGGCAGACCGACTTCGTCGGCTCCACTCGGCACCGCAGCTGTTGGAGCTGGTCAACGTCTGGACGTGGCCTCTGCCCGCACGGTTGCTGCTACGCCCCACTGCACGGCTATCGCTACGGCGTCGGCTGCGATCGCCGCGACTCACGGATACGACGATGGCGAGCACATACCGCTCGACCTGCATCTCGCGGTGCTTCAGCAGATCTGCGCCGCCGTAGAGCCCGTGACCGCAGACCTCGAACGTGGATATGGCGACGTCGCCGAGACAATCCGGGCCGCTGTTGACCTTGGCGTCGTCGGTGCGAACCTTGAAGATGCGATGTGCCCTGCCACCGAGATGTGCCAGCACGTAGCGGCCGCGGTCGCTGCCGGTGAGGCTCGAAACGTCCCCATCGTTCTCAACGCACGTACCGACGTCTACCTTGCAGACAGCGACGACGACGAGGACGCGAAGTGCTCTGAGAGCATCGGGCGCGGCACCTCGTATCTGGAGGCCGGAGCCGACTGCATCTTCGTGCCCGGCTGCACCGACACCTCAAGCATCAGCAGACTCGTGGAGAGCTTCGGACCTGGCCGGCTCAGCCTGCTGGCGGTGCCTGGCATCAGCCCACCCGATGTCCTCGAAACGCTCGGCGTTGCAAGGCTCTCTCATGGCCCGTACCCCCACCAGCATTCGCTTGAGGCACTAGCAACGTACGCACAACGCGCAGCGTACTGACGCAGACAGCCCGCGTGGTCTGGAGGAACCGAGCTAGAACTGGTCTCCGGTCCGCCAGGGCATCTCCTGCAGCGTCAAGGTGTTGCCGTCCGGGTCGCTGAAGCCGGCGTACTTGACGCCGCCGCCCACGTCCTGCACCGGGCTGACCTGAACGCCCCGCCCGACCAGCTCTGAGCGGGCTTGTTCGATGTCGGCGACCACCAGGTGCAAAGTCTTGATCGCGCCGGGCTGCATCTCGTCGTACGCCGGCAGACCTGTCCCCATGCCGATCGAGCACGCGGAGCCTGGCGGCGTCAGCTGCACCACCCGCACCCGGTCCATCGGCCGCACGTCGACGTCTTCGATGAAACCGAGTCGCTCGATGTAGAACTGCTTGGCGCGGTCGACATCGGCGACCGGGATCGGTACGAGCTCGAGCTTCATGTCCATCTGACAGTCCTTTTGTTCGCGGAGGGCGCCGTCACGTCGGAGTTCGGGGCGGCGTAGCTCAGCCGTTGGCATCTTCTTGGGCAATGAGCGCGGCGCCGATGATGCCGGCCTCGTTGCCGAGCGCCGCTGGCACCATCTCGGTCTCAATGTCGATCAACGGCAGGAACTTCGCCCCATTCTTGCTGACGCCTCCACCGACCACGAACAGGTCAGGACTGAACAACTGCTCGAGCTTCCGGTAGTACGTCGTCAGGCGCTTGGCCCATGTCTTCCAGCTCATGTCTTCTCGCTCACGGGCCGTGTTGGACGCCTTGGCCTCGGCGTCGTGACCGTCGATCTCGATATGGCCGAGTTCGGTGTTAGGGACCAGCATCCCGTCGTACACAAAAGCAGAGCCGATCCCGGTGCCGAGGGTGGTCATCAACACGAGGCCTTCTCTGCCCTTGGCGCTGCCGAAGGCGACCTCGGCGTACCCGGACGCGTCGGCGTCGTTGAGCACCCGAACGGGTCGATGCAACGTCTGCTCGAGCATTCGATCGGCGTCGGTGCCGATCCATGACTTGTCGATATTCGCGGCGGAGTGCACCACGCCCGACCGCACTACGCCGGGCACCGTCACCCCGACGGGAGACCCATCGTCTGGTGCCGCATCGGCGACAAGCTTGGCGATAACTCCCGAAACCTTTTCAGGGGTCGCCGGATGAGGCGTGTCCACCTTGACGCGTGGGGTGACCAGAGACCCCTTCGTAAGGTCGACCACAGCGGCCTTGATGCCGGTCCCGCCGACGTCGACACCGATGATCGTGCGCTTCTTTGTCATGCACTACACATACCCTGAAATCCGCGGTACCGCGCAACGGCAGCGCCCGCATGTCGACAGGGCCGAACCTGGCTGACCACGTGTCCGTGAGCGGGCCGGATCACTAGTCTCCTTGCAATGGCGACCGATGGATACCTGCGTTATCCGCATGTCCGTGATGATCTCCTCGTGTTCATTGCCGAGGACGACGTCTGGCTCGCTGACACCGGAGGTGGCCGGACTCACCGCCTCACCGCCGACTGCTCGCCCGCGCTGACACCGCGGATTTCGCCCGATGGCTCTTTGGTGGCATGGGTGGCTCGACGATTCGGCGCGAACGAGGTTCACGTTGCGCCGATCGAAGGCGGCGTCTCTCGCCAGCTCACTCACTGGGGTCAACCAGGGACCAGGGTGACTGGCTGGGCGTCCGAGCAGGAGGTGATGGTCCTCAGTACGACGGGCGAAGGCGGCATGGTGAGGATGTTCGCTCATGCTGTGCCAGTCGACGGGGGCCCGAGTCGGCGGCTGCCATACGGCTGGGCTGGCGATGTCTCGATCGGCCCTGAAGGCGGTGTCCTGCTCTCCACGTACTTCTGGAGCGAGCCAGCCCGATGGAAGCGTTATCGCGGTGGCACAGCGAGCCAGTTGTGGCTCGATCAGGAGGGGGCTGGAACCTTCGAGCGCATCTTTGCTGAGCTGCCGTCGAGTCTGGCCTTTCCGGTGTGGACAACCGGAGACGATGGGCGGCAGCGGATCGGCTTCTGCTCCGACCATGAGGGTCACGGGCAGCTCTACAGTGCAGTGGTCGGGCGCGAAGCGCCGACTACGTCCCAGTTGTCGTGCAGGACAGCCACCGGCCTCTATGCCAGGCATGCCAGCACCGATGGTCGACAGGTCGTGTACTGCGCTGGTGGACAGGTGTTCCTACTCGACTCGATGGACGACGGAGTCGAGCCGCGTCGCCTTGACCTGCCCCTTGGCAGTGCGCGTCCTCTGCTGCGTCCCTATCGGGTCAAGGCCGCCAGCCACTTGGGAACGATTAGCCCCGACCGCACCGGGCGAGCGTCAGCGATCGAGTCCCGGGGCACCATCACCTGGGTCAGCCACCACGGTGGCCCCGCGCGCACATGTGCGACCGGGTCAGCCGTGCGTCGGCGACTCCCTGTTGTGCTCAACGACGTCCGCGTCGCGTGGGTGAGTGACGTCGACGGCGACGACGCTGTCGAGCTGCTCGACCTCCACTCCCCTGACGCAGTGCCGCAAACCCTTGTCGCAGCGGGAGGAATCGGTCGAGTCCTCGAGATGTGCGCGTCACCGGACGGTCACCGGATCGCGCTGGCCACCCACGACGGAAGGGTTCTGACGTGCGACGTACCTGCCGCCGAGATCACCGGCGTCGTCGTACCTGAACAGGTCGACTCCACTACAGGAGACATGTCTGGCTTGGCGTTTTCACCAGACTCGCGCTGGCTCGCCTGGTCGGCGTCCGGGCCGGGGCCGTGGGAGGATCCCGGGCCGCGCCCGCTGCGACAGATCAAGATTTCCAATCTCGACCAAGGCAACGTCGTGGCGGTGACGTCGCTGCGCTTCACGGATACGGACCCGGTGTTCACCCTCGACGGGAAGTACCTTGCGTTCCTTTCCATCCGCAGTCTGGACCCCGTCTACGACTCGTTCTCCTTCGATCTGTCATTTCCGACCGGGTGCCGACCACATCTGGTTGCCTTGACCGCGGACGACCCTTCGCCGTTCGACCCAATCGTCGGCGGCCGTCCGCTGGAGCCGCCGGAGCCTGAACAGGCTGCCCTGGAGGCCATAGCCGAAGAGCGGCCGTCCGACGTGGATGAGCACGCCACACCGGAGTCCCCGTCCACGCGCACGCGGCGGACCGCACCGAGAACCACCGTGGATGTCGACGGTCTGGAGCACCGCATCGTGGCCGTCCCAGTCGAGGCGGGCCGCTATTGCGGGCTCGCTGCGGCCAAGCACGGGTTGACTTGGCTGCGCGAACCATTAAGCGGCGAACTCGGGGACAACCGAGCAACGGTCGACTCCGAGCCCGAACGAGCCCGAGCCGAGCATTTCGACCTGCGCACTTCGCGGCTGACGACCGTGGCGGCCTCCGCCGACCACGTCGAGCTCACTGGCGACGGCAACTGGCTGCTGGTCGTCGACCACAACCGCGTGAGTGTCGTACCAAGTGACAAACCCGCATCTCCAAAGGAGGACGGCGACAACACCGTTGTGAGCGTCGACCTTGACCGGCTCACCGTAGAAGTGGACCCGTCCGCCGAATGGCGCCAGATGCTCGATGAGGCGTGGCGGTTGATGCGTGACCACTTCTGGCGCGAGGACATGGGCGGAGTCGACTGGCAGGCCGCCCGCGACAGATATGAGCCCATGCTCGATCGACTAGGTTCACACGACGATCTCATCGACGTCATCTGGGAGATGCAAGGCGAACTCGGCAGCAGTCACGCCTATGCAATCCCGCCACCAGCCGACGCCGACCCGGACAACCGCCAAGGCCTCCTCGGGGCGGACCTCGAATACCGTGAGGGCGCCTGGGTCATCAAACGCGTCGTGCCCGGCGACCCCTCCGATCGCTCCGCCCGGTCACCGTTGCTGGCGCCTGGAGTCCATGCTCGGACCGGCGACGAGATCGTCGCCGTCGACGGCGTTGCGACGAGCCGCACGGCAAGCCCCCTCTCGCTTCTGGTCGGAAAGGCCGGCGGGCCGGTCGAGGTCACCTTGCGGCCGGATGGTGGCGCGGAGACCCGACGGGTCGTCGTACTGCCACTCGCCGACGAGTTCCCGTTGCGCTACCAGGACTGGGTCGCAGACCGGCGCGCCTACGTGCACGCCCAAACCGGCGGCAAGGTCGGATACCTCCACGTCCCCGACATGATGTCGGCCGGATGGGCTCAACTGCATCGCGACCTACGGACAGAAGTGCCCCGCGACGCGCTCATCGTGGACGTGCGCAGCAACAGCGGCGGCCACACCTCGCAACTGGTTCTGGAAAAGCTCGCGCGCAAGATCATCGGCTGGGACCTGGTCCGCGGCTACGGCCCCAACTCATACCCGGGCGACGCTCGACGCGGACCCTTGGTTGCGATCGCAGACATGTTCGCCGGCTCAGACGGAGACATCATCACAGCAGCGATCCAGTCCCTCGGCTTGGGCCCAGTCGTCGGCACCCGCACCTGGGGTGGGGTGGTCGGGTATGACGGCCGGTACTCCCTCGTGGACGGCACTCTGGTCACGCAGCCGCGGTATTCATTCTGGTTCGAGAACCTGGGCTGGAGCGTGGAGAATTACGGCGTCGAACCCGACATCGAACAACCCGTCAGCCCACAAGACCGGGTGGCCGGCCGTGACGTACAGCTCGATCGTGCCCTGACCGAGGTTGAGCGGTTGCTGCAAGAGACTCCGCCCGCGACCCCGCCTCAGATCCCGGACCTCGCGACGCCGCGGGGCCGCTCGAGGTTTGAGACCTAGTTTCCGATCGGGATCAACTGTCGACGGCGCTTGCAAACGTCCAAGCAGCGGGGAACAGTTATTGGGCAGGCCCGGTTCGATCTGGGCCGACCCGATGAACGGAACGCCCTCATGAGCATTGCTGTGACGACTTCAAGCGCCGTCAACGTCGACCCTCAGCGTTACCCCGGCCGCCGGCGGACGCGCAAGGCTGAACGCCGACGGCTTGCGCGGCACGACGTGCTCGCCGTTCGTAGGTTAGAACTTCACAACATGCGTGCGCTTCTCGAAGACGCGATCGTCATGGTCAATGTCGGATGGATCCAAGGCGCTTGGTTCGCGGTCCGCGATGCTCAAGGCCGGGAAGTCAAGCTGACCGCTCATCGCGCCCACCTTGCGATCGACCGACCGGTTTCCGGCGTCTGTCTCGTTGGCGGCATCGTGCAGGCCGCCGGTGGACCGCTCGCTGTGCATACCCAGCTGGTGCAACGGACGTTGGATCTGACCTGGCACGCGCTCCACGAGGACGAACGACAACCAGTTCGATGGTGCCCGGCCCCAGCAATCCGCTCGGCGCACCTCCGCGACCTCACCAGATGGAACGACCATCACCGGCGAACGGCTCGCCAGGTCTCCGCCTTGCTCGAGTCCGCTGCCGGCGCCGCCAACAGACACATCGAGCTCTGCTGCGACCAGCCGTACGAGGTGGCCGGGCGGTAGCTCTCCGGGACGTCGATAGGTGAATCAACGGCCATCGTGAGGATGAACGAGCCAGTCAGGGCCCGCCCACAGCGCCCGTTGACGTCGGCGAACCAGTTTTCGATATCTGCCTCTGAAGCGTCGGACGTGTCGGCTGGCCGTCGACGGCTACGAACATCATGTACTTCACGAAGCACCTCCGCGCTTGATCGGACGTACTTCATACCTTCGTCCGGTTCTCGTTCTGATCCCACCGACCGAAGCGCGACTACTGGCCGCACCCGTGAGGCATCAGGACCTTCGGCCATCTCCATGGCAATGGCGCGGTTCAATGCCACCCCGGGACTCGGCCAACGGGTCGAGCAATACGTCGTACAAGTCCACGAGGCTGGGCCAGCGAACTCGACGTGGATCACACGCTTGGCGGGCTTCTCGAGCCGTGCGGCGGCTGGCAGACTTTGCGCCATGCCAACCACGTCAGCGACAAGCACCCGCTCTTCCGAGTCCAGTTCGCTTGCGATCGTCCAGCACTGGCTAGGTGGTAAACCGTGGACAGGGTCGGGCGAACGGACCGGGGACGTCTTCGACCCGGCGACCGGCGAGGTGTCTCGGCGCGTTGCCTTTGCCAGCGCCGAGGACGTCGACTCCGCCGTCGCCTCCGCCAAGGCCGCTCTCCCCGAGTGGCGGGCGACATCGCTGACTCGACGTACGCAGATCTTGTTCGCGTTCCGCGAGCTGCTCAACGTCAGAAAGGGCGAGCTGGCCGAAATCATCACCGCCGAGCACGGCAAGGTGGCCGCCGATGCGCTCGGTGAGGTTATGCGCGGACAGGAGGCGGTGGAGTTCGCCTGCGGGATCCCGCACCTGCTCAAGGGCGGTTACACCGAAGGTGCGTCCAGCGGTGTGGACGTGTACTCCATCCGCCAGCCCGTCGGCGTGTCCGCGATCATCTCGCCGTTCAACTTCCCCGCGATGGTGCCGATGTGGTTCTTCCCGATCGCCATCGCGGCCGGTAACACCGTGGTGCTCAAACCCAGTGAGAAGGACCCATCGGCATCGAACTTCCTCGCCGAGCTGTGGTCGGAGGCCGGCCTGCCCGACGGCGTGTTCACGGTTCTGCACGGCGACAAGGTGGCTGTCGACGGACTGCTGGAGCACCCGGACGTGCGGTCGGTGTCGTTCGTCGGTTCGACGCCAGTCGCGCGGTACGTGTACGAGACCGGGACACAGCACGGCAAGCGGGTGCAGGCGCTAGGCGGGGCCAAGAATCACATGGTCGTGCTGCCCGACGCAGACCTCGACCTGGCCGCAGACGCCGCAGTCAACGCCGGATTCGGCTCGGCGGGCGAGCGTTGCATGGCGGTGTCCACGGTCGTCGCCGTCGAGCCGGTCGCGGATGAGCTCGTCAGCAGGATTCGCGAGCGGATGAGCACGCTGAGCGTGGGCGACGGACGCCGCGGCTGCGACATGGGGCCGTTGATTACCCGGCAGCACCGCGACCGGGTGGCCTCCTACCTCGATGCCGGTACGAAGGCCGGCGCCGAGCTCCTGGTCGACGGCCGTGACGTCGGGGTAGACGGCAACGACGACGGCTTCTGGCTCGGTCCGACACTCTTCGATCGGGTCGAGAGGGACATGAGCATCTACACCGATGAGATCTTCGGTCCGGTGCTCGGCGTCGTCCGCGTTCCCACCTACGAGGCTGCGCTTGAGCTCGTCAACACCAATCCGTATGGCAACGGCACAGCGATCTTCACCAACGACGGCGGCGCCGCACGGCGGTTCCAGTTCGACGTCGAGGTCGGCATGGTGGGAGTCAACGTTGCCATCCCCGTCCCGATGGCCTACTACTCCTTCGGTGGCTGGAAGAACTCGCTGTTCGGCGACACGCATGCCCACGGCATGGAGGGCGTGCATTTCTTCACCCGGGGCAAGGTCGTCACGTCACGCTGGCTCGATCCCAGCCACGGCGGCCTCAACCTTGGTTTTCCGCTGAACGCCTGACGTCCGAAGTCCCGTGCGAGAAGGTGCGCGATGACCGCTATTGACTCCGCTGATCCGGCGGCTGGCGAGCGTGTGCTCGCTCTGGATCGGACCTACGTCTTCCACTCCTGGTCGGCACAAAAGCTCATCTCGCCGATGGCGATCGCCGGGGCAGAGGGATCGTACTTCTGGGACCACGACGGCAACCGCTATCTCGACTTCGCGTCCCAGCTCGTCAACACCAACATCGGCCATCAGCACCCGAAGGTGGTAGCGGCCATTCAAGAACAGGCTGCCCGCCTCTGTACCGTGGCGCCGCAGCACGCCAACGAGCAGCGCGGCGAGGCCGCACGGCTCATCACCGAGCTCGCCCCACGCGACGAGCAGCGCACGCCGAACAGCGTCTTCTTCACCAACGGTGGTGCGGAGGCGATAGAGAACGCCGTACGGATGGCGCGGCTGCACACGGGCCGGCCAAAGGTGCTTTCCACCTACCGCAGCTACCACGGCGGCACCCAGCTTGCCGTCAACCTGACCGGCGACCCGCGCCGCTGGCCGAACGACTCCGCGGCGGCCGGTGTCGTGCACTTCTTCGGGCCGTTCCTGTACCGCTCCGTCTTCCACGCGGCAACCGAGGCGGAAGAGTGCGAGCGGGCACTCGAACACCTTGAGTTGACCGTGCAGATGGAAGGTCCACACACGCTCGCGGCGATCGTTCTCGA
>JBBPZH010000106.1:0-15526 GCA_038198965.1 Propionibacteriales bacterium
ACGACATCGTCCTCAACGGCTCGGAGATCGGTGGGGGCTCGATCCGCATCCACCGTCCCGAGATGCAGCAGCGGGTCTTCTCGGTGATCGGCATGAGCGGCACTGAGGCGCAGAGTCAGTTCGGTTTCCTGCTCGACGCGCTGGCGTACGGCGCCCCTCCGCACGGCGGCATCGCCTTGGGGATCGACCGCCTCTGTGCCTTGCTGGCCGGCGCCGACTCGATCCGGGACGTCATCGCCTTCCCCAAAACTGCCTCAGGCGCCGATCCGCTGACGGGTGCACCGGCCCCCATCACAGCCGCC
This sequence comes from Propionibacteriales bacterium, assembly GCA_038198965.1. GTDB lineage: Bacteria > Actinomycetota > Actinomycetes > Propionibacteriales > Nocardioidaceae > JAUJOE01. The sequence continues at coordinate 303 of JBBPZH010000106.1, forward strand.
CAACGCAAGGAAGCCGGTATTGACGCCCGTCCCACCGCCTGAGCGAGTGTTCCCAGATCGTTACCTGTCGTGCCCCCAACCTTGATAAGCGGTGGAATACAGTCCTTTTGGCTCCTGGGAGCAGCCGCATCCGTCCGGAAGGTCACATATGACTGTCGTTGACATCGACTCGATCAGCAACGGGCCCGTCGACGACGCCGAACCAGCCGGCGAAAAGCAGATTGCCGGCCGCTCGCCTACCCAGATCGCTCTCGAGCGGCTCCGCAGCGACAAACTCGCCATCTTCAACATCACGGTCATCGGGCTACTCGTTCTGATGGCCCTGCTGGCGCCGGTCATCACGACGTACTGGCCATGGGGCGAGCTGACAACCCAGCCTGACTTCAACAACATCAACCTGGCCAGCGGCAACCTGCCGAGTGTCGGCCCGCCGGACTTCCCCTTCACGATGGCCCACCCGCTGGGCATCACCCCCAGCACCGGGCAGGACAACACGGCCTGGTTGCTCTACGGCCTGCGCACCGACATGTTCATCGGGTTGGTCGCCACCATCGTGAGCATGGTCATAGGCATCGTGCTCGGGCTCATGGCCGGCTTCTCCCGGGGCACGCTCGACCGTGTCATCACGTTCATGATCGACGTGTTCTTGTGCTTCCCGTTCCTCATCGGGGCGATCTCCCTGGCGCCGATCATCACCAGCCGGTTCGCCACCAACGAGTCGGCGTTGAACAAGGCTCAGATCTTCTCGTTGATCGCCATCTTGGTGGTCTTCGGCTGGATGGGTCTGGCCCGGCTGATCCGCGGCTACGTCATCTCACTGCGCGAACGCGAGTTCATCCAAGCCGCCCAGGTCATCGGCTCGCCGACCGGACGCATCCTCTTCCGGGAGCTGCTGCCCAACCTGGCCGGACCCATCATCGTGTCGCTGTCGCTGACCCTGCCGGCGTACATCTCGGCCGAAGCAGTGCTGTCGTTCCTCGGCATCGGCATCACCGGCTCGCCATCGCTGGGTCAGATCATCGAGAACGCGCAGAACTACTACTCGACATACCCGCTGTATCTGTATGCGCCGGTGTTCGTGCTGCTGATCCTGGTCATCACGCTCAACCTGCTCGGCGACTCCGTGCGAGACGCCTTCGACCCCGGAACTCGTCAGTGACCTACGTCAGTGACGGAAAGCAGAACCTTTACCAGAAAGGGTAGGTAACCATATGCGGTTGAAGAAACCGATTACCGCTGTCTCAGCGGTTGGATTGCTCGCTCTCGCCGCATGTGGCGGGTCGGGCAGCACTACGAACGGCGCCAGCACTCCGGGTTCATCGAACCAGACCCAGATCGGCTCCGGAGCCTCAGGCGGCCAGGGCAAGGACCCGACCCGCTCTGCTCCGGCAGCGCCGATCCCTGGCGCCAAGTCCGGCGGCACCTTGACCGTGCTGAGCAACGTTGGCGCGACCACCATGGACCCGACCGAGGCCTACTACACCAACACAAGCTCGATCCTCGAGGGCCTGGTCACTCGGTCGCTGACTCAGTACGTCTACGACCCGAAGACCAAGGGCATGATCCTGGTCCCCGACCTGGCGACCGACATCGGGACCCCGAACAAGAACTTCACGAGTTGGCAGTTCACGTTGCGGAAGGGAATCAAGTACGAGAACGGTCAACCGGTGACGCCACAGGACATCAAGTACGGCATCGAGCGGTCCTTCGACCGGTCGACGTTCCCCGGCGGAGCCAACTACAGCAACCAGTACTTCCTGCACGGCGACACCTACAAGGGTCCCTACAAGTCAGGGAACTACGACGGCGTCACGATCAAGGGCCAGACGATCACGATCAAGATGTCGCAACCCTTCCCGGACATGCCGTACTGGGGCACCTTCCCGGCGATGGGCCCGATCCCTCCAGGCTCGGCGTCTGACCCGGCGAAGTACAAGCAACACCCGCTGGCGACAGGTCCCTACAAGTTCGCGCAGTACACGCCAGGTCAAAGCCTGACGCTGGTGAAGAACACCCAGTGGGACCCGAAGACCGACCCGGGTCGTCACCAGTACATCAACGAGTTCAAGTTCGACTTCTCCACCGACAGCGCCAAGATCGATGAGACGATCTTGTCCAACTCCGGTAGCGGTGCGACGACGATCTCGTACGACCCGGTGCTGGCAGCGGACTACCAGAAGTTCACGCAGCAAGCACCCAACCAGCTGGTCAAGGGTGGTGAGCCTTGCACGTTCATGTGGTACCCGGACAACCGGAAGATCACTGACATCAAGGTTCGTCAGGCACTGGCCTACGCCTACCCCTACCAGGCGGCTTGGGCTGCCGGTGGCTACATCCAGGGCGTGACGCGGATCCCGGCATGGAACGTCATGCCGCCGGGGATTCCTGGTCGCACGCAGTACAACCCGCTGCCAGGGCACACTCCGGGATCGACCGATCCGGCCAAGGCCAAGCAGCTGTTGCAGCAGTCCGGCAACATGCACTACGCGATCAAGTTCGCGTACTCGACCGACGTTCCTGAGTCGGTTGCGGTGAAGAACGTCGTTGTGCAGGCGCTGACGGCGGCGGGCTTCGATCCGCAACCGGTGGCGACCACGTCGGCGAACTATGTGGCCAACTACCTCACCAACCCGGATGCGGCGATCAATGTGCGCGCCGTCGGATGGTGCTCGGACTGGCCGGGTGGCGCCTCCTGGATGCCACCGGAGTTCCAGACGACCGACATCAAGAGCGCCGGCTTCGGAAGCAACTACGAAGCGTTCTCGTCGAAGGACGTCGACAACCGGATGAAGGCGATCCAGCAGATGCCGATCAGCAAGCAGCCTGCTGCCTGGAACGCGCTCGACAAATACATCATGACGAAGTACTTCCCGGTCGTGCTGACCGGCTACGGAGGCGCCGCCATGACGCAGGGAACGAAGGTGCACAACATGCTCGTCGATGACACCTTCGGTATGCCGACCTGGAAGGACATGTGGGTCAGCTAGCAAGTCCCGCCAGACCCTTGTGATCTGGTGCACCACCTCGGGTGTGGGGTGGGCCTCCCCGGCCCACCCCACACCTACTCACTTGAAATTGCACATCAGCAGCACGGCAGTACTCGAGTCACCGCGTCGCAGCGCCTGAGGAAGTGGAGTTGTCATGGTCGGCTACATCGTCCGCAGGCTGGTCGCGGCCTTCCTCGTCATTGTCGTCACCTCGGTCATGGTGTTCGCCCTGTTCGTCTTCGGCCCCGCGAATCCCGCGGCGACGCTGTGCAACAACAACGGTCGGTGCACTCAGGACCGCATGCAGCTCTACACCCACTCGCTGGGCCTGGATCAGTCCTTCTTCCAGCAGTACGGCACCTTCGTCAAGGGCCTGTTCGTCGACCGCACCGTCCACCAGGGCTCCGCCGAGTACAAGTGCTCGGCGCCATGCTTGGGCATCTCCTATCTGGACACCACCGAGGTCCGTTCCCAGCTGACCACGAAGTTCCCAGCGACACTTTCGATCGCCATCGGGGGAGCCATCATCGAGCTGGTGCTCGGGCTGGGCATGGGCTCGATCGCCGCTCGCCTGCGGGGCAGTTTCACCGACCGGAGCCTGGTGACGTCGAGCCTCATCATCAGCTCGTTCCCTCCGTTCGTCATCTTCCTGCTGGCCTGGATCTATCTCTTCAACACCTGGCACCTCCTGCCGCAGTCGGGGTATCACTCCATCCTGCACAGCCCAGGCGCGTGGGCGGCGGGGTTGATTTTGCCTTGGCTCGCCCTGGGGATCACCGGCTCGACCAACTATGCGCGATATGGGCGCACGCAGATGGTGGAGTCGCTGGGTGAGGACTACGTCAGATCGGCGACGGCAAAAGGCGTGTCGCTCAACAAGACGGTGTTCAAGCACGCGCTACGGGCGGCCATCGTGCCAATCGTCACGATCTTCGGCATCGACTTCGCGTTCTTGCTGTCGGGCACGATCATCATCGAGCAGATTTTCGATATCAACGGGATCGGGAAGTATTCACTCGATGCGGTCAGGCACCTGGACTATCCGGCAGTAAACGGAACTGTGCTGTTCGCCGCTATCATCATCGTCCTGGCGAACATCATCGTCGACGTTATGTACAGTGTCCTCGACCCCCGAGTGAGGCTCACGTGACCGACGTACGTGCTGAGGAACGCCCCGCGGCGCCAAGCCAGTCGGCGAGCTCCGAGGGACCGTATCTTCAGGTCGACAACCTCACGGTCACCTTCCCAACCCACAACGGCCTGGTGCACGCGGTTACCGACCTGAGTTACAGCGTCGAGACCGGGAAGACGCTCGGCATCGTCGGGGAGTCCGGATCGGGCAAGAGCGTCTCGTCCATGGCATTGCTCGGGCTGCACGACATCAAGCGGACCAAGCTCACGGGTTCCATCTTGCTGGACGGCAAGGAGATCGTCGGAGCCTCCGAGTCGACGATGCGTGCCATCCGGGGCAGTGAAGTCGCGATGATCTTCCAAGACGCACTGTCGGCGTTGCACCCGTTCTTCACCATCGGGGCCCAAATCGTCGAGGCCTACCGCATCCACAACAACGTGTCGAGCTCCGTCGCGAAGCGTCGGGCCGTGGAAATGCTCGACCTCGTCGGCATCCCCCAGCCCGACCGGCGGGTTGACGACTACCCGCACCAGTTCTCCGGCGGTATGCGGCAGCGCGCCATGATCGCCATGTCGCTCGTCAACAACCCCAAGCTGCTCATCGCCGACGAGCCAACCACGGCGCTCGACGTGACCGTGCAAGCGCAGATCCTCGACCTGATCCAGACCCTCCAGAAAGAGTTCTGCTCCGCTGTCATCATGGTCACCCACGACCTGGGTGTGATCGCCGAGATCGCCGACGACACGTTGGTGATGTACGCCGGCCGAGCCGTCGAGTACGGCCCGACAAAGGAAGTGCTCACCCACCCTCAGATGCCCTACACCTGGGGGCTGCTGAGCAGCGTCCCCGACACCATCTCCGACGTCGACAAGCCCCTTGTACCCATTCCGGGCACGCCGCCGAGCCTGCTCAGCCCGCCGAGCGGTTGCTCGTTCCATCCCCGCTGCCGGTTCCAAGACCAGGTCGAGGGCAACCGCTGTGTGACCGAGCTGCCGCTGCTTCGGCCGAGCCCGCGCGGTGACTACCACACGCGTCGCTGTCATATAGAGGACCCGGAGACCATCTACGAAGACACTGTCAAGCAGGAGATCCTGGGGTGAGCGAGATCACGTCAGCAACCGACAGCAACGCCCCGGCTGGGTCCTCCGTCAGCGAGGCCGACGTTTCGACTGTCCCAGCTGCGGAGTCTGCGTCGAGCAACGGCTCACAACCCCTGCTGGTGGTCAAGAACCTCGTCAAGTACTTCCCGGTCAAGTCCTCCGGAATTATCAAGCGAACGATCGGTCAGGTGCAGGCGCTCGACGGCGTCAGCTTTACCCTCGACCGGGGCCAAGCTCTCGGTTTAGTAGGGGAGTCCGGTTGCGGCAAGACGACGACCGGCAGAGTACTCACGCGGTTGTATGAGCCGACGTCTGGCTCAATGGTTTTCGAGGGCAAGGAAATCGGGACTCTCTCCACCAAGGAGATGCACCCGTACCGCCGAGACATCCAGCTGATCTTCCAGGACCCGTACTCCTCGCTGAACCCGCGGCACACCGTCGGCAAGATCGTCGGGACGCCGATGGAAGTCCACAAGACGGACCCCAAAGACAAGATCATCGCTCGTGTCCAAGAGCTGCTCGAAGTCGTGGGACTCAACCCCGAGCACTACAACCGCTACCCGAGTGAGTTCTCCGGCGGACAGCGGCAGCGCATCGGCATCGCGCGCGCACTGGCGCTCCGGCCCAAGCTCATCGTTGCCGACGAACCAGTCTCTGCCCTCGACGTCTCCATTCAGGCCCAGGTCGTCAACCTGCTGCAAGACCTGCAGCGTGAGTTCAACATCGCGTTCTTGTTCATCGCCCACGACCTGGCGGTGATCCGGCACTTCTGCCCGAATGTGGCCGTCATGTATCTCGGGAAGATCGTCGAGATGGGATCGCGCGAGCAGATCTACAGCACACCGCACCACCCCTACACTCAGGCTTTGCTATCCGCGGCGCCCGACGTCAAGCAGGCGGCGATCGGGGGGCGCCGCGAACGCATCCGGCTCACAGGCGACGTACCGAGCCCGATCAACCCACCGTCCGGATGCCGGTTCCGCACCAGGTGCTGGAAGGCCCAGGACGTGTGCGCGGAGAAGGTGCCACCGCTCTACGAAGTCGGTGGTCGCCTGGTCGCCTGTCACTTCGCCGAGCCGTTGCGGGTCGTGCAGGTGCCGGGTGTCACCGAAAGGTCGACGGCCGTGGGTTCAACGAATGGCTCGTCCACCGGCGAGGCAGCCGGTCACCGTCCGTCGACGGGGTCCTCTGCCATCTAACCGCACTGGCCGCCAGTCCGGTCGCGACCGGCACGGCTCTCGGGCCTTCGCTTCGCTCTTTGACGGCCCTTCGAGTCCGCACCGGCCGCTCCCTTCACGCCGCAAGGCGCACGGCCCTTCGAGTCCCCCACTAGTCACTCCCTTCAGCAAGTGCCACAGGCTTTCGAGTCCGCACCAGCCGCTCCCTTTCAGCGACTCCGTCGCTTAGCCCTAGGGTTGGGTGGTGGGCGAGGAGGCGCTGTTCGAGGTCGTCCCGGTCCCACCCCCGGTGGCCGCCGGGGGTGCGTTGGCTGAGCCGGTACGCCACTCCAGGCCGCTGGCCGTGCGGATGCGACCTCAGACCCTTGAGGAGCTCGTCGGGCAGGACCATCTGCTTGCCGACGGGTCACCGCTGCGGCAGCTGGTCGAGGCCGACCGGCCGACTGCGCTGGTGCTGTGGGGACCACCGGGGACCGGCAAGACGACAATTGCTGCTGTCGTGTCAGCCTCGACGAAGCGTCGCTTCGTCGAGATCTCAGCGGTAGCTGCCGGCGTAAAAGAGGTGCGGGACGCAATCGAGGTGGCTCGCCGGACGCTCGCCGCTGGTGGACCGGAGACCGTGCTGTTCATCGACGAGGTGCACCGCTTCAGCAAGGCCCAGCAGGACGCCTTGCTGCCCGGTGTCGAGAACCGTGGGGTGACGCTCATCGCGGCGACCACCGAGAACCCCTTCTTCTCGGTCATCTCACCGCTAATGTCCCGCTCGCTGCTGCTGGCGCTCGAACCGCTGAGCGACGACGCCGTGCGTGCCGTAGTCGAGCGGGCTCTCGGTGACGAGCGCGGGCTCGCCGACTCGGTCAGCCTGCAGCCGCGGGCCAGCGACCTCCTGGTGCGACTCGCCGGTGGAGACGCCCGCCGGGCCCTTACGTACCTGGAGTCGGCGGCTGCGGCTGCCACTGACGCTGGAACCCCGGTCGTGACCGTCGATGACCTGCAATCGGTTGCCGACCGGGCCGCCGTACGTTACGACCGGCAGGGCGACCAGCACTACGACGTGATCAGCGCATTCATCAAGTCGGTGCGCGGCAGTGACGTCGACGCCGCGCTGCACTACCTCGCCCGCATGATCACCGCTGGGGAGGACCCCCGGTTCATCGCCCGTCGACTCGTCATCCTCGCCAGCGAGGACATCGGTCTCGCTGACCCGACCGCGTTGACGACTGCCGTGGCTGCCGCGCAAGCGGTCCAACTGATCGGCATGCCGGAGGCCCGGCTCAACCTCACCCAGGCCGTCATCGCATTGTCGCTTGCCCCGAAGTCCAACGCCGTCATCACCGCGATCGACGCAGCACTCGCCGACGTTGCGAACGGCTTGGCCGGCGCCGTACCCGCGCACCTACGGGACGCCCACTACGCCGGTGCCACGTCACTCGGGCACGGAAAGCGGTATCGCTACGCACACGACGATCCCCGCGGTGTGGCGGCTCAGCGGCACCCCCCCGATGGGTTGCGCGAGCGCGAGTACTACCAGCCAACCGATCACGGCAACGAGGCTGACTACGCCCAGCGCCTGCGTACCATCAGGCAGATCCTTGACGAGGAGCCCAAAGACTGAGCGGCGAACTGCAGGAGGCTCCGTCAGAGTCTGGGCATGCAGGTGGCTCGAAGCGAAACGTAGGCGCGTGCCGACGGAGGTCCCTTGTAGGGTGATCCGACGACACGCTTCGCGACGAAAGGCTAGGCAGGCGGCTCTCGATGACGCAGGTCCTGGTAGCGGTGGTCGCCGTCCTCGTGCTGGCCGTGGTAGCGCTGGCCGGGCTGGTGATCCGGCTGCGCACCGAGGTTCGCCAACTGGGCGCCCCCGCTGAGTCCGGTCATGGCCACCGAGGGCTCTCGGGCCTGTCGCTTCGCTCCTCTACGGCTCGTCGAGTCCCCCGGCAGCCACTCCCTTCAGACTCGGCCGCCTCGCCAACGCCCCCGACCGATCCTCCAGAGGCAGATGCCCAGGTGGCGGTGATCACTCGGCTCGACGACGTCGACACAGGGTCGATCAACCTCACCACGGCGCGAATTGCGTCAGTGACGCTGGGCCGGCCGCTGATCAAGACAACTGCGTTCGCCTACGGAGTTCGCCGGGCGCTCGACGATGAGCACCGGCTCCGCATGACGTTGGCGTTTCGGCGCGAGCTACGCAGGCAACGCAAGCTGCGACGACGCCGGGGGCGGACAGCCGCGGTGCAGGAGGCCGCACCGTGAGCCGCGGACTGTGGTTTGTGGCGGGCGCGGCGTCCGGCGTCTACGCGCTGGTGAAGGTGCGGCGCACGGCAGAGGCGTTCACTCCTGACGGCGTCGGAGCACGCGTGGCGGCGCTGCGCGCCGGAGCGCACGTGTTCACCCAGTCGGTTGCGGAGGGGATGGCCCAACGCGAGGCCGTTCTGTGCGCGCAGCTCGAGGCTGGGCCGGTATCGCACCGCCTGATCGCCGCCGGTCCGGCCCCCAGTACCGAAAGCAGCGCCGATGGAGACCGCTGAGATCCGGAGCCGCTTCCTCACGCACTTCGAACAGCTGGACCACACCGTCATACAGAGTGCGTCACTGATCCTCGACGACCCCAACCTGCTGTTCGTCGCCGCCGGCATGGTGCCGTTCGTGCCCTACTTCCTGGGCCAGGAGCCGGCGCCCTTCCGGCGCGCGGTCAGCGTGCAGAAGTGCGTGCGGACCAATGACATCGAGGAGGTCGGCCAAACCGACCGGCACGGCACGTTCTTCCAGATGAACGGCAACTTCTCGTTCGGCGACTACTTCAAGAAGGGAGCGATTGCGGCGGCCTGGGATCTCGTCACCAAGCCTCGGTCGGAGGGCGGCTACGGTCTGCCGGAGTCCAAGCTGCACGTCTCGGTCTACTTCGACGACGACGAGTCGGTCGGGCTCTGGAAGCAGATCGCGGGCCTGCCGGACGAGAAGATCCACCGGCTCGGCAAGCTGGACAACTACTGGCACATGGGCATTCCTGGCCCGGGCGGTCCGGACTCGGAGCTGTTCCTCGACCGTGGCCCTGCTTACGGTCCGGAAGGCGACATCGAGAAGGCCGGCGACCGCTACATGGAGTTCTGGAACCTGGTCTTCATGCAGGTCCGGCTCAGCGCGGTCCGCGCCAAGGACGACTTCGACGTGGCCGAGGACCTGCCCGCAAAGAACATCGACACCGGGATGGGCCTCGAGCGGATGGCGATGCTGCTCCAGGACAAGGGCAGCATCTACGAGATCGACGAGGTCGTCCCCGTGCTGCAGAGAGCGGCTGAGCTCGCCGGCAAGACCTACGGTGGTGACCACACCGACGACGTACGGCTGCGAGTGGTCGCCGACCATGTCCGCAGCGGCCTCATGCTCATCGCGGACGGCGTCAGGCCCGGCAACGAGGCTCGCGGCTATGTGCTGCGGCGGATCCTGCGACGCGCGGTACGCTCGATGCGGCTGCTGGGAGTCGACGAGCCGACGCTCCCCGAGCTGTTGCCGCAGTCCTACCAGATGATGCGCCGCTCCTACCCCGAACTCGACACTCAGTGGGACCGCATCTCGGCCATCGCATACGCCGAAGAAGAGGCGTTCCGCCAGACCCTCAAGGCCGGTACGACGATCTTCGACAACGCCGCGCTCGCCACCAAGCAGTCTGGATCGAGCGAGCTTCCTGGGCCTCAGGCGTTTCAATTGCACGACACCTTTGGCTTCCCGATCGATCTGACGCTTGAGATGGCGTCCGAGCAAGGGCTCAGCGTCGACGAGGTCGGCTTTCGGGACCTGATGGCGCAGCAGCGTGAGCGTGCCAAGGCGGACGCCCGGGCGAAGAAGGGTCAACACGCCGACACCAGGGTGTACCGCGAGCTTGCGGACACGCTGAGTCGCCCCGTGGCGTTCACCGGATACGACGAGGTCGCCTCAGAAGCCACGGTGGTCGGAATGCTGGCCCGTGACAGCAGGTCGGCGTCAGCCGTCGAGGGCGACACCGTGGAGCTGGTGTTGGATCGTACGCCGTTCTACGCCGAAGCCGGCGGCCAGCTGGCCGACCAGGGTGTGATCACGCTGGCGAGCGGCGCTTCAGTCGAGGTGCTCGACGTACAGGCGCCCATTGCCGGCGTCATCGTGCACGCCGCGCGCGTGCTCACCGGGGAGGTCCGCGAGGGGGACGCAGCGCTCGCGCAGGTCGACGAGGAGCGCCGCCGCTCGATCAGTCGGGCGCACACCGCCACCCATATGGTGCACAAGGCGGTTCGCGAGGCACTCGGTGAGACGGCTACTCAGGCCGGCAGCGAGAACGCGCCGGGCAGATTCCGGTTCGACTTCGCCGCGGCGGCCGCCGTGCCCGAGTCGATGCTCGCCGACGTCGAGGCACGCGTCAACGACCTCGTGCTCGCCGATCTCGGCGTACAGGCGGAGGTCATGACCCAAGAGCAAGCCCGGGCGTCCGGGGCGATGGCGCTGTTCGGTGAGAAGTACGGCGACGCCGTACGGGTCATCTCGGTTGGTGACTGGGCTCGCGAGTTGTGCGGCGGTACCCACGCCGGACGCTCCGGCCAGCTGGGAGTCATCACGTTGCTTGGCGAGTCGTCGATCGGCGCGGGAGTACGCCGCGTGGAGGCGCTCGTCGGAGCCGACGCCTACCGGTTCCTCGCTCGCGAGCACGTCCTGGTCGCCCAGCTGACCCATTCGTTGAAGGTGCGCCCCGAGGAGCTGCCTAACCGGGTGCACGCACTGGTGGAGCAGCTGCGGGCAGCCGAGAAGGAGATCGACAGGGTGCGCTTGCAAGCGCTGTTGAGCCGCGCCGCCGACTTCGCCCGCGACGCCGTTGATATCGGCGGGGTGCAGTTCGCCGGGCACGTGCTCGAGGGTGCCGGGGGAGCAGACATCCGCACGCTCGCCCTCGACATCAGGGGCCGCCTCGACCCCGGCCGCCCTGGGGTCGTGACCGTGATCGGCCTCTCCGGCGGGAAGCCGGCGGTCGTCGTGGCAGTCAACGATGCCGCTCGCGACCGGAAGCTCAGTGCCGGTGCGCTGGTCAAGACGGCGGCGACCGCGCTCGGTGGCAACGGTGGGGGCAAAGACGATGTCGCGCAGGGCGGTGGCACCGACCCCGCAGGAGCACCGCAGGCACTCGCCGACGTCGAGCGCGCCTTGGCCCAGCAGGTGAGTGGCTCCTGACCGAGCAGGAGCCGACCCGGCAGGCGGCTCCTGCCGTGAGGCGCGGGGTCCGGCTAGGCATCGACCTCGGCACGGCGCGGGTCGGAGTGGCGCTGTCCGACCCGCAAGGCACCCTGGCGACACCCCTCACTACGTTGCCGCGTGCTGCAGAGACGATGCGACAGATCACTGACCTCGTACGGGCACACGACGCCACCGAAGTGGTGGTGGGTCTGCCCCGCTCACTCAGTGGCGGCCTCGGTCCGGCGGCACAGCAGGCGTCGGCCTTCGCAACCGCTCTGGCGTCTCACCTCACCGACACCGGAGCTGCCGTGTCGGTGCGGTTGATCGATGAGCGATTGACTACCGTGAGTGCCGAGCGCGTGCTGCGCGAGCGCGGCCGCAATCGGGCTCGACGGCGAGCGGTGGTCGACCAAGCGGCTGCCGTAGTGATTCTGCAGCACGCTTTGGATACTGAACGGTCGACAGGCAGACCGGCTGGGCAGGAAGTGGGACAGGTGCCGTGAGCGACATCGACTTCTCCGAGTCCGAAGGCTCGGGGCGGCGGGGGCCACGGCCCGGGTGCTGGATCGGGCTGGTCGTGCTCGTGCTGGTGGTGGCGGTGGGCGCGTTCGCCTACAGCCAAGGAGTCGACCTGCTCAAACGCGCCTTGTCAAGCCCACCCGCACATCCCTGCGGATCAGCCGGCAGCAAGGCCACGATCGTCAAGGTCCAGGCCGGTGACACGTGGACCGACGCAGCGAAGACGCTGTGCCACCGCGGCGTCATCACCGACTACAACAACTTCATCGACGCGGCCAACGGGGCCAAGAAGTCGCTGCAGCCCGGGTCCTATCGCGTGCGGCCCAGCATGCCCGAGTCAGCCGCGGTCAAGGAGCTTTCCAATGCCGGCCGGCGGTTGCTGACCCCGGTGACCATCCCGGAGGGCTACTGGACGAGTGAGGTTCTTAACGCCATCGTCGCCAAGACCACCTTCGCCAAGCCAGCGGTGCAGCACGCCTTTGTCAAGCTGCAGCAGACCAGCCTGCCGTCCTACGCCCACCACAACGCCGAGGGCTACCTGTTCCCAGCGACGTACGACGTCGAGCCGGGGGTGACGGCAAGCGATCTGCTGAAGATGATGGTGGCGAAGTTCAACCAGTACGCCGCGTCGGTCTCGCTGCCGAGCCGCGCCAGCCAGCTCGGCTACAGCCCAGGAGACGTCGTAAAGGTCGCCAGCCTGGTGCAGGCCGAGGCCCGACGCACGCAGGACATGCCCAAGGTCGCGGCGGTGATCTACAACCGGCTCCGGGCTGGCATGCCGCTGCAGTTCGACTCGACGTTGCACTACGCGCAGCAGTCCCGCGGCACGGTCGGTACGTCAAAGGCGACGCGCTCCATGAACTCGCCGTACAACACCTACGTGCTGACCGGCTTGCCACCGACGCCGATCGACTCACCCGGCGCCGACGCGCTGCAGGCGGCGCTGCACCCAGCACAGGCGTCCTATCTCTACTTCGTCACGGTCAACCTGCGCACTGGTGCGACGAAGTTCGCCACGTCGTACGCGGATCACCTCCGCAACGTCGCGCAGTACAAGCAGTACTGCCAGACATCAAGTGAGTGCTGAGGGGGCCGAGGCTCGACGCTGCGCCGTCATCGGCAGCCCGGTCGCGCACTCGTTGTCGCCGGTGCTCCACCGGGCGGCGTACGACGCCTTGGGCTTGCCCTGGCGCTACGACGCCGTCGAGGTCACGGCGCAATCCCTGCCGGCATTTCTGGCCGGGCTCGGGCCGCAGTGGCGTGGTCTGTCGGTGACGATGCCGCTAAAGCGAACGATCGCGGACTGCTGTGCGCGGCTCGACGGCGTGGCAGCGCAGTTGGCGGGAGTCAACACGGTGCTGCTGGAGCCCGGTGGCGAGCGGATCGGGGTGAACACCGACGTCACCGGGATGGTCACCGCACTGCAGGAAGGCGGCGTCGAAGACGCCGACACGGTGATGGTCGTGGGCGGCGGAGCGACCGCGTCCTCGGCCCTGATGGCCGCGGCTGAGCTGGGCGCCCGGGTCGTGACGGTCATGGTGCGCCACCCCGGAAGAGCCGCTCACTTGCGAGAGCTTGCGGACCGACTCGGGCTCGAGTTGGCGATCCACGCCCTGTCATCGGCCGCTCCGCCCGGGGCCGACGTACTGATCTCGACGATTCCGGCGGCTGCTCAAGCGCCGTACGCCTCCCAGCTGGCCGCGAGTGCACGCACGGTGCTCGACGTCGTGTACGCACCGTGGGACACGCCGCTGCTGCTCGCCGCCGAAGCGAGCGGCCGGGCGACCGTGCGCGGTTTCGAGATGCTTCTGCACCAGGCAGCCCGGCAGGTTGAGCTGATGACCGGAGTTGCGGCGGCGCCGGTATCCACCATGCGAGCCGCAGGTGTGTCCGCTGTGCACAGCCGCAGCTGACTGCAGCAATCGACCACTACGCTGACGCGCGATGTCGCTCGACGTGCTGTCGGTCCTGTCGTGTGCTGCCGCCACCGCAGCACTGTCGACCGCCGGCCCGATGGTGATCCGGCGGTTGCCGGAGCCGCCTCCGCAGACGACGTCCAACGGGCTTGACCTATCAGGCCCGACCGCCGCTGAGGCCGGCGTACCCGGCTCAACAGCCGAACCGAAGATCCCTTACGCGCAGCTGGCCGCGTCACCCGGTCTGGGGCCGCGCCTGGCGCTCGCCGGGGCTGCCGTGGGAGCAGTCGTCGGCGCTGCACTTGGCAGCGAGCCCGCGGTCGTGCCTTGGATCTATCTCGCCGCGGTCGGCGTGGTGCTGGCGTACGTCGACTGGTGCACCCGGCTGCTCCCGACCGCCGTCATCGCGCCGTCGTACGCGGTGGTCGGTTGCCTTCTCGGAGTCGTCGCACTGCTGAGCGACTCCTGGCACCCCTTGGTCGGTGCCTTCTCGGGTTGGCTGGTCATGGGCGGCTTCTGCTGCGTGCTGTGGTTCGTGCACCCGGCCGGTCTTGGCTACGGCGACGTACGGCTGGCCGGGCTGCTCGGGATCGGGCTCGGCTCCGTGGGCTGGGCGGAGCTGCTGACCGGCATGTACGCCGGCTTCCTCCTCGGCGCGCTCGGCGGCACCGGGCTGGCGCTGCTGCGAGTGGTCGATCGCCGGCGCTACGCCTTCGGTCCCTTTCTGGTGCTGGGAGCGCTCAGCGGCCTGCTCTTCGGCTCGGCGCTGGACCACTGGTACGCCGCCTGGTGAGGGAGCCGCTGCGTGACACACTGCTGACCATGCTCAGGTGGCTGACTGCGGGGGAGTCGCACGGGCCGATGCTGGTGGCGACGTTGGAAGGGCTGCCGGCCGGTGTCGAGCTCACCACAGACGACGTGCGCGCCACTCTCGCCCGGCGGCGACTCGGCTACGGCCGCGGCGCCCGCATGACCTTCGAACAGGACGACGTGGCCGTCGTGGCCGGCCTTCGGCACGGAAGCACCATCGGCAGTCCCATCGCGCTCACCATCGCCAACACCGAGTGGCCCAAGTGGGAGCAGGTGATGGCCGCCGACCCGGTCGACGAGGCGGCATTGAGCGGTCTGGCCCGCAACGCCCCGCTCACCCGCCCCCGGCCGGGGCACGCCGATCTCGTCGGCATGCAGAAGTA
>JBBPZH010000107.1:0-24967 GCA_038198965.1 Propionibacteriales bacterium
GAGCGCGCGCGCGGCCACGGCCATGACCTTGAGGTCCGCGATCTGGAACGCCACCCCTTGCTTGCTGCCGATCGGGACGTTGAAGGTGGTCCGCTCGCCGGCGTACTGCACCGACAGGTCGAGACAAGCCTGGATGC
The DNA here is from genome assembly GCA_038198965.1 of Propionibacteriales bacterium. GTDB lineage: Bacteria > Actinomycetota > Actinomycetes > Propionibacteriales > Nocardioidaceae > JAUJOE01. The sequence goes on from JBBPZH010000107.1 coordinate 138, forward strand.
ATCCAACTGCCAGTGCTGCGATCGCGACCCTCCCGTCGTCGAGCGTGGCCAGGAACTGCCCGAACCCGCGTCCCCGCTGACCGAGCAGGTGGGACTCCGGCACGTGCACATCGGTGAAGCTCAACGGGTGGGTGTCGCTCGCGTGCCAGCCGAGCTTGTCGTACGCCGGCTCCACCGTGAAGCCCGGTGTGCCGGACGGGATGAGGATCGCCGAGACCTCGGCGCGGCCGTCGTCTCGGGTGCCGGTGCGCGCGGTCACGGTCACCAGTGACGTCATCGCCGATCCGGAGTTGGTGATGAACTGCTTGCTCCCGTTGACCACCCACTCGCCGTCGACAAGTCGGGCGCGCGTCTTGGTCGCGCCGGCGTCAGACCCAGCGCCGGGCTCGGTCAGACCAAAGCCGGCCAGCGCCTCCCCAGCAACCAGGTCAGGCAGCCACGTCGCCCGCTGCTCCTCGGTGCCGAACGTGAGGATGGGGTTGATACCCAGACCGACGGCTGCCTCGAGCGTGATGCCCATCGACTGGTCGACCCGCCCGATCTCCTCGATCGCGACGCACAGGCTGGTGAAGTCGCCGTCGTCACCTGCGCCGCCGTACTCCTCCGGAGCGGTGAGCCCGAACAGGCCGAGCTTGCCCATCTTGAGCACGGTGTCGACAGGGAACAGGTGCTCCTTGTCCCATGCCGCGGCGTCCGGGCCGATCTCCGCCTCGGCGAACTCGCGCACGCTGGCACGGAAGTCCTCATGCTCAGCGGACAACTCGAAACCCATCCATGACCTCCCGGGACACACTTGCCGACCGACGCCACCGTAACGCTTGCGCCGAAACCGGCCGGGCTGCGGCGCCATAGACTCCTCGGCGACATCGCAAGACCTGAGGAGCTCGAACGTGGCGCAGCTGACCAAGGTGCTCGTCGCCAACCGCGGCGAGATCGCCGCCCGGGTGGTCCGCGCCTGCAAGGACGCCGGCATCGGGAGCGTCGCGGTGTACGCCGACCCTGACCGGGATGCGCTCTTCGTCCGGCTCGCTGACGAGGCGTACTCGCTGGAGGGCGCCGCTCCGGCGGACACCTATCTCTCGATCGAGAAGATCCTTGCCGTCGCGCGCCGCAGCGGCGCCGACTCGGTGCACCCGGGGTACGGCTTCCTCGCGGAGAACTCCGCCTTCGCCTCCGCCGTCCTCGACGCCGGTCTGACCTGGATCGGTCCGCCTCCGAAAGCCATCGACGCCCTCGGTGACAAGGTGCAGGCCCGACACATCGCGCAGCGTGTCGGCGCGCCGCTCGTCGCCGGTACGCCGAACCCGGTCGCTGGCGCCGACGAGGTGCTCGAGTTCGCCGACGAGCACGGCTTGCCGATCGCGATCAAGGCCGCCTTCGGTGGCGGTGGACGCGGGCTCAAGGTCGCGCGAAGCCGCGACGAGGTGGCCGAGCTCTACGACTCGGCCGTGCGTGAGGCAGTGAGTGCGTTCGGCCGCGGCGAGTGCTTCGTCGAGCGGTATCTCGACAAGCCTCGGCACGTGGAGACCCAGTGTCTCGCCGACAGCTCCGGCCACGTCGTGGTGGTGTCGACGCGCGACTGCTCCCTCCAGCGGCGGCACCAAAAACTTGTCGAGGAGGCACCGGCGCCCTACCTCTCAACGGAACAGCAGCGCATCTTGTCCGACTCCAGCAAGGCGATCCTGAAGGAGGCGGGCTACGTCGGCGCCGGCACCTGCGAGTTCCTGGTCGCGCAGGACGGCACGATCTCGTTCCTCGAGGTCAACACCCGCCTGCAGGTCGAACATCCGGTCTCCGAGCAGGTCACCGGCATCGACTTGGTGCGGGAGATGTTCCGCATCGCTTCGGGTGAGGCGCTCGGGTACGACGACCCTCCCGTCACCGGACACTCGATCGAGTTCCGCATCAACGCCGAGGACGCCGGGCGCAACTTCCTCCCCGCTCCGGGCACGCTGACTCGCTGGCACCCACCGACCGGGCCGGGCGTGCGGCTCGACAGCGGGTACGACGCCGGTGAGACCGTCCCCGGCGCATTCGACTCGCTGATCGCCAAGCTCATCGTCACCGGATCCGACCGTGACCAGGCGCTCGCCAGGTCCCGGCGGGCACTGTCGGAGTTCGTCGTCGACGGCATGCCGACGGTAATCCCGTTCCACACCCGGGTCGTCGACGACCCGGCGTTCGTCGGCGACGGAAACACGTTTGGTGTGTACACCAGCTGGATCGAGACAGAGTTCGACAACACGATCCCGCCCTATGCGGGCGAGGCCGCGTCCGCGGCACCCGAGGACCGCTCCGTCGTCACCGTCGAGGTCGGCGGCAAGCGGCTCGCTGTGTCGCTGCCGTCGGGATTGACGACCGGTGGCTCGAACGGCAGCGGTGGCTCAGCCGGTGTTGGCGGGCTCGGCAACGACCGGCGGCGGCCGGGACGGCGCTCCGGTGGGGCAGCGACCGCTGCCACCGGCGACTCCCTCACCGCTCCGATGCAGGGAACGATCGTCAAGGTCGCGGTCGAGGAGGACCAGGCGGTGAGCGCCGGAGACCTTGTGGTCGTTCTCGAGGCGATGAAGATGGAGCAACCCATCAACGCTCACAAGGCAGGAACTGTCACGACGCTGTCGGCGACCGTCGGTGCCACGGTGACCAGCGGCACCGTGCTGTGCGAGATCACCGACTGACCGCGCTCACCGGCATCCGCCTGTACCCCGACCCGCCAGCTCCGCGGGCTCACGAGTCACGTCCGGCTCAGCGGTGCCGAACGTGGAACCGGTCAGCGGACCGATCCCAGCTGATCACTCCGTGCTGGAATTTCGCCCGCAGTCCCGCGCTGATCGTGAACACGTCGGTCGTGGGATAGCCGAGCCAGGAGCCGGCGGCACCGGCCTTCCCCCAGCGCTGGTGTATCGGCCCGAAGAGCACGTGGGCACCGGCGTGGCGGTGGCTGTAGATGAAGCCGCCCGCGAGCCTGACCTTGTGCCCACCGTTCGGTGCCTTCATCATCCCTGTCACCGGCCAGCGCAGGTTTGACGTAGGTCCGCCCCAGTGCTGGTACGCCGCCAGGCTCGGCCCCATGATCTCTCGGGCTCCGTGCTGCTTGCTCCAGTAGATGCGTCCCGAGATGAAGTTCTGCGCCGAGCCCTTCGAGACGGCGTACTCACCAGACACAGGGTGGCCGATGCTGGCGTGGCGGCCGCCGAGGTGGCGCCACCTGGCGATGATCGGCGTCGGCGCGATGTTAAACCATGTGGATCGCAGACCGAAGAGCCAACGGAAGTCGTCACCGGTGAGATAGGCCGTCCCGGAACTGCCCTGCAGGGCGACCTGCTGCACCCGACCGTTCCAGGCACCGTGACCGTCGCGCTTGGTCACTCGCACGTCGATGAGCCGGCCGATCTCCGGATGGCTCGACTCCAGCTTCGCGGTGCTCACCGAGACCTGCCAGTCGTGCATCGGATTGCCCGAAAAGCCGTCGTAGGGGTCTCGCTTGGCCGGCAGGTACGGCGTCCCACCGGAAGCCGTCCAGCCGCCAGACGAGGCGGAGAACTCGGTGAACGCGGGCGAACCGTGGAACCGCAAGATCTTCTTGGCCGTGCCCTGGACTGCGTTGTTGCTCGAGTCTTGCTCGGCCGCCACCCCGCCGTACACCTGGCAGGCCGTGGTGTCGCAGATCTGGTAGTAGCGGTCGGGGTTCTGCTTTCGCTGCCAGACGGCGTACGTCCGAGCGGCGACTGCCTGTGATCGCAGCGCCTGCGGTCGCCAGGACGTCGGCATCTCGTTGGGCACGACGCCTTGCACGTAGGCGTCGAGGCTGAGCACGTTGACCGTGTCTCGGGTGGTGGCGCCGGCGTAGGGGCGCGCCAGTCGCAGAGCGCCGCGGTAGCGCTTGCCCACCACGCCGTTCCCGCCGGGAACCAGCAGCGTGAGCGGCCCGCGAGCGACGAACTCTGCGTCGCCACGCAAGGTGCGTCGGCTGCCGGGGATCGCCCAGCGGTGCCAGCCGTGCGAGTTGTGATAATCGGCGGCGGTCGCGCCGTGATGGGCCGGCCGCAGCCGCCAGGTGTCGATTGCTCGGTGCGCCGGAAGGCGCCAGCTGCCTCCGCCGGAGTCGTCGCGGACCCGCAGCCCCCGATGCGGGCGCACCTGCAGGTCCGGCGTGGTGTCGGCGCTGATCAGGACCCGGACACGCCCGTGGGCAGTGCCAACTGACGTGCCCGGGTAGTAAAAGGACAGGATCTTCCGGTAGCGAAGTCCGTGCAGGGCAGCCCCTTGGGCGCCGTACTGGCTGAGACCGCGACCGTGCCCGTAGCCGTGTCCGGAGATCGTCAACTGGCCGGTGACGGGCACGTAGTACGTCTGGGCGGCCGCCGTGTGGCCGGCGGCGACGATCGCGATCGGTGCGATCACGGCGGTGGCAACGGCGGCCAAAGCCGGGCGATAACGGCGTCGCACGCCGGTCAAGAGAGATTCACCACCGTCTCGTGCCGGCTGGCGTCCCAGGCGATGGTGCCGTGCTGAAACCGTGCGAGCGAGCCGCTCTTGGTGTCGTGCACGGGGACCGTGGGGAAGCCCAGCGGTCCAGCAGCCGCGCCTTCGACGAGGTAACGCTTGAGGATCGCACTGCGGATCAGCACCGTCGACCCGACAGGCGGCGAGGAGAAGATCCGGCCGCCGACGAACGTGGCCGAGCTGCCGGTGCCGTTGGCGATCGAGTGCAGATTGCTGGCCGGGTAGCCCAACCGGCTGTTCGTCTCGCCTGACTGCAGGTATTTCTTGAGCACCGGACTGCGGTAGAGCGTATGCAGGCCACCTTTGCGGCTGTCGTACATGCGGCCCGTCTGAAAGGCGGTGTGGTGTCCGTGGTTCTCGCCGAGCTCCCCGATGCTGACCACCCCCAAGCGGCTCTTGGGGCCGCCGAGCGCCCACCAACGGGCCTGGATCGGTGACTCGTAGTTGCCGAGCCGGGTGGCGACGCGCTGACGCAGCGTCGGGAGCCAGTCATAGACCTGTTGGCCGGGGCAGTCCGTCGACATGGCGTCGCGGTGCCCGGAGATGCGGCTGAGCACCTTGCCGTTGACGGTTGGACGGCCGTACGCACCGTGATAGGCGGTGCCCATCCGCCAGGCGACGAGCTGCACCAGCGAGTGCTTCATGGCCCGGGTCGGTGAGGCCTGGGTGAAGTCACCCATCAGCGAGATGCCTGTCGTGTTCACGTTGTAGTCGCCGGCGTGTGCCCCGCGCACGGGCAAGCGGATGCCGCCGCGGCGGCCTTCGTAGATGTTGCCGTAGCGGTCGACGAGGAAGTTGTAGCCGATGTCGCACCAGCCCCTCGCTTGAGTGTGGTAGGCGTAGATGCCGCGTACCACTGCGGGGGAATCCGACCTGCTGTAGTGATTGCTTCCGACAGTGTGGTGGATGAACACCATCGTGAAGGTGTCGCCGAGCCGCGGCTGCCAGCAAGCATCGCCGAGACTGGGGTCGGCCCCCCACTGCTTGCGCGTGATGACCGTCGGCATGCTGGGAAACGTTCCCGCATCAGGACCGGCGGCTCCCTTGGCACTCGTCGTCGATGCGGTCGCCGATGCGGTGGCCGAGACGGCAGAGTCGTACGCCGACGTGCCCGGAGCGATGGCGTCCATGCTGAGGTTTTGCGGCACCTTGCCGCCCGCCGCGTAGACGGCCACTTCCACTCCGGTGGCTGTGCCAACCCAAGCGGGCGCCGTGCCCGCTCGGGTGGCACGGTCCTCCGTAGCGGCCGGGCCCTCGGACGGCTCTATCGCCAGCGGCGTCCAGCTGCTCCACTTGCCCGCGGTGTGCGCCCGCACAGTGATCGTCGTACCGCTGGCCGCAGTTCCGTTGTCCCACGTGACCCCTACCATCGCGAACCGGTGTGTGAGCGGTTTGCGCAGATAGGCCACGAGCGGAGCACCGCCGGGCGACTTCGCGCCGGTGGCTACGAGCCGGGCTGCTGCGGCGGCGCGCTCGCCTGGCGCGACGGTTGGGACGTCAAGTGCCTTCACTTCAGGACGCACGGCATGCGGCGCCGCGCTGGCCGCGGAAAGAATGCGTGGCTGTGCGGCAGCCGTACGCAGGACGCCTGGCCGTCCGGCCGGCGTGCCGGCGCTCGCCCACGCAGCACCTGGTGCGGCTGAAAGCGCCGCGAACGCGGCGATTGCTGTCAGCTGGAGACGTTTCTTTCGCCAATGGAAACCGAACGACAGGCAGAAGCGGTGGTGCATAGAACAGGAACTCCTCGGCTTGTCGGGGTGATCGGACCCGACAGTGCTCGGTGTTACTGAGGTGAAAATTGGGACAGTAGTGAAGGAGTATTGCCCGCTCAATGCCGTAACTACTAGAGGGCGGAATGCATTCTTAGACTACTGAGATGTAATTTGCTTGTTGTAATTCGGCCCTCAGCACGCCGTCTTGCGGCCAAGCACTTTTGCCGCAGAAGCTCCCCACCCGGGGAGCGCGCCGGATCTAGCGAGGCGTCAACGACGCGTATGCAAGCGGCGCGCGGCCTCTGCAATCGAGCCAGATATCGAGGGATACACCGTAAAGGCCTGGGCGAGGTCGTCGACCGTGAGCTGGGACCGCACCGCGACAGCGACCGGGTGGATAAGCTCACTCGCGCGCGGCCCCACCACCACGCCGCCGACCACAACCCCGGTTCCCGGACGGCTGAACAGTTTGACGAAACCGTCGGTGATGCCCTGCATCTTGGCGCGAGCGTTGGTCGCCAGGGGCAGCAGCACCGTCGCGGCGTCGATCTCGCCTGCCTCGACGGCAACCTGGCTCCAGCCGACGGTGGCGATCTCGGGGGCGGTGAAGACGTTGGACGACACCGACCTCAAGTCCAGCGGTGTTACGGCGTCACCAAGCGCGTGCCACATCGCGATCCGGCCTTGCATCGCCGCGACCGAGGCGAGCATGAGCACCCCGGTGCAGTCTCCGGCCGCATAGATGCCGCGAGCCGACGTACGCGAGACTCGGTCGACATCGACGAAACCAGTGGCACTCACGTCGGCACCGGCTCGCTCCAACCCAAGGTCTGTGGTGTTCGGTACAGATCCCACCGCGAGCAGGCAGTGTGAACCTTCGAGCGCCCGCCCATCGGTCAGCGTGACCCGTACGACGTCGCCGTCGCGGACCACCTCGGCGGCTCGGGCTTGGCTTAGCACTGTCATCCCCCGACGGGTGAGCACTGCCTCTAAAACTGCGGCCGCGTCAGCGTCCTCTCCGGGCAGCACGCGGGCACGGCTGCTCACGAGGACGACGTCGACGCCCAGCGCGTTGTACGCGCTCGCGAACTCGGCCCCCGTCACGCCCGACCCGACGACGATCAGCCGCTCGGGTAGCTCGTCGAGCTCGTACACCTGCTCCCAGGTCAAGACCCGCTCGCCGTCTGGCTGTGCCGATGGCAGCACCCGCGGGTGCGCGCCGGTAGCAACGAGTACGGCGTCGGCACGCAGCCGCTCCTCCCCCGCGGAGGTCGTCGCCACCACCGTATCCGTGCTTGCGAGCCGGCCGATTCCTTCGATGACCCGCACACCTTCCTCCGCCAGCCGTCGGGCGATGTCAGCGGATTGCGAGGCAGCCAGCGCCTTGACCCGGCTGTTCACTGCTTTGAGGTCGACGGAGACGGCGCCCTCGGCATCGGCACTGTCGGCGAACCGGACTCCGAGCTCACCGGACTCCTGAACAGCCGTCATGACCTCGGCGGTGGCGATCAGGGTCTTGGAGGGGACGCAGTCGGTGAGCACGGCTGAACCGCCGATCCCGTGGCGCTCGACGACGGTGACCTCGGCGCCGAGCTGGGCGCCGACCAAGGCCGCCTCGTAGCCACCGGGACCGCCGCCGATGATCACCACGGACGCCACGGCGTCACGATAACGTGCACGCTGTGCCGCTTTACGCCGCTTACGGGTCCAATCTCGACCCGCAGCGGATGGCAGCGCGGTGCCCCCACTCACCGGCTCACGGCACCGGCTGGCTGGTCGGCTGGCGGCTCACGTTCGCCGGCGAGCAGCATGGCTGGGACGGGGCGCTGGTGACGCTGGTCGAGCACCCCACCGGGCAGGTGTTCGTCGGGTTGTACGACGTCACCAGGGAGGACGAGCGATCGCTTGACGAATGGGAGATGTCGCTGTACCGCAAACTGCGGCTTCGCGTGCAGACTCTCGACGGAGAGCAGCTGGCCTGGTGCTACGTGCTCGACGCCTACGAGGGTGGACTGCCGTCCGCCAGCTACCTGAGCGTGCTGGCGGATGCAGCCGAGGCTGCCGGGGCTCCTGCCGACTACGTCAGTGAGCTACGGAACCGGCCGTGCCGGTCCGTGAGCGAATGAGAAGCCCTATGTCAAGCCGCTTCGTTCTGTTGGGCGAGGAAGCGTTGGAGTGCTCGGTGGTTGGCGGGGTCGTAGGGGACGCTGTCTTGCCAGCAGTGCCAGATGATGTGGAGCCAGGCTCGGGCGAGGATGCGGACGGCGTGGGCGTGGTCGTGGCCGCGTTCTCGGGCGCGGTCGTAGAGGTCGGCGGCCCAGGGGTTGACCAGTCGGGTGTCGGCGGCGAAGTCGGTGACGGCATCGCGCAGCTGCTTGTCGCAGGACCAGCGGAATCCGACCACGCGCAGCTTGCCGGACTGTCGGGTGGATGGCGCCGCGCCGGCCAGACACGTCAGCGACTCGGGCGTGGGGAACCTCGCGCGGCAGTCCCCGATCTCGGCCAGGAGCCGAGCGGCGCGGACCCGGCCCGAGCGGGGCAGGGATGTGAAGATGTGAGCGTCGGCGTGGACGCCGGTCGCGCCGCGGGGTGTGTCGAGGACTCGTTGGTGCAGCACGGCCGGGTCGACCTTGCCGGAGTAGCCCTGCCTGGTCAGCCAGTCGCCCAGCCGTTTGGGAGTCAGCCAGTCGACCTTGTCCTGGGTATCGAACCGGGTCAGGAAGGCCAGGGTGATCGCGGAGTCGATCTCAGAAAAGAGGCCGACCGCGGCTGGCAGCACGTTGCGCAGGTGCGCACGCAGTTGGTTGGCCGCAGCGACGCGGTGTCTGACCAGATCCTTGCGGGCCCGGCAGGCACGTCGCAGCGCGATGGTGGCGTCGGTGTCGGGGACCAGCGGCCGGAGCCGGGCGCGGTCGGTGCGCAGGGTGTCGGCCAGTACGAACGCGTCGAACCGGTCGTCCTTGTTGCCCGCCGACCCGTAGCGGCCGCGCAGGTTCTTGACCTGGTTCGGGGAGATCACCACGACGGTCAGGCCGGCGCCGAGCAGGGCGTCGACGACGGGCCCGTCGGGTCGTTCGATGGCGACCTCGTCGACGCGGTACTGGCCCAGCACGCCGACGAGCTCGCGCAGACCGGCGGCGGTGTGGTCGACAGCGCATCGGTAGATCTGGCGACCGCGGCCGTCCACGACCGCAACCGCATGGTCATCGCGAGCCCAGTCGATGCCCGCGGTGACGTCGTTGGGCGGAAACTCCGGCAGTGTGCTGGTCAAGGTGTTGGTGGCAGACTTCACGTCAGCCTCCTCGCTGCTAGACCCAGTGGGGAGGCACCCTCTTGTGCCGCTGGTGCCGGGACACGGCTGCCGCTTCGCTCACTGATCGGCGCTCGCAGCCGGTCAAGCCAGCCTTGGCGCTCAGCCCTATCGACGGTCCGCGCGCCCCGGGCAACCACCAGGACCTGCAGATCTCATTCTGGACATCAACCGCGTCAAGCGAGCAGGGCAGTGACCTGGTGGCACCTCGGGTGCATCAACGCTCTATCGGAGAACGCTGACGTGAAGATGGTGGACCAGTGAGCCCCCTCCCGCGGCGGCAAGCTGCACGCTGCGCTCATGCCCCGCGAGATTTGCATGGCAGCAGCCGGCCGTGAGCCTCGATCCTGCGCTTCGCGCGGCTGCTGCCGGCTGGCGCACCGACGACCCCGATCAGGACACCCGGCAGGAGGTCGACGACCTGCTTCGGCGCGCCGACTCCGATGCCACCGCTGGAAGCGAGCTCGCCGACCGATTCTCCGGCCGGCTGGCTTTCGGCACCGCGGGCCTGCGCGGCGAGCTCGGGGCCGGCCCGAACCGCATGAACCGCGTCACGGTCATCCAAACAGCGGCCGGTCTGGCGAGCTACCTCCTCGACTCGGTCGGCCCTGGTCGGGTGGTCGTCGGGTACGACGCCCGACGGAAGTCCGACATCTTCGCGTTCGATACCGCAGCGGTGCTTCAGGGCGCTGGTCTGGACGCCGTCGTACTTCCTGGGGCGCTGCCGACTCCCGTGCTTGCGTTCGCGATCCGCGAGCTTGACTGCGTCGCGGGCGTCATGGTGACCGCCTCGCACAACCCGCCACGCGACAACGGCTACAAGGTCTATCTCGGCGATGGCAGCCAGATCGCGCCTCCGGCGGACGCCGGTATCTCCACCCGCATCGTCGCTGCCGGGCGGGTCGCCGACATTCCCCGGCGGGGTGGCTGGTCGGTCGCCACCGAGGAGATCGTGGACAGGTATGTCAAGGCCGTTGCCGATTTGGTGCAGCCGGGCTCGGCGCGAGAGCTGACCATGGTCTACACGCCGCTGCACGGCGTGGGCCAGTCCCTGGTGGATCGAGTTCTCGCGGCAGCCGGCTTCGCTTCGCCGGCCCGCGTGCCTCGCCAAGCCGACCCGGATCCGGACTTTCCGACTGTCGCGTTCCCGAACCCGGAGGAGCCCGGTGCCCTTGACCTCGCACTCGAACAAGCCGCCACGACGGATGCCGACCTGGTGCTGGCCAACGACCCGGATGCCGACCGGTGCGCAGTCGCCGTACCCGTCAAGGGGTTGTGGCGGATGCTGCGAGGCGACGAGGTCGGTGTGCTGCTGGCCGACGTCTTGCTGCACCGAGGCGTGGCGGGTGTGTATGCGACCACGATCGTGTCGTCGTCGATGTTGCGGCTGCTCGCCGCGGACCACGGCGCCGGATACACAGAGACACTGACCGGCTTCAAATGGCTCGCCAGGGTGCCTGGGTTGGCCTATGCGTACGAGGAAGCGCTCGGGTACTGCGTTGCTCCCCACCTGGTGCATGACAAGGACGGCATCTCCGCGCTCCTGTTGCTGGCCGAGCTCGCAGCGGAGCTCAAGGCCGACGGCCGCACGCTGCTGGACCGCCTTGACGAGCTGGCACAGCGCCACGGCGTACACGCCACCGACCAACTGTCAGTGCGGGTCGACGAGCTCAGCCAGATCCGGAGGCTCATGCAGCGGCTGCGCGATTACCCGCCGGTCGAGCTCGGTGGAAGGGTGATCGAGCGGGCGGACGACCTCGAGACCGCGGACGGTGAGCTGCCACCGACCGAGGGGCTGCGATACCGGCTGGCCGGCGGTGCGAGAGTCGTCGTCCGGCCGTCCGGGACCGAGCCGAAGCTCAAGGCCTATCTGGAGGTCGTCATCCCGGTTGGAACGGCCCGTGCGTCAACGGTGGGGTCGGCTCGCCAGCAAGCCGACGAGGAGCTCGCCGCGTTACGGAGCGACGTGGCCAAGCTGCTGGCGACGACGCAATAAGCGGTCACAGGACAAAAATCAGCGCCACACAGATCGCTGCAACCGCCATGGCGACCACCGAGAGCGGCGCCAACGAGACAACCGGTTGCGCCGGACTCGCACCGGCTTGTCGCGTGGTCGCCAGATCTTGCAGCCGGGACTCCACGTACGCCTGGTAGGACGTGCCACCTCCGTGTTGGGCTGCCCGCAGCTCGGCATCGCTTGGGGTGTAGCCGCGGCCGAACATCCCACCGCCGATGCCGAACACGGGGGCTGACGGTCGACGGGTCTCCTTCATCATCGTCCGCGCGCTCCGGGTCACTCCGAGGCCGTGATATGTCGCCTCCGGCGTCACCACCTGCAGGGTCTGCAAAATCTGCAAGCGCTCGATACGCGACCAGGGCACGAATGTGTCCCGCAGCATATTGCAGAGCAGTACGCCGTTCTCGTGGGCCGCAGCCACCGGCCGGATCAGCACCACCCAGGCCAGGCAGGCAACCGCGACCCCGAAGCACAGCACGCCGCGATTGGCTGCCACCCCCGCCACCGCGGAACCGATGGCGAGCACGAGACCCACGACGGCGCCGGCGTACCCGAGGAAGCGCCCCGCCGACGGCGCGAACCGCTCGACTACCGGACCCGCCGCTGCGTGCGCCGCGCTCTCCACTCCGTCACTGTAGGACGCGGCCAGCCGGGTCCAGGCGTCGTGGCGGCGCCCAGGCCGATTTGGTGACCGAGCCGTTATCCTCGCTGCCACCGCTCCCGCAGGAAAGAGGCAGCATGGACGCCGCAACCCCCAGGACAGCCATCGTGACGGGCGGCGCCCGCGGGATCGGAGCGTCGATAGCCCGGCGATTGGCCAGCGACGGCCACGCGATCGGGGTTCTCGACCTCGACGAGGCGGATTGCGCCGCCACCGTGGAGTCGATTACCGGCGCCGGCGGCTCGGCAGTGGGCGTCGGAGTCGACGTGGCCGATGCCGTCCAGGTGGAAGCGGCGGTCGCTCGAGTTGCCGACGAGCTCCGTGCGCCCACCGTGCTCGTCAACAACGCCGGCATCACGCGGGACAACCTGCTCTTCAAGATGTCCGAGGACGACTGGGACTCGGTGCTGGCCGTGCATCTGCGCGGAGCGTTCCTCATGAGCCGGGCGGCTCAGGCGCACATGACCTCGGCGCGGTGGGGACGCATCGTCAACCTCTCCAGCACCTCAGCGCTCGGCAACCGAGGGCAGGCGAACTACGCCGCCGCCAAGGCCGGCATGCAGGGCTTCACCAAGACGCTCGCCATCGAGCTCGGCAAGTTCGGCGTCACCGCAAACGCGATCGCCCCGGGGTTCATCGTCACCGAGATGACGGCCCGGACGGCTGAGCGGCTGGGCGTCGACTTCGAGGAGTTCCAGGCGGCGCGGGCAGCGGAGACTCCGGTGCCACGTGTCGGCACGCCTGACGACATCGCGCATGCGGTGTCGTTCTTCGTGAGTGAGGCCGCTTCGTTCGTGACGGGGCAGGTCCTGTACGTCGCCGGCGGTCCCCGTGGCTGACGCGGCACCGGCGTTGCCATGACCCGGTCGTTCTCGACGTACGACGACCTGGCTGCGGCTCTTGGGGAATTCCTCGGCCACAGCGACTGGCTCACGATCGACCAAGCCCGGATCGACACGTTCGCTGACGCAACCGACGACCACCAGTGGATCCACGTCGATGCCGAGCGAGCCGCCGCCGGGCCGTTCGGCACTACCGTCGCGCACGGATATCTCACCCTGGCGCTGGTGCCCACCCTGGTGGCGTCCTTGGTGGACTACGCCGGTTGGTCGGCGCGGATCAACTACGGATGCAACAGGGTGCGGTTCCCGCAACCGGTGCCGGTCGACAGCCGCATCCGTGCGGGAGTCCAGCTGGCCGGCGTCGTACCAGGTGCGGCCGGTATTCAGGTGACACTGCTGGTGACCGTCGAAATCGAGGACCCCGTGGGGCAACCTAGGGACAAGCCCGCGTTGGTGGCTGAGCTCGTGACGCTGCTTGCCTGAGGGTGTGGCTGCCGAGCGCCCGGGTTGAGGTCAGACGGCAGCAATCGCGCCGGTCGAGTCGGCTGAGGGGAGCGTCAGGGATGAGGGACGGCTCCGGCAAGGCCCGCGAACAGCCGCACGCCCACCGAGATCGCGGCCTCGTCGATGTCGAACGACCCCTGATGCAGATCGCCGGCATCGACCACCTCGGGGCTGCGAACTCCGAGCCTGGCCAGCGCTCCCGGTGTTCGGTTGAGGATCCAAGCGAAGTCCTCGCCACCAAGGCTCTGGTCGGTCGAACAGACGTTCTCGGCGCCGAGCATGTCGGTGGCCACCGCTCGGAACAGATCCGTGGCTGCCTCGTCGTTGACACACGGCGGCACGCTCGTGTGCATGTCGACGTGGACGTCGACCCCGTACGGCGTCGCCAACGTGTGCACCAGGTCGGGTATCAGCACGTGCACCGACTCCCACACTGCATTGTCGAGGCACCGGATCGTGCCTTCGACGAAGCCGGTGCCGGGAATCGCGTTGGCAGCGGCACCGGCGTGGATCTGACCCCACACCACGCTGAGCCCCGACCTAGGATCTGCCAGTCGAGTGAGCAGGGCAGGCAGGCCGGTGATGACCTCTCCGAGTGCGAAGACGACATCGGCGGTCAGGTGTGGCCGTGCGGTGTGACCACCTGGCCCGGTGAGGGTGACCCTGATGCGGTCAGCCCCGGCCGTGATCGGCCCCGCACGGAATGCTGCCATTCCCACCGCCACCCGCGGATCGCAATGCAGCGCAAAGACCCGCTCCAGGCCGGTGAGTTCCCCGTCGGCGATCACGTCGAGCGCCCCGCCGGGCGTCATCTCCTCGGCCGGCTGGAATATCAGCCGAGTCGGTGCCAGGGCATGCTCGTCGAGCTCGGTCAGCACCAACGCCGCGCCGAGCACGATGGAGGTGTGTGCGTCGTGGCCGCAGGCATGACACACACCCGCGACCTGGGAGCGGTACGGAACATGCTTGGTGTCGGGTAGCGGCAGGGCGTCGATGTCGGCGCGGAGCCCGAGCGTGGGTGCGGCACTTCCACCGGGGACGTCACACACGACGCCGGTTCCCGAGGAGAGCACACGCGGCCGCAGACCCGCCGCCGTCAGCCGTTCGACCACGAGGCGGGTGGTGTGGTGCTCGCGGTGGCCGAGCTCCGGATGCTGGTGAAGCTGACGCCGGAACTCGACGAGCTCCGGCTCAAAGTGCTTGGTCAGTTGTTCGATGTCGTCGCGAAGGGCGGGATCGAGCACCGTGTCAGTCTCCCACCTTCTTCAACCGATACGTCCGATCCGCCGGGCCGAACGGCTAGAAGGCGTCCGGTGGAGAGTAGACGCCCCACATCTCACGCAGGGCGTCGCACACCTCGCCGACAGTGGCCCGCTCCGCAAGCGCCACCTTCATCGGCACCAGTACGTTGTCATGACCGCCGGCAGCTGTCCGCAGCGCGTCGAGATGGCGGTCGACCTGATCCTGCCGCCGGTCGGCGCGCAGCTTGGCCAGCCGTTCAGCCTGCTGCTCCTCGATCGCCGGGTCGACGCGGAGCGGCTCGTACGGCTCCTCGGTGTCGACCGTGAACCTGTTCAGCCCCACGACCGTCCGTTCACCGGAGTCGACCTCCTGGGCGATGCGGTACGCCGCCTTCTCGATCTCGCCCTTCTGGAACCCGACCTCGATCGCGGCCACGGCTCCGCCAAGGTCCTCCACGGAAGTCATCAAGTCTCGGGCCGCTTCCTCGACCTCGTCGGTCAGCGACTCGACGGCGTATGACCCGGCGAGCGGGTCCACGGTCTTGGTGACGTCGGTTTCATAGGCGAGCACCTGCTGCGTGCGCAAGGCGAGGCGGGCTGCCTTTTCGGTCGGCAGGGCGATCGCTTCGTCGTAGGAGTTCGTGTGCAACGACTGCGTACCGCCGAGCACCGCGGCCAAGGCCTGGACCGCCACCCGGACCAGATTGACCTCGGGCTGCTGAGCGGTCAGCTGAACGCCAGCCGTTTGGGTGTGGAACCGCAGCGTCAGTGCCTTGGGGTTGCGGGCGCCGAACTCGTCACGCATCACGTGCGCCCAGATCCGCCGGGCCGCCCGGAACTTCGCCACCTCCTCCAGCAGCGAGGTCCGCGAGACGAAGAAGAAGGCAAGTCGCGGTGCGAACGCATCGACGTCGAGGCCGGCTCGCAACGCCGCTCGCACGTACTCGATCCCGTTGGCGAGGGTGAAGGCGATCTCTTGAGCGGGCGTGGCTCCCGCCTCGGCCATGTGGTAGCCGGAGATCGAGATGGTGTTCCAGCGGGGCAGCTCACGTGCGCAGTACCGGAAGATGTCGGTGATCAGCCGCAGGGACTGCTGCGGTGGGTAGATGTAGGTGCCGCGGGCGATGTACTCCTTCAGCACGTCGTTCTGGACCGTGCCGGTGAGCTCGCTACCGGCGACTCCCTGCTCCTCCGCGACGAGCTGATAGAGCAGCAGCAGAACGGCCGCGGGTGCGTTGATCGTCATCGACGTGGAGACCTGACCAAGCGGAATGCCGCCGAACAACACCCGCATGTCGTCGAGGGAGTCGATGGCAACACCCACCCTGCCCACCTCGCCGGAGGCGATCGGCGAGTCGGAGTCGAAGCCCATCTGGGTCGGCAGGTCAAAGGCCACCGACAGGCCAGCAGTGCCTGCGGCGATCAGCTGGTGATACCGCTGGTTGGACTCCGTCGCGGTCCCGAAGCCGGCGTACTGGCGCATGGTCCACGGCCGGCCGGTGTACATCGACGGGTAGACCCCCCGCGTGAAGGGAAACTCCCCTGGTTCGCCCAAGCGCTGACCGGCGTCCCAGCCGTCCAGGTCTTCGGGGCGATAAACAGGTTCGAACGGCAGGCCGGACTCCGTGAGATGTTCGGCCGGCACGTTGCTCATGCGCCTCACAGTACGGCGGCTGCCATCCGGCGGCACCGCACCGCCTGCTCAGCCGCTGCCGAGCTTGAAATCGCGGAGGGGTCGCCACACCCCGTCGTCCCCATGGACGAACAGCTGGAACGTCTCGACGTCGAAGGCACAGTCGAACTCGGCGAGCGTGTCGAAGGCGTGGTCGAGCGCGGCATCGTCGAGATCGTGAGCGACCGTGACGTGCGGGTGGTAGGGAAAGGCGCGGAGCTGAGCAAGGGGTCCAAGCAACACGTCGCCGGCCAGCAGCTCACAGCTCGAGATGCCCTCGGCGAGGCTCAAGAAGACGACGGGTGAGACCGGCCGGAAGGTGGCCGTGCCGCGCAGTCGCAGCCGAAACGCCAGATGACGGGAGGCGACTGCTGCCAGGTGGTCCTCGAGCTGCTCGCCGGTCTGCGGCACCTTGGTCGGCGGAACCAGCGTCACGTGGGGAGGCACGTCAGCCGCGTGCGGATCCCCGAACGCGATGCGGTGCTGGCGCAGCTCGTCAGCCCACGGTTCGGGGATGGCGATGGCGACGCCGATGGTCGGCATTCGGTGACACTAACGCCACCTGCTGCCGCGTCATCGGACCGGGATGAAACCGACGCGCTCGTACACCCGGGCGAGCGTTTCACTGGCAACTGAGCGCGCGCGGTCGGCGCCCTCAGCCAGCACGGCCGCCAGCTCGGCGCGGTCGTCCAACAGCTCAAGCGTCCGAGCCCGCAGCGGAGTGACGAAGTCGCTCACCATCGCGCCGAGGTCCTTCTTGAGGTCGCCGTAACCGCGTCCGTCGTACTGACCCGCAATGTCGGGGACCGTGCGGCCGCTCAACGCGGAGTAGATGGTCAACAGGTTGGACACTCCCGGTTTGGCTGCCTCGTCGTAGTAGACCTCCCGACCGGAGTCGGTCACTGCCGACCGGATCTTCTTGACTGACCGGTTCGGATCGTCGAGGAGCTCCACGAGACCAGCCGGCGACGACGCCGACTTGCTCATCTTCGCCGTCGGCTCCTGCAGATCAGCCACCTTGGCGGTTTCCTTGATGATGTGCGGCTCGGGTACGACGAACGTGGGCCCGAACCGCGAGTTGAACCGCGCGCTCAGGTCCCGCGTCAGCTCGAGGTGCTGCCGTTGGTCCTCGCCCACCGGCACCCGCTGCGCCTGGTAGAGCAGGATGTCGGCCGCCTGCAGCACGGGGTAGGTGAACAACCCGACGGTGGTCCGGTCAGTGCCACCGCGCGCCGACTTGTCCTTGAACTGCGTCATGCGTGCTGCCTCCCCGAACCCCGTCAGGCAGCCGAGCACCCAGGCCAGCTGAGTGTGCTCGGGGACGTGCGACTGCACGAACAGGGTGCACTGCGCCGGGTCGAGACCCATGGCCAGCAGCTGTGCGGCGGCTACCAGCGTGCGCTGCTGCAGAATCGCCGGGTCGTGCTCGACCGTGATGGCATGCAGGTCGACGATGCAGTAGAACGCGTCGTGGTCGAACTGCAGCGCGACCCACTGCCGCAGCGCACCGAGGTAGTTGCCCAGGTGAAACGAGTCAGCGGTCGGCTGGATCCCCGACAGCACCCGCGGGCGCGCAGCAGCAGGCGTTGGAGAGATGGCCATGCGGCCATTGTGGCAAGGCGGCAGGCTCAGCCGTCGGAGGACTCCCCGTCGTACGCCGTGGCACCGGTTGGCGTGGTGGCTGCTTTTGGCGGGGCGTCCTCGGCCGGGAGCTCTGCAGCGACGTGCTCCGGCATGGTGTGCGGTGGGCCTTTGCGTGGACCGGTCCTCCGGGAGACGTCGGCGGCAAGGTGCAACGGCACGGACTCTGCCAGCACCCGATGCGGGGCGGCCGTCGCGCCGGTCGAGCCACCGGCTGGCTCCTGGAACTTCCGGGCCTCGGCTGCTTGATCCTCAACGGCCCTGTCTGGGCCAGCGGCGCTGCCATCGGAGGTTGCATCGGACATGTGGCCGGCGTCAGGTGCGGAGGCCTGGACCCGGACCCGGGCGATCCGGCGGCCGTCGAGCTGAGTCACCGTCAGCAGGTGACCGTCATAGGTGGTCGTGTCACCAACCCCGGGCAGGTGACCCAACTGTTGCATGATGTAGCCCGCCACCGTCTCGTATGGACCTTCGGGCAGCACCAGACCGGTCTCGTCCTCGAAGTCGTCGCGGTTGAGCAAGCCATCGACCTCGACCTCACCGGTGAGCGTGCGCGTGGTCTCCGGCTCTGCCTCGTCGTACTCGTCGCGGATGTCGCCGATCAGCTCCTCCACCAGGTCTTCCAGCGTGACGATGCCGGCAGTTCCCCCGTACTCATCGACGACGATCGCCATGTGTGCGTTCGCTTTGCGCATGTCACTGAGCGCCGAGAGCAGGTGCCGGGTGGACGGCAGGAGCATGACGTTACGTGCAACCTCACGAACGCGCACTGAGCGTCCTGCCAGGTCGCTGTCGAGGAGGTCCCGCACATGAACGAAGCCGATGACGTCGTCGGCGGACTCTCGGATCACGGGGTAGCGCGAGTGCGGCCGCTCGAGGGCAAACTGCGCGGCCTTGTACGCCGGCATCTGGCCGGAGATGAAGTCGACCTCCGTTCGCGGGATCATGATCTCCCGGATCTGCCGGTCTCCGGCCTCGAAGACGTCTTCGACAATCTGGCGCTCCTCATCCCCGAGCGTCTCGGACCCACTCACCAGCTGTCGCAGCTCCGCTTCTCCGATCTGCTCTCGCTGGGCGGCTGGGTCACCGCCAAGCAGGCGCACGACCACATTGGTGCTGATGGACAACAACCAAATGACCGGTCGGGCGAGCCTCGCGATCCGGTCGACGGTCGGCGCGACCGCCATGGAGATCGTCTCCGCGCGTTGCAGTGCAAGCCGCTTGGGGGCGAGCTCGCCGATCACCAGCGAGAAATACGAGATGACCAGCGTGATGGCCACCAGAGCGGCGGTGGCAGCCAGGCCGGGTGAGAGCCCCAATCGCTCGAAGACCGGCTGCAATCGGTCGGCCAGTGTCGCGCCACCGAAAGCCGCGGACAGGAACCCTGACAACGTGACGCCAACCTGAACTGCGGCCAAGAACCGGTTGGGGTCCGTGTTCAGCCGCGCGACCGTCTCACCACGCCGGCCCCGACTCTGCAGAGCTCTGGCCTGGCTGTCCCGCAGGGAGATCAGAGCCATCTCTGCCAAGACAAAGGTGCCGCTGATGACGATGAAGACGGCGACCAGGGCGATGTCGCGCAGGATGCTGCTCACCTGACGCCGCCTTCGCGAGTACGCCGCTCGGAGGGGCGGCTATGGCTCGGCGGCTCGTCCCCCGGAGCGTCCGGTGTCTCGTCGCACCGACGAGGACCCTCCTCCATGACGAACCAGCGTAGTGGGACGGTGGGAGACGGCGAGCGATCCGGTTGATCTGAGTCGGCGGTCCAGGAGAGGGTGAACGGATGCGGTTCCCCGACGACGTACCCACGCTGACGTCCGGCGACGTGACCCTGCGTGCGCATCGGCCCGAGGATGCCCAAGGCATCTACGAGCAGTGCACCGATGCACTCACGCAGCGCTGGACCACCGTGCCGTCGCCGTACTCGCGTGATGACGCTCTCGACTTCATAGCTCGGCGGTCGGCCGCCTGGGAGAACGACGAGGACTGGGGGTTTGCGATCGAGACACCCGGTGGTGGCGGTGCAAGCCGATTCGGTGGCTCTGTCTCGATCGGGCCCAAGGGATCGGGAATCGGCGATTTGGCCTTTGGTGCCCACCCCGGGGTGCGCGGCAAAGGCGTCATGACCACCGCGGTGCGGCTGATCCTGGACTGGGCGTTCGAGTCTCAGAGACTGCACACCGTCACCTGGGCCTGCAATGCGGGCAACTACGCCTCGTGGCGGGTGGCGTGGAAAACCGGGTTCACGTTCGAACGCACGAGCCGCGCGTCGTTGCCGCAGCGCGGAAAAGCACTCGACGGATGGCACGGCACGTTGCTGGCGAGTGACTCACGGGATCCGAAGAGTCGCTGGTTGCAGCCACCACGCCTCGAGGGGTCCGGCGTTGTCGTGCGTGACATCGAGGAGTCGGACGAGAAGCGATACGTCGGGGCCACCACCGACCCCGAAACGCTGACCTGGCTGGGCGCCATCCCCATGCCCCGAACGGCCGAGCAGTTCCGCCTGATGCACCGCGACCGCCTGCTTAGGGCTTCGCTGGGGTCGGCTGTGCGGTGGTCGATCGCAGATCCGGACGACGACCGCTACCTGGGCACGGTCAACCTGTTCGACCTCGATGGCCTGGACTTCAGATCCGCCGAAGTGGGCTACTACCTCCACCCGGACGCGCGGGGCCGCGGGGTCATGAGCAGTGCGCTGCGACTCGTCCTCGCGCATGCCTTCACCGCCGACGACGAGGGAGGTTTGGGGTTGCAGCGGGTCAGTCTCGGTGCCGCCGCGACCAACCCGTCCTCGCAGCACGTCGCGCGCGCCTGCGGCTTCACAGAGAGGGGGCTGGACCGCCGCTGCTACAACCTGCCCGACGGCACGGTGCTGGACCTGGTGCGATTCGATCTCCTACGCGAGGAATTCTCGGCGTAGCCCGTTCACTCGCGAAGAGATCGTCCGCGGCGGGCCGGCTGGCGCCGTCGCCTCGTGCTCGACTATCCCTGCGCGGCAGTTCTGTTGGCGGCCTCGATGAGGACGTCGGCAAGCTTGTCGGGCTGGGTGAGCTGGGGCCAATGGCCGCCGGGAAGGTCGACGTACTCGACGTGATGGATCTGTGCGAGCTCGCTGACCTGGCCCCCCTCGACCCAGCCCCGCAGGTCGTCGGCGGGGTACTCCGGGCACACCGCCGTTACCGGGACGTCGTATCGTCGCTCGTCGCTGAGCCGTACCTGACCCGCCAGCACCCCCTCTGGCGCGGGGATCGCGTCGGCATAGAAGGCGGCCAAGGCCTCCTCGTCGAAGTCCACGATGTTCGCCTCCTCCCCCATCTCGGCCCAGTCCGGCATCGGCACCTCGCCGTTCTCTGCCGGCAGCCCGCCGAGCAGCTGCTCGCCGTCTGCCGCAGGAAAGCCACCGACGTACACCGCTCGAGCGACCCGATCGGGTCGGGCGTCCACGGCAGCATGGCCGATGGCGCTGCCCAGGGAGTGGCCGACCAGCATGACCGGGCCGGTTGCCTCGTCGATCGCGGAGACCACCGCGTCCACTTGGTCCTGCAGGGTGACACCTGAGCGGTCGGCATCCTTGCTCTCCATGCCAGGCAATGTCAGGGCATGAACTCGGTGGCCGGCCTGCTCGAGTTTGGGCGTCACGGCTTCCCAGGAGGAGCCGTCGAGCCAGAGCCCGGGGATGAGGACGATGTCCACGCTTACACCATCTCCTTCTGCAGGTTCTCATCGAGTGCGCCGAGGAACTCCTCAGTGGTGAGCCAGGACTGGTCGGGCCCGACCAACAGGGCCAGGTCCTTGGTCATCTGGCCGTTCTCGACTGTCTCGATGCACACCTGCTCGAGCGTCTCGGCGAAGCCGGTGACCGCTGGCGTGCCGTCGAGCTTGCCGCGGTGCTTGAGACCACCCGTCCAGGCGAAGATCGAGGCGATCGGGTTGGTCGACGTCGGTTTGCCCTGCTGGTGCTGGCGGAAGTGCCTGGTGACCGTGCCGTGCGCCGCCTCGGCCTCGACGGTCTTCCCATCGGGAGTCATGAGCACAGACGTCATCAGACCAAGCGACCCGAAGCCCTGGGCAACGGTGTCGGACTGCACGTCGCCGTCGTAGTTCTTGCAGGCCCAGACGTACCCGCCCTCCCACTTCAACGCCGCAGCAACCATGTCGTCGATGAGCCGGTGCTCGTACGTCAGCCCCGCTGCGTCGAAGTCGGCTTTGAAGTCGTCGTCGTACACCTGCTGGAAGATGTCTTTGAAGGCGCCGTCGTACGCCTTGAGGATCGTGTTCTTCGTCGACAGATAGACCGGGTAGCCCCGCTGCAGGCCGTAGGAGAACGACGCCCGCGCGAAGTCCTCGATCGACTTCGTGAAGTTGTACATCCCCATGGCGACGCCACCGTCAGGCCCGTACGTCGCCACCACGTGGTGGATGGGCTCCGAGCCGTCGTCCGGGGTGAAGGTGATCGTCAGCTCACCGGCTCCTGGAACCTTGAAGTTGGTCGCCCGGTACTGGTCGCCATGGGCATGACGGCCGATGATGATCGGCTTTGTCCAGCGCGGTACCAGCCGCGGGATGTTGCTGATGATGATGGGCTCGCGAAAGACCACGCCGCCGAGGATGTTGCGGATCGTGCCGTTGGGGGAAAGCCACATCGTCTTTAGGCCGAACTCCTCGACCCGCGCCTCATCGGGAGTGATCGTGGCGCACTTCACGCCGACGCCGTGCTCCTTGATCGCGTTCGCTGCGTCGACAGTCACTTGGTCCTCGGTGGCGTCCCGGTTCTCGATGCCTAGGTCGAAATAGCGGAGATCGACGTCGAGATAGGGGTGGATCAACCGGTCCTTGATGAACTGCCAGATGATGCGGGTCATCTCGTCACCGTCGAGCTCGACGACGGGGTTGTGCACCGTGATCTTGGACATGGGGTATCGGCTCCAGCGAGGTCGGCGTAGGACGATTGCTTGACATCAAGATATCGACAGCGTCGAAGCGGCATGAACGGGCCGGGTGGGTCACAGGGAGTCCAACACGTCGGCGATCCGTCGTAGCACGACGGCTGGCGTGTAACGGGCGGCCGCCAGCTGCAGGTCTGCGGCGACGGCACGGCGACGTTCCGGATGCTCCAGGAAGTAAGTCAGCCGCTCCTCCAGCTGGCCCTCACCCAAGTCGTACAGAACGTCTGGATGCTCTCCGGTGATCTCCGGATAGCTGCCGAGGCGCGGCAGGATGCAGCAGGTATCGGTGTGCATCGCTTCGAGTGTCGAGACGCCCAGGCTCTCGTGCGTCGCTGTCGAGACCTGTATCTCGGCCATCCACAACGCCCGGTAGTAGTCCGGCAGTCGCAAGTCGTTCCCCAACACCACCTGCTCTGGGAACTCCTCCGCCAAAGCCGCTACGGCGACCCCGCCCGGTTGCGCCGGCGGGAAGCGGCGCGTGAACAAGACCTGAACTTCGTGTCGCGGGAGGATCCGTCGCAAGACGCGCACGAACAGCTCCGGGTTCTTGCTGGCGACCGGGGCATGGTTGAAGACCACCATCGGGCGTGCCCACCGCCGATCGGTGCGGCAGGCGTCGATGCGCTCGACGTCGAGCGGCAGACCGACGACCTCGCATCTGGTGTCCAAGGACTTGGCCAGCGACGCGTTGAAGGCGGAGATGGTGCGCAGAAGCGTCGCCCTCAAATATTCCGAGACGAGGAAGATGCGATCCAGAACGTGCAGATTAGCCAGGTCAAGCAGCTGTAACCCGGGATACGCCTGGACGCGGAAGGTGTCGGTCGGATCCCAATGGCTGCCGTGGGTGTAGCCGACCAACGGCAGCGCGAGCCCGAGGTCGAGCAGCATCCGTCGAATCTCGACAGGAAACGTGGAGAAGGTATGAAAGGAGAAGACGACGTCGGGCGGCGAGGTGCTCAAGACGTCGAGGACCGCGTCGTACGACGACAGCAGCCATCTCAGCCGCGCCACTTCGTCTTCGTCGTCGGGGACGGCGAGCTTCGGTCGGACGACGTCGAACCCGGCCGCCCGCAAACCGCCACGGATCGCCGCCGAGGCCGTGATGCCATATCCGATCGCGTCGCTTGACGGAGCGCCGACGGTAAGACCCTGGCGGGCTACCGGAACTGTGTACCCGTCGAGATACAGCACCCTTCGCAGGCGAGGCTGCCCGTCGGGCTCGTCCGGCATGCTCAGGCGCGGTTCGCCGGCCGCGGCTTGTAGCCCAGCACGGCGTAGTCCTGAGGTCCGTACAACGCGAGCGCCACTAGCTCCTCGACCTGTCGCTCAGCGCCGGAGCCGGCGGCCTCGAATGGGGAGTGGTTTGGGTGTAGGGGCCGCACCTCGATCTCGTCGAAGCCGGAAGCCGAGACGAGGAACTCGGTCAGGGCGGCCGGCAGCGGAGAGCGGTGGGTGGGATCGTTGTAGAAATCGCACGCCGCCATGCGCAGGTTGCTCGGGTTGGGCGTTTCAAGCAATACCCCGCCCCCGGGACGCAAGGCGTGCAGGGCCGCAGCCAGCAGTGCGAGCAGCGTTTCCACGTCGATGTGCTCGATGAGGTGGAACGCGGTAACCAAGTCCACCGAGTCCGGCGGCAGACGCTGCAGGTGTGCAACGGCGTCGCCATAAGCCAGGTCGAGCCCACGCGCCCGACCCGCCGCGACGAAGCCCTGGTTGGCGTCGACACCAGATGCGGGCACGCCGGCGTCCCGTAGCAACGACAGCCACTCCGCCCGCCC
>JBBPZH010000108.1:0-5578 GCA_038198965.1 Propionibacteriales bacterium
CGACCGAGGTGAGCCCGTCGCGGCAGCCAAGGTTGAGCGTCCCGCGCGAGACAAGAGCCGACGTGCCGTCGGCGAACACATCGCACAGCTTCACCGAGAGGTAGGCCGATGGCGAGTCGGCACTGAGCTGGAGCCGGGCGCGTGGGTGACCAAGGACCACCGCCGACTCGGCGTCCCACTCCCATGTGAGCGAGGCGGCGTCGTCGTACCGCAGATCACCGCTCTGCCCCCACGGCAGATGCCCCGCGCAGTCAATCCACGCGTCGACGCCGATATCGGCGCGCACGTCGTACGGCGGCCGCTCGTCGAGCTGCCGGAGGTCTGATCGCACCCTCGTCGACGGCCACGACTCGCGGATCCAGTAACCCTCCGATTCGTCGAGTGCCGGCGCCGGACGGGTCGACGTACGCACGAAGCAAGTGACCGACGGCCGGTCGTCGGCGAGCCCGTCGTCGACGCCGTTGTCGATGCCGCGCAGCCAGCGGTCCCACCACGCGACCATCTCAGGGACAGAGTCGATGCGCGGACCGGGAAACGCGGAGTCGGTGGCGGCATGTGCCCACGGACCGACCAGCAACCGGTGCGGCACGCCGTTGGCTCGCAGCTGCTCCATCATGCGGAACGAGTTGTTGCGGTAGCCGTCGGCCCAGCCGGCGACGATCATCGTCGGACAGCTGATCCGGTCGTACGCCGGCCGCACCGAGCCGTCCCGCCAGTAGTCGCCGTCGAGCTGTTCGGACAGCCAGGTCAGCGCCCACGGCTCACAGCTCTCGACGCGCCGCAGCCACTCTTCGCGCCAACCGTTGCCCCACACCGCCGGCACGGGCGGCAGGGCGTTCATCGCGGTCATGTAGTGGCAGTAGTCGACCAGGTCGAGCAGCTTGAGGATGCCGCCGCGGTAGTGCACGTCGTCGGTGTAGCGATCGTCGCTGCCATAGATCGCGATGACGGCCTTGAGCTGTGCCGGGCGTTCGCAGGCCATCTGCAAGGAGTTGAAGCCGGAGTACGACGTCCCGTACATGCCGAGATTGCCGTCGCACCAGTCCTGGGCAGCCAGCCACTCCAGCACCGTCGCGAGGTCCTGCTGCTCTTGCGGTGGGTACTCGTCGGTCGCGTCCCCGCCTGATGAGCCGGTGCCGCGTAGGTCGAGCCGGCAGACGGCGTACCCGTAGTCGTCACGGAGCCGCAGGTAGTCGCGGGTATAGGACGACGTCAGGTCGTCCTTGCGATAGGGCAGCGCTTCGACGATGCAGGGCTGCGGCCCCCCGGATGCTGCCGGCAGGTAAAGGGTTGCCGACAACGCAACGCCGTCCGCCATAGGGATGCGGACCTCGCGCCGCGTTGAGTCGGCGTCGTCAGGGGCACTCACGGGCGCGCCCCTCCACGCTCCCGCAGCAGGCTCACGACCTCGTCCACCGGCAAGCCCGGCGACGTGTGCCCCGCTCTGCCGACGACCGTCTCGGAAGCGAAGAGCGAGTTGAGCACGGCTTCCTCACTTGCCTCGACGACAGCGGCGAACAAGGGGTCGAGTCCGCGACCGGTGACCAGACGGGAGGTCGACATACGGTCGTCGCGGCGCACGACCGCCCCGGTGGAGGTGGCGAGGAAGATCTCGCCGCTGCCGTGCTGGGCGACCGATCCGGTGCGCGCCAGCCCCATCCCGACACGGCGCGCGAGCCGCACACATCCCGCGCCATCGACTGGTGCGTCGGTGACGACGAGCCCGATGCAGGAGCCCGCCGGTGGTTTGGAATCGGCCGGCTCGCCGGCTGCACCGGCTGATCCGAGCAGCCGCCCCACCGGGACGCCGGCGACCGTCAGCTGCTCGCGTTGACCGAAGTTTGTCATGAGCAAGACGCCGACGGTGTGGCCTGCCTCGGTCACCCGAGACGCCGTACCGATGCCGCCTTTGAACCCCAGACAGCTCATGCCGGTCCCCGAGCCGACAGCGCCCTCGGCCGGTGGCCGGCCGGAGCCGACCGAGGCGTCAGCGTCGGCCCACGCCCTCGCCACATCGTCCCGGCTCACCTGCATCCGTCGAGCGTCGTTGAGATACGAGTCGTCGCACTCGGCGACCACCGGGATGATGAAGTCCTCAGCGACATCGGGGAAGCGTTCGAGCATGAGCTCGCAGGCGGCGTCGTACACACGACCCAGCTGAAGCGTCGAGGTCAAGAACACCGGCGTCTCGACGGTTCCCCATTCAGCGGCGGTGATGAAGCCGGTGCACTCGCCGGCACCGTTGAGGACCGCGCCGCCGGCGGGCAGCATGTCGTGAAACGGGTCGTCGCGCAGCCTGACCACCGTCACGCCCGTGCGGGCGGCTCCTCGACCGTCCGGCGGATCTGCTTCGTCCCGCCAGACCGTCGCATGCCCGACACCGACTCCGGTGATGTCGAGCACCGAGTTGGTGGGCCCCGGAGGAAGCGACCCAATACTGATTCCCAAGTCAGTAGCCCGTGGCATGATCTGATCCTGCCCTATCCCGCACGGAAGGGAAACGATGCCGACGCCGACTGAGCTCCCGGTGGTCTGGTCAGAAGCCACGCTGGCACACCAGCCGGAGCGCGAGGTCTGGATCGGAATGCCGATGGACGGCACGGAGCTGCCCGACCGGGTCACGGTCATCCACAAAGCCCTGCGCTCGGCCGGTCACCCGGTCACCAGTGCCATGGAACATCCCCCCGACGCGCTCACCACCGTCCACAGCTCGGAGCTGGTGCAGCATCTTTCCACCGTGTACGACGACTGGCTGGCCGGCGGCCTTGTCGATGCTGGTCAAGACCGCGTGGTGCCCTATTTCTTTCCGACCGAGGCGATGCTCGGGCCGCTGCCGGCCACGGTGGCGAGCTCGGTGCACGCACGAGCCGGACGGTTCTGCTACGACACCATGACCACGGTCGGCCCGGGCAGCTGGGACGCGATCCGGGCCGCGGCGGACTGTGCTCTTACGGCCACCGAGCTGGTGTTGGACGGCGCTGCCCGGCAGGCGTACGCACTCTGCCGGCCTCCGGGCCATCATGTGACGCGGGAGGCGTATGGCGGGTCGTGCTATCTCAACAACGCCGCTCTTGCCGCCCAGGCGTTGGTGAAAGGCGGTCATGAGCAGGTAGCGATCATCGACGTCGACGCCCACCACGGCAACGGCACCGCCTCGATCTTCTACCAGCGCGCCGACGTCTTCTACGGATCGGTCCACGTGGATCCGGCAGCTGGCTGGTTCCCTCATGTGGTCGGTCACGCCACCGAGACGGGTGCGGGCGCGGGCGTTGGCGCCACGCTGAACGTGCCGCTGGCGCCGGGCAGCGGCGACGCCGCGTTTCTGTCCGGCGTGCGCCGGCTGGCGGATGAAGCCCGCCATCAGGGGGCCACCGCGCTGGTGGTGTCGCTCGGTGTCGACGCTGCCGCCGACGACCCCGAGAGCCCCCTTGAGGTCACGATCGATGGGTACCGGCAAGCCGGTGAAATCTTGCTCGACGAGCTCGATCTGCCCTCGGTGATCGTGCAAGAAGGTGGTTACCATCTGCCTACCCTGGGACGTCTGGTCGCGGCCTTTGTGGGTTCCTGAGCTGGTGGCGCCGTCGCTGCATGACGTGGTTGCGCCGTCGCGGCTCGCAGCGCCCTGAGCGAGTCACTTGTGAAGGAGGGCATGCTGAGCGAGCAGCGTGGGGGCGAGCGAGCGACGTGGGACGAAAGTGCCCGCCCAACGGGTCCAGCCGCGGAGCCCGACCGCACCTACACCGAAGCGGAGCTGGCGACCGGCCGGCATCTGGTCGACGTCCACGACGGCTTGCGAGCCGAGCTGGCCACACTTCGCGACCTGGTCGACCAGGTGAGCACGGGCGCTTTGCACGCTGCCGCAGCACGCTCCCACCTCAACGCCATGACCATCCGCCAGAACAGCTGGACACTCGGCGCCTACTGCGCGTTGTACTGCCGAGTAGTAGCCACGCACCACACCATCGAGGACCGCAGCATGTTCCCGCATCTGCGACGTGCCGACTCCCGGCTCGCGCCCGTCATCGACCGGCTCGAGGACGAGCACCACAACATCGCCGACCTGCTGGAGAGCACCGACCAAGCGCTCGTCGCGTTCATCAACTCAGCCGACGCGTTGCCGGGCGTGCGAACCGAGATCGACAACCTCTCCCAGGCGTTGATCTCGCACCTGTCGTATGAGGAGCGGGAACTCGTCGAACCGCTGTCGCGTCTCGGCTTCTACTGAAGCTGCCCCATCAGACGTCAGTGAACAGGCACTACGGGGGGCGGTGGCCACGGCGATCAGTCCAAGGTGGCGGTCACCACTGACGGCGGATAGTCCTGGAGCACTGTGACTCCCCGCCCCTGAGAAGGCACGTCGAATCCCCATGTCATGCAAGTTCTCGAGACAGTTGCTCGGCACGCTGGCGCACCAGCATCACCAACAGTTGGGGATCATCGACTGCTGCCGGATCAACCGATTTGTAGACCCACCTGCGCGCTTCGCGGTACCGAAGCCGGAAGGCACCATTCCAGGCGGCCGCTACCAGCAAATCACCGAGGTAGAACCCGAAGCCGCTGAACATGGGGCGAACCTCAAGGTCGGCGATCTCAACGAGACTCTCCGCGGCACGATCACGAATCTGCCGCTCGGCTACTCCCACCCGTCGATTCTCCATCGGTGGAGGCAAGGTCGAACGATGGGTCCCAACGACTGCGTCGCTGGAACGATTGGCGGACGAGGAACCAAAAGCCACGGCATCAAGCACGGCACGACGTCGAGTCTGCGGAAATTGACGACGTCGGCGACCACCTTCGCCCGCTGGCTATCGGGCACCTCGGCGACGAACCGCCACAGCACACCAGCCCCCGCGGCGGCGGCGAAAAACGCAACGGGCCAGGCCATCGGTAACGGACCAGCGGCTCGGGAAGGCTACGTCCGCCCGGGCAGAACGGGGCGGATAGCATGCTCGTATTGACGCCTTCGACATAGTGGACTGGCGACGCCGAACTTCTGATCTGTACGCCAGGGTGCGGGCGATGCCCGATCATGCCGCCGCGCACCAGCTCTGGAGACGTACCCGGGACGGGCTTTTCGCTACACATCCTGCGTCTCCTCTACTCCTGGTCGACCGGAGCTCCTTCGCCGGCCTGGAGGTGGCTCACTATGATCCAGCGTGGCGCTTCGAAATCACCATGGAGGCAGCAACTCCGAACCGCATCGAGGTCCCGACCGGCACCGACGGCTTGGTCTCCTTCGAGTTGCTTGGTGTCGCGGATGTGCCCACCGTTGGCCCGCTTGGCGTGTGGCGCCTGGCGTCGTACGGCGGCGGCCTCTTCGTCCCCGTCAAGGACGCCTCCGCGGGGAGAGCTGGCGGCACTTATGGCGGCGGGCGCTACCTGATCGACACCGTCAAAGGGGCTGATCTTGGGACGGATAACCGGTCCCTGGTGCTCGACTTCAACTTCGCCTACAACCCATCGTGTGCCTACGACCCGAGCTGGGCTTGCCCGCTGGCCCAACCACAGAATGTGGTGGGCGTTGATATCCCTGTGGGCGAGCGCGCGCCAATAGGTGCCCTGTAGCTGCCGCCGCCTA
>JBBPZH010000109.1:0-8426 GCA_038198965.1 Propionibacteriales bacterium
AGCCGACGTACACACGGCCGACGACTTTTGCACCGGCGACCACCACACAGGCACCCCCGGCGTCTGCACCAGTGACCACGACGGCGCCGACGACGAGCGCGCCGCCGACCACGCGGCACACGAGCTCGGCACCGCCGCCGCCGACGACGTCAACCCCTCCACCGCCGACGACCTCGACGCCGCCGACCACGTCGGCCTCGACGCCGCCGACCACGTCGGCCTCGACGCCGCCGACCACGTCGGCCCCGCCGCCGCCGACCACGTCGCCGGCTCCCACGTCGCCGCCGACGACACTCCCGACAACGACTGCCACGACGAAGCCGACTGTCTCTCTTGCCTCGCCGTAGCGCCGGGCGAATCGCTCAGCGCAGGTGATCGCGGCGACCTAGTGCGGCACGATAAGCACCGTGACGTCAGTAGCACGCGGCCGCACGGTGGACGGCGTGGTAGCCCCAACGCTTGACGACCCCCTGGCCCGGGGCTCCTCAGCCGTCGCCGGTGGACCACTGGGCAGGCACGCACTGCCGGGACGCAGCTGGTGGACACCGCTGCGGGTCATCCTTGCGGTCGCCACCGTCGTCTTCGGGCTCGGCATCGTGCAGAAGTCCGCATGCGTCGTTGAGAAGTGGTCAGACGCTGCATCTCCGCTCGCCTTCTCGCATCTTTGCTACTCCGACATCGCCTATTTGTACGTCGGCCGTGGCTTGGCCGAGGGCATCTGGCCGTACGAGCCGACAGGTGACCTTCCCGTGCAAGAGCAGCCGGCGACGCCCAGCGCTGCTCATGAGCTCACGGTGGAATACCCGGTGTTGACCGGCATGTGGATGGGTGCTGCTGCCGCCGTCACCCGCTTGATCGGCAAGGCGCCCGATGTTTCGCAGCTACCGCACGATCAGGTCGGGAGCAATCTCGACGTCCAGTACGACAGCGCGGTTTTCTGGTCAGTCAATGCGGTCGGCTTCTTCATCGTCCTTTTGCTGGCACTCCTGTTGTTGGTGCTCGCACAGCCGCGGCGACCCTGGGACGCGCTCATGGTCGCTGGGTCCCCTGCGCTGGCGCTGGCGGCGACGATCAACTGGGATGTGCTGGCGTTGGGGTGTGTGGCGGGGGTCCTGTGGGCGTGGGCCAGGCGCAGACCGGGCCTTGCCGGCGTGCTCATCGGCGTGGGCACGGCAACCAAGCTCTACCCGTTGTTTCTGTTGGGGCCGCTGCTGGTGCTCTGCTGGCGCGAACGCAGGATGGACGCCTGGGTCAAGACAGCCGGCGCCGCGGTGGTCACTTGGCTCGTGATCGACCTACCGGTATACCTGTGGTCCCCCGATGCGTTCTTATGGTTCTGGAGGTTCAACGCGTCCCGGGGACCAGACTTCGGGTCGCTGTGGCTGATCGCCTCCGAACGCGGCTACTCCGCCAGCGCCCGGGTCATCAACATCACCACCGTTGGGGTGTTCGGACTCGCATGTCTGGCGATCGCGGTGCTGGGGTGGCGAGCTCACCGACGGCCACGCCTGGCCCAGCTGGCCTTCCTGGTCGTCGCATCCTTTCTCTTGGTCAACAAGGTGTATTCGCCGCAGTACGTGCTGTGGCTGCTGCCACTGGCGGCACTGGCCCGCCCGCGCTGGCGAGACCTGTTGATCTGGCAGGCGTGTGAGATCTTCTACTTCTTCGCGGTGTGGATGCACATCGCGAACTTCTTCGTTGCCGAAGGCTCGTTCGACTGGGTCTATGCGCTGGCGATTTTGATCCGCCTTGCCGGAGAGATCTTCTTGATGGTGCTTGTTGTGCGCGACATCCTGTTCCCGGAGTACGACCCGGTGCGATCGGACGGACTTTCCGACGACCCGCTCGGTGGGATACTCGATGAGGGCATCGATGCCCTGCCCCAGCGCGGGCCCGACGTCGGCGTACCGAGCGGAAGGACATCGCCGGGCTGGGGGTTGACCTAGTGCGGTCCTCAGCTGACCACGACCCGGTCGAACGTCACCGTCGTCTCCCGCACCTGCACCGGAACCTCGTCGCCGACAGCCGGCACACGAGAACCGGACGGCATGAAGACCATGCTGATCTGCATGTGTGGTGGTTCGACGAACCAGCGGTGCTTGCCATCGATCACGTACGGCGACAGGGCCCTGCCCGCGGCTTCAAGACTCCCTCGTGCGGCAGCGGCAGCCCGCTGCCGGACCGAAGCGGCGGCAGAGGGCGCCTCGAGCGCTATTCCGTGGCTGGTGCCCCCCGCGAGGACGAGGACGAACCCCCGGCGGGACATGGTCCGCTGGCGGTAGCCGAGCCGGTCGCCTCGCTGCACCGGATGCACGTCCAGCACTGTCGTGCGCGCTCGCAGGCAGCCCCGCTCGCCGAGCCACAGCGCCGTGCCGACCCGCGGCCGGACCTGCGATCGAGGGTGTCGGGCGTGCAACCCGGCTAGCTCGAGTTCGCTGAGATGGGAGACGAACCAGCGGTGGGCGCCCGGCGCCGCTGCCAGCCAGGTCTCCACCTCGGCCAGGTGGCCCTTGCCCAACGGAAGGTGCAGCGCGTGCCCCGCAAGTCGCACGCCGGGTGCCGCCCGACCGTGAGCAGCCTGCTCACTGACCTCGACGAACTCGTCGAGTGGCATGCCGTGGCGCCGCATCGAGGTCAAGGCCTCCAAGACGACCCGGGGCCGCTCGGCGCGTTCGGCCAGCTGCCCAAGGTCGCTGGCACGCCCCACGGTATGGATGAGGCGGTCACCGTACGGCACATCGGCGTAAAAGGGCCGCCACGGTTGCATGACCAAGATGTCGCCGTCGAACCGGCGCTCGACCGCTGATACCTCCGCGTACGTCCCGACGGCCAGCATGTCGCTGCCCAGCCATTGCGCCCGGCGGGCGAGTCTGCCCAGACCGAAGCCGTAGCCGTTGCCCTTCACCACCGGGACCAGCCCGGGGCTTGTTGCCGCCGTGGCTGTCAGGTGCTCTCGCCAGCGGGGGCCGTCGACGTACAGCGTGAGCGGCATGGTGCTGGTCCTACCGCCGGCCCATGTAGAGGTCGAACCCCCGGTAGAGCACTCGGTTGAGGGGGAGGTCCCACTCGCCGACGTACTCCAGGGCCTCACCGCCGGTGCCGACCTTGAATTGGATCAGGCCGGCATGGGCGTCGCTTGGGTCCAGAGTCTCGGTGATGCCCCGCAGATCGTAGACATCAGCACCCACCGCGAGGGCATCGCGGATCATCTGCCACTGGATTGCATTGGACCCGCGCACGTCCCGGTGCGCTGTCGACGAGGCGCCGTAGGAGTACCAAACGTGCCGACCGACGCGCACCCACGTGGTCGCCGCAACGAGTTCACCATCGAACCTGGCCAGGTAGAGCCTGACGCGGTCTGGCTGCTCGCCCTGAAGTGCTTGGAACATGCGCTCGAAGTACGTCAGCGGGCGAGGAAGGAAGCCGTCGCGAGCGGCTGTCTCGGTGTAGAGGTCGTGGAACGCTTTCAACTCCCCTGAGTCGCCCTGGACGACTTCGACGCCGGCTTTGTCGGCTCTCTTGATGTTGCGTCGCCACTGCTGGTTCATCCCTTTAAGCACGTCGTCCTCGGTCCGGCCGGTGAGCGGCAGCTGGAAGACGTACTGCGGCTGACCAGCGCTGAAACCGCGGGCACTGCTGACCTGGCGCCAGCCGGCATGCCGCAATCTCGCCTGCAGTGCTTCGCCGACGGGATGGCGGGTGCTCGCTGGCACGTCGGACAACCGTTGACGCCCTTCGTCGGCCAGTGCCTTCTTGACGGTGTCTGCTGACCACGTCCGGGTGACGACGAGAGGTCCGATCCGAACCGCGAAGGCTCCCTGATGTCTGACGTAGCTAGCGAGTGCCTCCAACGCCCCGGCGACGTCGAGGTCGGTGTCGTGCCAGTCAAGGACAGGTCCTTCGGGCAGATAGGCGAGGGATCGCTTGATCCGCGGCATCTGGCGGTAGAGGACCAGTCCCACGCCCACCAGCTCGCCGGCTCGGGAGAACCCGACCGACTCGTGCCGCCACTCACTCTTGACTTCTGCCCAGGCAGGCGTCTGCAGGAAGCTGACGCTTGGCTGCGAGTCGACGAAGGCCAGATGCTCGGCGGTCGTCACCGGGCGAACACCGATCGAGGTCACGCTCGCAACCTACCGGCGCCGACTCTCCGGAGTTGTCAGTTCACCAGGTGTTTGCGCAACCAGGCGATGTCGTCGCCTTGTCCGGTCGCACCACCCGGCGTCTCGCACACGACCGGAGCCCCGGCTTCCCGGACCACCGCAAGGAGCAGGTCCGGATCGATTCGGCCGTCTCCGAAGTTGGCGTGCCGGTCGGCTCCGGATCCGAAGGCGTCTCGGGAGTCATTGGCGTGCACGAGGTCGATGCGACCGGTGATGGCGAGCACCCGCTCCACCACGCCGAGCAGCGCCTCGCCGCCGGCATGGGCGTGACAGGTGTCGAGGCAGAAGCCAACGTTGTCGGCGTGCTCGGTGCCCCTGATTGCCTCCCACAGTCGTGCAACGCGGTCGAGACGACGGGCCATCGCGTTGTCGCCACCCGCGGTGTTCTCGATGAGAAGCGGCACCTTGATGTCAAGACGCTCAGCACACTTACGCCAGTTGTCGAAGCCAAGTTCAGGATCGTCGCTGCGGAGCACGTGCCCGCCGTGCACGATGACGCCACGCGCGCCGATCTCAGCTGACAGGTCGAGGGTCTGTTGCAGCAGCTTGCGAGACGGGATCCGGATGCGGTTGTTGCTGGTGGCGACGTTCAGTACGTACGGGGCGTGCACATAGAGATCGACGTCGGCCGCAGTGGCGGCGTCGCGTAGAGCTGTCGCGCCGGCCTCAGCGATCGGGTCAAGCTGGTCGACATGCCCGCCGATACTTAACTCGCTCATGCTTCGCAACTGTAAGACGCCCATCCGACAAGGGTTACGCCGGCTTAGTCCGCCTGCGCCGACGCTGTGGCCTGGGGATCGAACTGGCTTGACGTTCGATTTACTTTGCGCTACAAAGTACTTCATGGAAGCAAGTTGCTCACCTCACCCGAAAGGACTGCTCGCCGACGTAGCCAAAGCTCGCCATGCAACACGTACCGCCGTGCAAGGCATGTGGTTCCCGCTTGTGGTGTTCGGCGCTCTTTCGTTTCTGAGCGCGGTTCTCAGCTGGCGGATGGACGGTGACGTCCTCGGGATCTACTGGGCGTTCGCCGGCCCCCTCGGCTCGGTGTTGACCGCCGCCTTCTATATCCGTGAGGAGCGGCGAGTCGGCGTGCAGATGCCGGCGTGGCCTTCGGTGGTGGGTGCCGCCATCATCTTCGTCGGGGCATTCACAACCGGCGCGCTCGGCGGGGTCCTGCACACCGAGATGGTTTCCGCCGTTGGCCCGCTGCTCTTCGTCTGCCTCGGCTACCTGATCTTCGCGCGTATCGAGCGCAGCACCCCGCGTGCGGTCATTGCTATCGCTCTTGCCGCATTGACCGTCACAATGGCGACCACCGGTACGACCGCGACCAACGTCGCTAGCCTGCTTGCGGCGGCGTACGGCGTGACATTCATCGTCACCGGCATCGTCTGGTGGCGGCAGCAGTCCACGTCGGCATGACGCATCCGATCACGGGCCTCGAAGAGGTCGTCCACCAGCGCGTCCGGTTGGGCATTCTCGCGATTCTCGACGAGGCAAAGCGGGTCGACTTCGCCTTCCTGCGCAACAGCCTCGAACTCACAGACGGCAACCTCGCCCGACATCTACAAGTGTTAGAAGCGGCCGGTTATGTGGGCATCCAGAAGACCTTCGAGGGCCGGCGTCCACGTACCTGGGTGCGAGCGACTTCAGCGGGTGGACGAGCCTTTCATGCCGAGATTGCGTCTCTCCAGGCACTGCTCGATCGAGTCACGACCCAAGGAGAAGGATCCAGATGATCGACTTACCCAGCGGACGATCTGCTGTTGCCGCAGACTTCCAACAGCGCGCGGCTCCCCAACCCGTGCGAGTGGTAGCTGCGTCCCCGTTAGCCTGATCGCGTAGCCGCGCGCTGGCCCCAAGCAAGAACCGAAAGTCGAGGTAGCCGATGTCAGGCGCGACGGTCGCGGACGACACCACAATGACGCCGACCTCGATCGCCGCCCGAGTTGTCGACCTGCGCAAGCTGTACGGCGAGGGCGACGCTTCGGTCGCGGCGCTCGACGGGGTTTCCATCGACTTCATCGCGGGAGAGTTCACAGCTGTCATGGGACCGTCTGGTTCCGGCAAGTCGACGTTGATGCACTGCATGGCCGCGCTCGACACGGCAACCTCGGGCGATGTGGAATTGGGCGGCGTACAGCTGTCAGGGCTGGGTGACAAGCAACTGACTACCCTGCGTCGCGACGAGATCGGCTTTGTCTTTCAGGCCTACAATCTCGTGCCCACGCTCACTGCTCAAGAAAACATCGAGCTGCCGTTGGCTATTGCCGGCCGCCGGCCAGACCGTGAGTGGTTCGACACGGTCGTGGACACCCTGGAGCTGCGGTCGCGCCTGTCGCATCGGCCCAGTGAGCTGTCGGGGGGGCAGCAGCAACGCGTGGCTTGCGCACGGGCTCTCGTGTCCCGTCCGCAGATCGTGTTCGCCGACGAGCCGACCGGCAACCTCGACTCTGCGGCGAGCGCCGAGGTGCTGGGGTTCCTTCGCCGGAGTGTCGACCAATACCAGCAGACGATCGTGATGGTGACGCACGACCCGCTGGCTGCGGCGTACACAGACCGGGTCATCTTCCTTGCCGACGGCAAGGTTGTGCACGAGATGCGCCAACCCACCGCCGACCGGGTGCTCGAGCAGATGAAAGTGCTCAGCGCGCGGGGGGGACTTGCTACGCCGCCCGGAGGCTGAGCATGCTCCGAGTGACATTGCGAAACCTCTTCGCCCGCAAGTTGCGCTTGGCGCTCAGCGCGTTCGCGATTGTGCTAGGCGTCGCCTTCGTGTCGGGCTCGTTCATCTTCACCGACGCTCTCGGCGGAGCCTTCAATGGCATCATCAAAGGTACGACGGCCGACGTCGAGGTCGCCCCCCAGGGAGCGGGCAGCTTCACTGCGCAACAAGACACACGCACGGTTCCGGCGTCGGTCGTGGCGAAGCTCGCCCAGCTGCCCGAGGCGGCCGCCGCCGACGGTGTCGACCAGGTGCAGGGCGTCTACGTCCTCGGCGCGGACGGCAAGCTGGTCGGCGGCAACGGGCCGCCCGGTCTGGCGTTCAACTATGGGACGACCAAAGCCATCACCGGTGAGCAGATCATCCGGCTCAGCAAGGGCAAGCTCCCGGTCGGCGTTGGAGAGATCGCGCTCGACGAGGGCACCGCCACCAAGGCTGGCTACTCGATCGGCGACCGGGTGACGCTTGTCACGCCAGGCAACCAGCCGCTGATGCACGCCAAACTGACAGGGCTCGTGAACTTCGGCTCGTCGGGTGGGCTCGTCGGGGCGACCTTGACGATCTTTGACCAGAAAGCCATTCAGCAGCTGTTCTTCCGGGGACGAGACGTCTTCACCGGCGTCAGTCTCACCACGGCCGACGGAGTGTCTCAACAACAGCTCGCCTCCGCAGCCAACACCGTCCTCCCGGCCGGCATCCAGGCGAGGAGCGGCGATGCGGTAGCAAAGGACAATGAGGACGCCATCGGCAAGGCGCTGGGCTTCATCAACACGTTTCTCCTGGTATTCGCGGCAGTCGCGATGGTGGTCGGAACATTCCTCATCATCAACACGTTCTCGATCCTGGTCGCGCAGCGCAGCCGAGAGCTCGCGCTGCTGCGGGCTATGGGCGCCTCCCGTGGCCAGATCAACCGCTCGGTGCTGTCCGAGTCGTTTGTCGTTGGTCTGTTCGGATCCACCGTCGGCATCGGCATCGGTTACCTACTGGCACTGGGTTTGCGCTCGCTGTTCGGGGTGATCGGTCTCGACCTCGGCTCCGCCACCTTCCCTCTCAACCTGCGCACCATCCTCGTCTCGTACGCCGTGGGGTTGGTCGTCACCCTGGTCGCTGCCTACCTGCCAGCCCGTCGGGCTGCCCGTGTCGCACCTGTGGCGGCCATGCGGGACGACGTCGCTCTCACCGAGACGTCGTTGCGGCGCCGGATGATCGTCGGGGCGATCGTCGTCATGGTTGGCGTAGCGCTGATGATTGCCGGCTTCCGAGGTACTGGGGGCACCGGCCTGCTGCTGATCGGTGTCGGCATGCTCTTGATCCTCATCGGCGTCGCGCTGATGTCACCGGTTCTCGGGCGCCCGGTGATCCTCGCCCTCGGTGCCGTCTACAGGAGGATCTTCGGTACGGTCGGCACCCTCGCCACGCAGAACTCGCTGCGCAACCCACGACGCACCGCAGCCACCGCCAGCGCGCTGATGATCGGCCTCACGCTGGTCGCGCTGATGTCGATCCTGGGGTCGTCGGCCAAGGCCAGCACCGAC
>JBBPZH010000110.1:0-17765 GCA_038198965.1 Propionibacteriales bacterium
CGGAAGGAGACGTAGACGTTGTAGAGGAACGGCAGCGTCGAGGCGCCGAGCACGAAGGCGAAGATCGACGAGATGGTGTTGAGCGTCGTGAAGCCGTCGAGCTTGCTGTAGTCGGCGTAGCGCCGCGGCATGCCCTCGACTCCCAGCCAGTGCTGGACGAGGAAGGTCGTGTGGAAGCCGATGAACAGCATCCAGAAGTGGATCTTGCCCAAGCGCTCGTCGAGGAACCTCCCGGTGAGCTTCGGCCACCAGTAGTAGAAGCCGGCGAACATGGCGAAGACGACGGTCCCGAAGACGACGTAGTGGAAGTGCGCCACGACGAAGTAGGAGTCGTTGAGCTGGAAGTCCAATGGTGGTGACGCCAAGATCACACCGGTGAGGCCACCGAACAGGAAAGTGACCAGGAAGCCGATCGACCACAGCATGGGAGTGTCCAGGCTGACCGACCCGCCCCACATCGTGCCGATCCAGTTGAAGAACTTGACTCCGGTCGGTACCGCGATCAAGAAGGACATCAGCGAGAAGAACGGCAGGCTGACCGCCCCGGTGACGAACATGTGGTGCGCCCACACCGCCACCGAGAGCGCGGCGATGGACAAGGTGGCTCCGACCAGCCCGATGTAACCGAAGATCGGCTTGCGTGAGAAGACCGGGAGAACCTCGGTGATGATGCCGAAAAACGGCAACGCGATGATGTAGACCTCAGGATGGCCGAAGAACCAGAACAGGTGCTGCCAGAGGATTGGCCCCCCGGTCGCCGCGTCGAAGACATGAGCGCCGAGCATACGGTCGGCTGCCAACGCCAGCAGCGCGCCGGCGAAGATGGGAAAGGCGATCAGCACCAGCAGCGACGTCACCAAGATGTTCCAGGTGAAGATTGGCATTCGGAACATCGTCATGCCGGGAGCGCGCATGCAGATGATCGTGGTGACGAAGTTGACGGCCCCGAGAATCGTTCCCAGACCCGCCATCCACAGGCCCATGACCCAGAGGTCGCCTCCGATGCCGGGTGAGCGCACGGAGTTCGACAACGGCGTGTAGCCGGTCCAGCCGAAGTCGGCGGCCCCCCCGGGCACCAGGAATCCCGACAACACGGTCAAGCCACCGAACAGGAACAGCCAGTAGCTGAACATGTTCAGTCGCGGGAACGCCACGTCGGGGGCACCGATCTGGAGCGGCATGATCGCGTTGGCGAAGCCGACGAACAGCGGTGTCGCGAACAGCAGCAGCATGATCGTGCCGTGCATCGTGAAGAGCTGGTTGTAGACCTCATCGTCGACGAACTGCAGACCAGGGCGGGCGAGCTCTGCCCGGATCACCATGGCCATGGCTCCCGCAATGAGGAAGAACACGAACGACGTGACCAGGTAGAGGTTGCCGATGACCTTGTGGTCGGTCGAGGTGATGTATTTGACGATCAGCTGACCCTTGGTCTGCCGGCGCGGCTCGACCACGGTCGTCGTACGGGCGTCGATTGCGGTCACTGTCCGCCTCCGTGCTCTTGGCCAGTGCCTTGTTGGGCGAGTCCTGTGATCGTCGTGGACTGCTCTGCACCGACCGGGGCGCCCACCTGCCCGATTGCCTGGAGATGGCGAAGATGCGCCTCGAACGCCCCCTGTTGGACGACCTTGACGTTGAACAGCATCCGCGAGTGCAGCCAGCCGCAGAGCTCGGCGCAGCGGCCGGCGAACTCACCCAGCCGCGTCGGGGTGACAGAGAAGGCGTTGTCGCGGCCGGGGATCACGTCGAGCTTCATCGCGAACGACGGCACCCAGAACGAGTGGATCACGTCGGGTGAGCGAAGCTGGAAGTTCACGGTCTGCCCCTTGACGAGCCACAGCGTTGGAAACTGCGCCGGCGTACCAACGTCGAAGACCGACGTGCCGCCGATTGACTTCTCGTGCAGGTAGTCAAACGTCCACGCCCACTGCTGTCCGACGACCTTGACCGTGTGGTCGGGATGCTTGACGTCGGCGAGCACCTTGTTCTGGGTCTCGACGGTGAAGAAGAACAAGACCGCGACCACGATGATCGGCGCGATCGTGTACAACACCTCGATCGGCAGGTTGTAGCGGGTCTGCACCGGGAACTCGTCGTCGCTTCGCCTGCGGTAGCGCAGCGCCGTCCACAAGATCAACCCCCACACCAGCACGCCGACGCACCCGGCCGCGATCCAGGCACCGACCCAGAGGTGGTGGATGTAGACCGCCCGGTCAGTCGTAGCGGGAGGCAGCCCAAGACGTTTGAGGGAGTCGACAGTTCGCTGGGAGCAGCCGGTCAAGACCAGCAACAGCAGCGGCAGCAACGCTGCAGATACCCAGCGCACCCGGCGACGCTGCGTGGTGCGCTCGTCGGAGATTTCACCCACGTGGCCTTGGTCCTCACGAAGTTCTGGCGATCTGCGGTTCCGTCGGGAAAACCCTACTCCAGCCACTGCAGAGACTCGGCGGAGGTAGCGAGTCATGAGTCTCGTTACCAGGCAGTAACTCTAGCGGCGAGCCGCCCTCGGCCCTA
The DNA here is from genome assembly GCA_038198965.1 of Propionibacteriales bacterium. Classification (GTDB taxonomy): domain Bacteria; phylum Actinomycetota; class Actinomycetes; order Propionibacteriales; family Nocardioidaceae; genus JAUJOE01. The sequence continues at coordinate 2,515 of JBBPZH010000110.1, forward strand.
CGGTTGGCAGATGAGGGAACCAACGACCTACCCCCCTGCAGGGTCGGGCAGTTCCGCGACGGAGTCCATGGACAAGGCGTACGCCGACGCTCGTGCAGCGGCCAGCGCTTTTCCGGTCCGGCGTATGCCAGAGCCTCGAGTCAGTGATCGACTGACCGCTGAAGAGCACTGGCGCGGCATCTGCTCCGAGCTGACCACGCACCAAGCGTTAGCCGAGCCCTTCTTGGAATAAGCGGCTTCAGCCGTCTCTGCTTGACCAGCCGGGGCGTGAGTCGCTAGAGAGACCCAGAGGCCTTTCGGGTCACCGGTGCAGGCGAGTGCGGCCCAACGCGCGGTAGCGCTATGGCGCGCGACGATCGATCAGTGGAAAGAGTCGCCACACGCGCAAGAGCCGGTGGCGTTGGGGTTGTCGATCGTGAACCCTTGCTTCTCGATGGTGTCGACGAAGTCGATGGTGGCGCCGTGCAGGTAGGGCGTGCTCATCCGGTCGACGACGACGCCGACGCCGTCGAAGTCGTGGACCGCGTCACCGTCGAGATGCCGCTCGTCGAAGAAGAGCTGGTAGCGCAGGCCCGAGCAGCCACCGGGCTGCACCGACACCCGCAACTGCAGGTCGTCGCGGCCCTCTTGCGCGAGCAGAGCCCTCACCTTGCCGGCGGCGCCATCGGTCAACACGACGCCGTCGACGGCGCTCGTGACCTCGGCCTGCTCAGCTGATGGGGCCGTGCTGGTCTGTTCCTGAACGGTCATGTTAGGGCTCCCACTCGGGTATGCGTCGATGAGCTGTCGTGCGGTGTTTCCGACTGCGGCAACCGACGTCGCCGCCGTCGTATTCCCATGGTGTCACACCGGGCAACCAGACCGGCGCCGCAGTCAGCGTCAGAGTGCTGATTGAGCGGCCAGCTCACCGATACGATCCGCCGCCCGCACCAGGCCACCCCGGGCGCGGATCTGGCTGCTCACCGTGTCGAGTCGACGGTGCAACTCAGCGTCTCGAATGAGAGTGTCGATAGCGTCGTGCAGCTCCGGCTCGGTGAAGCGGTACGTGTCCAACCGGACGCCGTACCCGGTCTCCGCCACCCGTTGAGCGTTGTCGTACTGATCCCAGAACAAGGGCAGCACGATCATCGGCTTCCCGAAGTGCATTGCCTCAGTGACCGTGTTGTTGCCGCCGTGGGTAATGACCAGGTCGACCAGCGGCAGCACCGAGGTCTGCGGTAGGAACTCGGCACCCGTCATGTTGTCCGGCAGCGCCAGCTGCCCTGCCTGCGGTCCCAACGACACGACGTACCGATGACCGGTGCGGCCGAGAACGTCGATCAGACGCGACATGAGCTCGGTGTCGGCGCTGCCAAGTGAGCCGAGCGACAGGTAGACCAAGCTGCTCTCTTCGGGTGCCTCGCTCCACTCCGACGGCAGCACGTACGGCGCCTCGGTCGTGCGGACGCTGGAGTCCAACCGCACCCATTGCCGGCTTAGTGGCTGACTGCGGGCGTAGTCGAGGGCCTCCGGATACACGTACAGATTGAGGACTGGCGACGAGTGGATGAACTCCAAATCCGGGAGCGCCGGTGCCCCCTGCGCCTGCATCCAGCTGTTGAACTCCTCCCACAGGTCGCGGTGCGTACGGTCGTACTCGGCGGCAAAGTCCTGCCGGCCGGTCCGATCGCCACCTGCGAGCCCTGAGTACGGCGGCGGCAGCCCAGGGTCGCGGATCTCCAGCGGGTTGCACGAGACGATTCGGACGTACGGCGCTCCGCAGGTCACCAAGGCGGGGAAGCCCACGACGTTGTCCTCGACCACGACGTCGGGACGTGTCTCGGCCAAGATGCTGCGCAGCCGGGGCTCGCAGTAGCGGGCACCGTCGACCAGCGCTTGCCAGGTCGGCTGCATGAAGGTCGCGAGCTGTTCGATGGTTGATTTGCGGAACTCCGGCGCCGTCTGCCGGATGAAGTCCTTCCAGAACTGGCCGGCGTCGTCCGGCTCGTCTGCGTCAGCAGGCGGCGAGAGCTCTACCAGTGCCTCCTCGAATCCCAACGGCTCCAGGCGACCCCGCCAAGACGCCTCGGCGGCGAACACGATGCGGTGCCCTCGGCCGCGCAGCACGTCAGCGATGCCGATGCAGTTGTTGGTGGGGCCGTAGGCCGACTCGGGCATGAACAGAACGGTCTTGGCGCTCACCGCGACAGGTTAACGAGACCACGTGCGCGCGACGCGGTGCGCCAACGCCGACAAGCTGGCGGCCGGCTCGATCAGCGCTGCCGACTCGCCGACCAGGTCGACGAGTGAGTACGCCGACTCGACTCCCAGCGCCCGCATCTCACGAGAGCCGACGAGCACCTGACCAGCCAGCACGATGCACGGCCGGATCGCCTCACCGGCGATCTGCGCGACGCCGTACGGCACTTTGCCGGACCGGGAGGAGAAGTCGAACGAGCCCTCACCCGTCACCACGAGGTCAGCCGCACGCACTCTGGGCCGGAGCTGCAAAGCGGCAGCCACAACGTCGACGCCGGGCACCCGGGTCGCGCCTGCCAGCAGCAGCGCGAACCCCAGCCCACCGGCGGCTCCCGCCCCGGCGCGCCCGGCCAGCCGGCGATCCGTCAGGTCGGCGAGCCCAGCGAGTCGGGCGTCGACAGCTTGCTTGCGGTCCTCGGCCAGCCCCTTCTGGTGCCCGTAAACGTTGGTCGCACCCCGCAGCCCAAGCAGCGGGTTGTCGACGTCGCTGGCGATGACCACATCGATCCCGGCCAGCCGCTGCCTGACCGGGGCGAGGTCGACGGCAGCGAGCGCTGCCAAACCGAGTGGGCCGTTGCTCAAGGCGTCGCCGGGCTCCGCATCGGCACCGAGCGCAGCGAGACAGCCAGCCCCGGCGTCGTTGGTCGCGGAGCCACCGAGCCCCACCACGATGCGTCGCACTCCGGCAGCGACCGCGGTGAGCAGGAGTTCGCCGACGCCATAGGTCGAGCCGACCTCTGGGTCACGCCGGTCGGTCAGGTGCAGCCCGCAGGCTTGCGCCGCTTCGACGTACGCGGTGTCATCGGTGGTGAGCACCGCGCCCGGGACCAGGTCGCCGTACTGATTGTGCACGCTCGTCGCGAGCAGCTGACCGCCCAACGAGGCATGCAGCGTGTCGACGAAGCCTGGGCCGCCGTCAGACATGGGCGCAAGGATCGCCTCATCCACCGGCGCGTGGCGGCGCCATCCCTCGGCCATCGCCTCGGCGGCCTCCACGGCGGTCAGCGTGCCGCCGAAGGAGTCGGGAGCGAACAGGACGCGCACTCCCCCATCCTGCCCGGCGGCATACGGTGCTCTCGTGGAGATTCGGCCGATGACCTTGGACGAAGTGTCCGCAGTGGAGGACGTCACCGCCACCGCACAACCGTGGCTATCTCGCGGTGCGGTCGATGGGGCCGCCGACGCCGTACATCCCGTCGGGCCACTTCCTGTGAGTCCTTCGGGGCGGCCGGTTGCTGGTCACAGCCCAGGCGCTCCCCAGACGGCCATCCAGCGGCCGAGCTCCGGCTCGATGGTGAGATCGTCGGCGAGCACGCCGCGGACTTGCAGCTCGAGCGCATTGTCGCGCTGCTGGTCGCCCTTGGGTGCGAAGGGATAGAACGTTCCTTGCTTGTAGAGATAGACCAGGCCGAGCCGGCGACCTGAGTCGTCGCCGAACGCGGCCAACGAGCACAGGAGCGAAGGCCCGAAGCCGGCGTTCTCCAGCGCGCTGTTGACTCCGTGGATGTCGGTGATGAGCCCGGAGACGTCGCTCGGCTCGCCCCGGCACACGAGCCAGGTGAAGCCGAACGTGTCGGCGGCGAGTTCGACCTTGGGCCCTGCGTCGGCATCGAGTAGCGCCTGAACGTCACTTTGCGTCGCGGCGAATGCCCCTCCCTCGGCCGGCCGGTAGCACACCGACGCCGTACCGGTGGGGCGAAAACCCGCAGCGACCTCCAGCGTGATGGCCGCCGACGGTACTGCGAAGAGGTTGTCGAGATTTGCCTTGGGCGGGTCGGTCCGGCCGAAGAGGTTCGAGAGGAGGCCCACGCGGGTCAGACGGTGGGCCGCGACAGGTCGGCGGAGATCTTGGCCAGCTGCTCGAGGCGGCGCTCGAGCGGTGGGTGAGTGGAGAACAAGGCGCCGACCGCGTGAGCGTTGAAGGCGGGTGCAAAGAAGAACGCGTTGAAGGGTTGCGCTTCACGGATGTCGCGGGTCGGGATGCGGGCCATGTCACCGGAGATCTTCGTCAGGGCTGACGCGAGGGCTGAGGGCCGGCCGGTGAGGTAGGCGCCGGACCTGTCGGCACACAACTCGCGGTAGCGGCTCAGCACCCGGGTCAGCAGGAACGAGATGAGGTAGACCACGATGCTGCCCAGCCAGATGACAATGAAGGCCGGACCGCTGTTGCTGTCGCGACGGCCACCGCCGAAGTACATGCCCCAACGCATCACCAGGCCAGCGACGACGCCGAGGAAGCCGGCGATCGTCATCACCATGACGTCACGGTGAGCGACATGGCTGAGCTCGTGCGACAGCACGCCCTCGAGCTCCTCGCCGTCGAGTCGGCGCATGATGCCCGTGGTCACACAGATCACCGAGTTCTGCGGGCTCCGACCGGTCGCGAACGCATTCGGCATGTCGGTATCCGCGATCGCCACCCGTGGTTTGGGCATGTCGGCGAGGGCGCAGAGCCGGTCGATCATGCCGTGCAACTCCGGCGCCTGCTGTGGACTGACCTCCTTGGCGTGCATCGCCGTCATGGCGATCTTGTCGGAGAAGAACCACTGCGCGAGCCCACCGATGACCGCCAGGAACAGCACGGTGGCCGCCGAGACGCCGTACCAGATGAGTCCCGCCGCCACCGAGACGTAGAGGCCGCCGAGCAGCAGCATGACCAAGCTCATGCGAGCCGTCAGGCCCGCGTCGCTACGAAACCGAGTGTTTGCCATCGTGCCGCCTTCTGGAGTGCTTTCCTCCACGGTACGACGTCTGCGAAGCGCGGTTTGTTCCCGGCGGGGCCTAGGGGCCCCCAGGGCGTGGACAGCGCCGGGAAGACGCTCGCGGTGGGAGCTAGCCGGGGATGAGGCCGTCGTCATTCAGCAGTTCGCGTACCTCGTGCAGGCTGGCGTCTCCTGAGGGCAGCACGAGCGTGGAAGGAACAAGCGCGTCGAGAGGTACCGATGCTCCAAGGCCGCGCACTTTGTCGAGCAGCGCTGCGAGGCTGGAACGGAACGCGGCTTCGTCACCCTGCTCGATCGCGCCCTCCAGCTGACCGTCAAGCTCGTTGAGCTCACCGAGAGCGTCGTCGGGAACGTCGTACTGTCCCTCAGCGAGAATGCGCACGATCATGCCTTCTCCTCCGACGCGGTGGGGCTCTCGATCTGCGCCGGAGCTTCGCCGCCGGAGCCGAGCTTGGCCTTCATGCGCGAGAGCTCGAGCTCGACGTCGCTTCCAGCTGACATCCGGTCCAGCTCGGCGCTGATGTCGTCCTTGCCACCGGTCACGGCCAACGGGTCGTTGAGCGCACCCGAGGCGATGAGCTCGTCGACCGCACCGGCTCGAGCCTGCATCTGCGCGGTCTTGTCCTCGGCGCGCTCGACAGCGAGCCCAACGTCACCCATCTCCTCGGAGATCCCGGAGAAGGCCTCGTTGATCTTTGTTTGCGCCTCCGCGGCGGTATAGGTCGCCTTGAGCGTCTCCTTGCGGGTGCGGAAGGCCTCGATCTTTGCCTGCAGCCGCTGGGAGGCGATCGTGAGCTTTTCTTCTTCACCTTGCAGGTTGGCGTGCTGGGTTTGCAGGTCGGCCATCTGCTGTTGCAGTGCGGAGCGCCGCGTCAGCGCCTCCCGGGCGAGGTCTTCTCGACCCGCAGCAAGCGCCTGCTGCGCCTGCTCCTGCAATTTGTCGGACTGTTGCTGCAGCTGCTGCATCTGCAGCTCGAGCCGCTTGCGGCTGGTGGCTACGTCGGCCAGGCCACGTCGCACCTTCTGCAGCAGCTCACGCTGTTTGGCGTAGCTGTAGTCGAGCGTCTCGCGTGGGTCCTCGGCGGCGTCGAGCGCCCGGTTGGCCTTGGATCGAAAGATCAGCGCGATCCGCTGCATCATGGTGCTCATCGAGGACGACTTCCTCCCGGTCGACGGATTGCGTGCACGGTGGTCGCCGTACCCGATCAACCCTACGTGCCACCGATCGGGGGCGCTACGGCCCGACAGGTCGACGGTAGGCTGCAGCCGTGTTCGGTCGTCGTACGTCGCCGGAGCCCGACGCGGCGACGCCACCGCCCGCGAATGGCGCAACCGCCGCGGCCGCAACCGGCAAGGGCCGTCCGACGCCGACCCGGGCGCAAGCGCAGGCGGCGCGCAAGCAGCGCAGCGCTCCACCGCGGAACCGCAAAGAGGCAGCCGCCCGGCGCAAGGATGCAGTGCGCGAGTCGCGGGGGCAGATGCGCTCAGCCATGGCGACCGGAGACGAGCGCTACCTCCCGACGCGGGACAAGGGGCCGGTACGTCGGTATGTCCGTGACTACGTCGACTCCCACCGCACCATGGGCGAGTATCTGCTGCCGGTCTTTTTCGTGCTGTTCATCCTGGTCTATGTGAGCGCGAGCCTGGCGGCAGCGGTCGGCAGCTTCGCCTGGCTTGCGGTGATGGCGCTGCTGGCGGTCGATTCGGTTCGGATCATGCGCGGCCTCAAGGCTGGCATCCGGTCACGCTTCGGCGACGGAGCGACGAAGGGCATCACGATGTACGCCTTGACCCGCGCCTGGCAGATGAGACGACTGCGGCTGCCGAAGCCAATGGTGAAACCCGGAGATCCGATCACGACGAACTGACCGGTGTTCGCTCGAGTCAGCGCCCGCCACGAACTCATCTATCGTCACCTCCATGGAGTTTCGAAACCTTGGCCGGTCGGGCCTGAAGATCAGTGAAATCAGCTACGGCAACTGGTTGACCCATGGGTCACAAGTAGAAGAAGAACAGGCCAAAGCCTGCGTACGCCGCGCTCTGGACGAAGGCATCACCACCTTCGACACCGCCGATGTCTACGCCAACACGGTCGCCGAGAGCGTGCTCGGAAGCGCCTTGCACGGCGAGCGCCGGGAGTCGCTGGAGATCTTCACCAAGGTCTACTTCCCCACCGGGCCAGGCGGCCCGAATGATTCGGGCCTGTCCCGCAAGCACATCAGGGAGTCGATCGACGCGAGCCTTCGGCGACTGCAGACGGAGTACGTCGACCTCTACCAAGCCCACCGCTACGACTACGAGACACCACTCGACGAGACCATGCAGGCGTTCGCGGATGTCGTTCGCTCCGGCAAGGCGCTCTACATCGGGGTCTCGGAGTGGACAGCCGACCAGATCCGCGCCGGCCATGAGCTGGCCCGCGAGCTCGGCGTCCCGTTCGTCTCCAACCAGCCGCAGTACAACATGTTGTGGCGGGTCATCGAGGCCGAGGTGATCCCTGCCTCGACCGAGCTCGGCATCGGCCAGATCGTCTGGTCACCGATCGCCCAGGGCGTGCTCACCGGCAAGTATCTGCCCGGGCAGCCTCCTCCCGACGGCTCACGGGCAGCTCATGAGGAAGTCGGCACCTTCGTCCGTGGCCGGTTCAGCGACGACGCTTTGCAGCGCGTGCAAGACCTCAAGCCGGTGGCTGACGAGGCGGGGCTCTCGCTGGCGCAGCTTGCCATCGCCTGGGTGTTGCAGAACCCTGCCGTCTCGTCGGCGATCATCGGTGCCTCACGGCCAGAGCAGGTGAGCGAGAACGTCAAGGCGGGTGGCACAACCCTGGAGGATGATCTGCTCAAACGCATCGACGAGGTGCTCGGTGACGTGGTGGAGCGAGACCCCACAAAGACCCATTCACCGCAGAGCCGGTCGTTCGACTGACGGTCGAGACAGTGCATCGCCGGGTGGTGTGCTGGCCGGGCTCTCTGGCTCGCCGTGCTGAGGTGCTAGCCCCGCTCAGCCTTCCTCGAGAGACATCGGCCCGTAGACCGGGCGTCCGGAGTCCAGCAGCGTCACCTGTCCCACGCCCGCGTCGGCAAGCGTTCGCCAGACCTCACCTATCCAGGTCTCGGCATCGCTTTGCGACGAGAACTCCAGCTCCTCAACGGCTCCGTCATGCGGCTCGCCGGTGCTGGTCTCCATGCGCCAGGTCCATCCCACCAGGCCGAGCGTAGTGGCGGGGGCTGATGACGCCCGACGACCGCGCTCAGCCTGAGGGCACGTCGGGCGTCACAAACGGCGGTGTGTGCAGCGTGAACGGTTCACGGCGCCCGCGTACGTCGACGTATAGCTCGGCATCCAGCGGCGGTGCGGCCCCCGAACTGGCCGGCGCCGCCGCACCGCCCCCGGCTTCGATGAGCGCGAGGGCGATGCCCTTGCGCAGGGTCGGCGAAAAGGTGCCCGAGGTCACGCGCCCGACGGGTTGCTCCACCGCACCGGCGAACACCGCCATGCCCGGCCGGGGTATGCCGCGGCCCGTCGCGAGCAGTCCCTGCAGGGTCGTCGACGGACCAGTCGTACGCTCCGCCCTGAGCGCGGTCGCTCCCCAGAACCGGTCCTTCTTCCAGCCGATCGCCCAGCCCAACCGCGCCTGCACCGGCGAGACCTGCGGTGACAGGTCCTGGCCGTGCAACGGATACCCCATCTCTGTGCGCAACGTGTCACGGGCAGCGAGTCCCGCCGGCACAGCGCCGTGCGCTTCACCGTCGCTCACGACGGCGTCCCACACGGCGACCGCTGCGTCGACTGGGACCACGAGCTCGTATCCCCGCTCCCCCGTGTATCCGGTCCGGCACACGGTGATGTCCGCGCCGCGCCAGGACATGTCGACGAACGTCATGTACGGATGTCCCACCGGGAAACCAGCGGCCGCGAGCGTGCTGTCGCTGTCGCGTCCCTGCACCGCCAGGACGGCGTACTCCTGGTGCAGGTCGACCACCTCCACGCCAGCCGGCGCGTCAGCGTCGAGTCGCCGGACGACCTCAGCGGTGTTTGCGGCGTTGGGGATGAGGAACACCTCGTCCTGGCTGCGCAGATAAGCAATCAGGTCATCGACAACACCGCCGTCGTCATCGCAGCACAACGTGTACTGCGCGGAGCCGGCGCTCAGCTTGGCCAGGTCGTTCGTCAGGCACTCGTTGACGTAGGCCGCCGCCCCGCGGCCGCGCACCAGCGCCTTGCCGAGGTGGCTGACGTCGAAGATGCCCACCGCCGTGCGCACCGCCTGGTGCTCCTTGACCGAGCCGGAGAACTCCAGCGGCATCGACCACCCGGCAAACTCCGCGAACTTCGCGCCCAGCTCGGCGCAGCGCTCGTGCAACGGCGATCTGCGGAGGCCGCCCTCGGGGCTCTCCCCGCCGGGCTTCGACGAGACGTCAGCGGAGGTCTCGCCGTCGGAGGAAGACCCAGCGACCATGGCGGCCGAACCTACCGCAGGACGCCTATCCTCTGCTCTCGTGACCACTGCATCGCTCCAACGCGCGTCAATCCGCAAACTCGACACCGAGGCTCTGGTCATCGGTGTGTACGCCGTCGACGGATCGCTGGTGCCCGCAGCCGGATCAGAGGACGTCGTCGCCGCCCTCGGGCCGGACTTGCTCGACACGCTCGAACAGGTCGGTGCATCGGCAAAGGTCGGTGAGGTCACCAAGCTGCCGGTGAGCGGAGTCCTGAAGTCTCCAGTGTTGCTGGTGGTCGGTCTTGGGCACCAGCCGGACGACCCAGCCGCAAACCGCCGGCGGAGTGCATCGGCGGACACTCGCGACGACGCCCTGGAAAGACTGCGTCGGGCGAGCGGCGCAGCGGCCCGGGCGCTCGCCGGCAAGGTCAAGGCGGCGTACGCCTTGCCCGCCGAGACACCTGAGCACGTGCGGGCGATCGCAGAAGGGGCGCTGCTGGGTGTCTACGTTTTCGACCGCTACCTGAGCCAGAAGGCGCATCCGGTGCGGGAGATCGTCATCGTGTCCGGAGGCGCCCGCAATAAGGCGATGCAGCACGCTCTGGACACCGCCGCGGTGGTCGCCGAGCAGGTCAACTGGGCCCGAGACCAGATCAACCTTGCTCCCAACGACCTCTACCCTGAGTCCTTCGCCGCGGAATTGCTGGCTCGCGCCGAGGTGCACTCCGTCACCGCGTCGGTGCTCGACGAAAGGCAGCTCCGGCGCCAGGGTTACGGCGGCATCCTCGGGGTCGGTCAAGGCTCGGCTCGCCCACCCCGGCTGGTCACGCTGCGCTATGCACCACGCAAGCCAGTCGCCCGGCTGGCATTCGTGGGCAAAGGCATCACGTTCGACTCCGGCGGTTTGTCGATCAAGCCGAGCAACGCCATGGCCACGATGAAGTGCGACATGTCAGGAGCCGCAGCCGTCGCGGCCGCTGTCTTCGCGGTGGCCGAGCTCGGCCTTCCGGTCGAGGTCACCGCCTACGCCTGCCTGGCGGAGAACATGCCGTCGGGTAGCGCCAGCCGGCCAGGCGACGTGCTCACCATGTACGGCGGCAAGACCGTCGAGGTGCTCAACACCGACGCCGAGGGCCGGTTGGTGCTCGCCGACGGCATCACGACGGCGAACGCCAGCGAGCCCGACTTGATCGTCGACGTCGCGACGCTCACCGGCGCCTGCCAGGTAGCCCTCGGCCAGCGGGTGGGCGGTGTGCTCAGCAACGACGAGTCGCTGCTCCGCGAGCTGCCGCTCGTCGCTCAGCGGGCCGGTGAGCTGATGTGGTCGCTACCGATTCCTGAAGACGTGCCTGACAAGCTCCACACCACCAAGATCGCCGACCTCAGCCAGCACAACCCCGACGCCTGGGGTGGCGCGCTCTTCGCTGCCGGCTTCCTCCGGGAGTTCGTCGCCGACGGCATCCCATGGGCGCACTTCGACATCGCCGGTACGGCGTTCCACGAGGCAGCGCCCTACGGCTACACGCCCAAAGGCGGCACCGGCTTCGGGGTCCGCACGCTGGTGCAGCTCGCTATGGAGCGCAGTTCGACGTGAGGGGGGCTTCGGCGGCGGGAGATCGCTCGTGGCGCCGAGCCGCCCGCTAGGTCTTGTGTGTGCGGTTCCACTCGCGCATGCGTTCGGGATATCCGACCACTGCGGCGTCGTAGCTCGGGATGCCCAGCTCGTTGGCGAATCGGTGGGCCCACTCGACTGAGGGCACCCGGCGCCGAGTCCACTCCCCGGTGATCGCGACCAGGAGCAGCGTTGTGTCGGTAACGGCCGTGCGAGGCTCCACAAACCCCTCGATGCCAGACCGAGTCTGGACCCAGCTGCGGAGGTAGTCAGCGTCTGCGGACTCGGCGGCCCGCAAGGTGCCGGGCCGGCTGCGTCGCCGCAGGAATCGCATACCGCACCTTCCGCTCGCAATGGTTGGTCTCAAGTATCCCCGACGCGGCCCGGACTCCCGGTAGGACCGGCTGCCGCGTCCCGGCCCGCTGTCGCGGGTGCAAGGATGGGCGGTCGACGGGCCGGCCCCCTCGTCCAGAGGCCGGCGTACGTCGTCGGTGAGGCACTTCGTGGAGGAACCATGGCGGAGCAGCAGTACGACGTCGTCGTCTTGGGCGGTGGCAGCGGCGGCTACGCCTGCGCGCTGCGGGCGACCCAGCTCGGGCTGCGCGTGGCGCTGGTCGAGAAAGACAAGGTCGGCGGCACCTGCCTGCACCGCGGCTGCATCCCCACCAAGGCGCTGCTGCACGCCGGTGAGGTGGCCGACGCCGTCCGCGAGTCCGAGTCGTTCGGGGTGCTCGCCTCCCTCGAAGGCGTCGACCTGACCCGGGTGAACGCCTACAAGGACGGCGTGGTCTCCCGGCTCTACAAGGGTCTGCAGGGGCTGATCTCTGGGCGCGGCATCACCGTGGTCGAGGGATCCGGCCGGCTGGTCGGCCCGCACACGGTGGAGGTCGCTGGGTCGACGTACGAGGGGCGCTCGATCGTGCTGGCCTCGGGCTCGTACGCGAAGACCCTTCCAGGTCTCGACCTCGGCGGCGACCGGGTGCTGACGAGCGACGAAGCGCTGGGCCTTGAATCGGTGCCCGAGCGAGCTGTCATCTTGGGCGGCGGCGTGATCGGGGTCGAGTTCGCTTCGGCTTGGCGCTCCTTCGGGGTCGACGTGACGATCATCGAGGCACTGCCACGACTCGTGTCAGCTGAGGACCCGGCGGCCTCCAAGGCCGTTGAGCGGGCCTTCCGCAAGCGCGGCATCCAGTTCCTGACGAACAGCCGGTTCGCTGGCGTCGAGCACACGGACAAGGGAGTGCGCGTCAGCGTCGAGGCAGGTGACGCGTTCGACGCTGACCTGTTGCTCGTTGCCGTCGGCCGGGGCCCGTTCACCGCCGACCTGGGGTACGAAGAGCAGGGCGTCGCCATGGAGCGCGGTTTTGTGCTGACCGACGCACGCCTGCAGACCAACGTCGAGAGTGTCTATGCGGTGGGCGACGTCGTGCCTGGCATGCAGCTGGCCCACCGCGGCTTCGCCCACGGCATCTTCGTTGCCGAGGACATCGCTGGTCTCGACCCCGCACCGATCAACGAAAGTGGCATCCCGCGGGTGACGTACTGCGACCCCGAGGTGGCGTCGGTCGGGCTCAGCGAGCCGCAAGCCAATGAGCGGTACGGTGCGGACGCCATCGAGACGTTCACCTACGACTTGGGCGGCAACGGCAAGAGCCAGATCCTCAAGACCTCGGGCTTCGTCAAGCTGGTACGCGAGAAGGACGGCCCCGTGGTAGGGGTGCACATGGTCGGGGCCCGGGTTGGTGAGCTCATCGGTGAGGCACAGTTGATCTACAACTGGGAAGCCTTCCCGTCTGACGTGGCGTCACTCGTGCACATGCATCCGACCCAGGATGAAGCACTGGGTGAAGCTCATTTGGCGTTGGCCGGCAAGCCGCTGCATGTCCACGGCTGACCGTGGGTCGTAGGCTGAGCGCACCGGCGTATCGGCGTCCCTGCGCTGGGCGCGATGGCCCCCTGACCCATCCGAAGCAGACAAGAGGTCCGCAAGCGACATGGCGACTGAAGTAACCCTGCCCGCCCTCGGCGAAAGCGTCACCGAAGGCACCGTCACGTCGTGGCTGAAGTCCGTAGGCGACCAGGTCGCGGTCGACGAGCCGTTGCTGGAAATCTCCACCGACAAGGTCGACACCGAGATCCCCTCCCCGGCCGCCGGCACGCTGCTCGAGATCAAGGCGGCCGAGGACGACACCGTCGAGGTCGGTGCCGTCCTTGCCGTGATCGGAGCACAGGAAGAGTCGGCGGGTACGCCGACCGACGGCACCGCCGCACCCGCAGCTGAGGCAGGGCAGCAGCCGCAAGCGGGCGACGAGGCGTCACCGTCGGCCGACGAGTTGGATGCCGTGGACGAACCGGATGCTGTCGAGTCGACCCAGGAGTCGTCGCCAGGCGCGGCGCCCAGCGACGCCCAGACTGACGAGGGTGCCTCCGACCTAGCACCGTCGGAGCAGGTGCCGGCTGCGCGTGCCGGTGCTCAGCCGGCGGCGGGCGGGTCGGCCGGTGATGGCTCCCCCAACAGCGGTGCTCGCGAGGTGACACTCCCCGCGCTGGGTGAGAGCGTCACCGAAGGCACCGTCACCACATGGCTGAAGTCCGTAGGCGACGATGTGGCAGTCGATGAACCGCTGTTGGAGATCTCCACCGACAAGGTCGACACGGAGATCCCTTCTCCGGTTGCGGGCAAGCTCCTGCAAATCCGGGTGAACGAAGACGAGACCGTCGATGTCGGTGCCGTTCTCGCCGTCATCGGCCCCGCCGAGGTGACCGACGCGTCGGCCGACGACGCGGGACCTTCCGACGCGGCAACTGAGCCTGCGCAAGCCGCTCCATCGGTGGACACCGCGGCAGCTCCAGACGCCACCGCCGCGACCTCGGAGGACGTCCAGGCAGAGCCTCAGCCGCAGGCAGCCGCGCTGCCGCCACCCGATGCGGCGCTTGAAGCGTCTGGGTCCGGCGCGGAGCCGGCGACCGAGGCGGCCGAACCGGCGGCAGCTGAGGCCACTGCAAGCTCCAACGGGGCGGGCGGTGACACCGACGCCAAGATGTACGTAACGCCGCTCGTGCGCAAGCTCGCCGCCCAGCACAACGTGGACCTGGAGACATTGTCCGGGAGCGGCGTCGGCGGGCGCATCCGGAAGCAGGACGTTCTCCAAGCAGCGAAGGAAGCCCGGCTGTCCTCGGCCGCACAGCCGGAGATGCCGGCCGCACCACCGCCAGCCATCTCGACATCCCGGACGTTGGCAGCTCGGTCGAGCGGACCTGCCGCCACTGAACAAGCTGCACCGGCGCAGCCCGCTGTTACGTCGCCGCCGCAGCCGCCGACGCCGGCCACTTCGACACCCGACCAGCCGGCACCCGCTGCCGCCTCCGCACCCGCTGCCGTCTCTCCTCAGCCCGCTGCCGCCGCCTCTCCCGACGATCCGCCTGCAACGGCGTCGTCCGCAGCGGCTCAGCCCAGTCCGCCGGGCGCCCAGCCCACGCCACCTACACCGGCGGCGCAGCCCACGCCGCCTCCGCCTCCAAATATCCCAACGCCTCAGCCGGCGACGACGCCTGCCGCTTCGGTGCCCGAAGGGACTGCACCCGTCACCCTTGGGACGCCCAGCCCGCTGCGTGGAACGACCGAGAAGCTGAGCCGGCTGCGCCGGGTCATTGCGACCCGCATGGTGGAGTCGCTGCAGACATCAGCCCAGCTCACGACCGTCGTCGAAGTGGACGTCACCGCGATATCCCGGCTGCGTGACCGCGTGAAGACCGGCTTCGAGAAGCGCGAGGGGGTCAAGCTGTCATTCCTGCCGTTCTTCGCCAAGGCGACCATCGACGCTCTGAAGAGCTACCCGCAGGTGAATGCCTCCATCGACACCGAGGCCGGTGAGGTCACCTACCACGATGCCGAACATCTGGGGATCGCCGTCGACACCGAGCGCGGCCTCCTGGTGCCGGTGATCAAGGACGCCGGTGACCTCTCGATCGCCGGGCTGGCCCGCAAGATCGCCGATCTGGCAGCACGCACGCGAGAGAACCAGCTTGCCCCGGACGAGCTCTCCGGTGGGACGTTCACGCTCACCAACACCGGAAGCCGTGGGGCCCTCTTTGACACGCCGATCATCAATCAGCCCCAGGTCGGGATCCTCGGCACCGGCACGGTCGTGAAGCGTCCGGTCGTGATTTCCGACCCGAACTTGGGAGAGACGATCGCGGTCCGTCAGATGGTCTACCTGGCGCTCACCTACGATCA
>JBBPZH010000111.1:0-3973 GCA_038198965.1 Propionibacteriales bacterium
TGGATACGGCCGGCCAGGCGACCTCATCACCGGCCGCACCGCGCGATCCGCAGCCTGTTGTCGACGAACCATCGGACACCTCCATGCTCACGAGGTGTTGCGACGACCGGTTGAATCCGCCCAGTTCGCATTGGTCAGTGTCGTGGCGGCGGGCGGCAACCCGCTGGCGGGTACGGCGACCGGACTGCTCCTGGGTGCCCGCAACACGCTGTACGGACTGCGGCTGGCGGGACTGCTTCGGCTACGAGGTGCTCGGCGGCTGGCGGCTGCACAGCTCGTCATCGATGAGTCGACAGCCATGGCGCTGAAGCCACGCGATCAGGGAAACGCTCGCCTCGGGTTCTTCGCCACCGGCCTCGCCGTGTTCGGATTGTGGAACTTCGCGACGTTCGTCGGAGCAGTCACCGGCGCCGCGCTCGGTGATCCGCAGACCCTCGGCCTTGACGCGGCGGTTCCGGCTGCCTTCTTGGCGCTGCTGTGGCCCCGTCTGTCGTCTCGCCGGCTGCTGGCGGTGGGCGTGCTGGGAGGGGCCACAGCGCTCTGCCTGGTGCCCGTGCTGCAACCGGGACTGCCCATCCTTGCTGCCGGCGCGGTAGCAGTGCTCGCCGCCGCGGTCACGCAGTCGTGAAGTGGCTTGCGATCCTGCTGACCGCAGCGGGGTGTTACGTGCTCAAGCTGACGGGGTTGTCCGTGCCGGAGCGGGTGCTGGACAGACCGTTCGTACGCCGCGTCGCCGACCTCGTTCCCGTCGCCTTGCTCGCCGCATTGGTCGCCGTGCAGGCGGTGTCGACGGGAGCGCGGCTCACCGTCGACGCCCGGCTGGCCGGCGTCGCCGTCGGGGTCGCTGCGCTGGTGGCCAGGGCACCGTTTCTGGTGGTTGTTGCGCTGGCCGCGTTGACCGCTGCCCTGCTGCGGCTCGCCTCTTGACGGCACCTGCACGCCGGAACTAGTCGAGACCTAGGACGTCGTCGAGACCGACGGTGAGGCCGGGTCGACGTACGACAGCTCGGATCGCCGCCAAGACACCAGGCATGAACGACTCGCGGTCCAAGGAGTCGTGCCGGATCGTGAGCGTCTCCCCCGGCGCTCCAAAAAGCACCTCTTGAGAGGCGATCAATCCGCGGAGTCGCACGCTGTGCACGTGGATACCGTCGAGCTCCGCGCCCCTGGCGCCGACGGCGGCATCGGCGGTGGCGTCCGGCACCCAGCCAAGGCCCGCGGCCGACCGGGCCTCGGCGACCAGCTCAGCGGTACGGCGAGCCGTCCCCGACGGAGCGTCCGCCTTCGTCGGGTGGTGCAGCTCGATCACCTCCACCGACTCATAGAATCGGGCTGCTTGAACGGCGAAGCGCATCATCAAGACGGCGCCGATGGAGAAGTTCGGTACGACGAGTACGCCGACCGGGTCGGCAGCCCGGGCAAGCCTTGCGACGTGCGCCAGCCGCTGCTCGGTGAACCCCGACGTACCGACCACAACCGAAAGGCCAGCTGAAAGGCACCACTCCACGTTGTCGAGCACAGCGTCCGGAGTTGTGAAGTCAACAGCGACGTCGGCCATGCGTAGCGGTTCGCGGGAGTCACCGGCATCCACGGTCGCCACCAGATGAAGGTCATCAGCTGCCTCGACGGCGGCGCAAGTCTGCGAACCCATCTTCCCCGACGACCCAAGAACTGCCACCTCGATCATCTCAGCGACTCTAGTGGCTGCCCCAGCTGGCATCGTGCCGCTGCGATGGGGTACAACGGCCGCATGACGACTTCATCGAACGACTCCTCAGGTGCCGACTCGGCCGAAGTCTCGGCGACCGGCGGGATGGCGTCGGGATCCGAAGGCGTCGGTCAGGCTGGCTCCATCGACGACAGCCAGCTGCCGGAAGACCTGCGACCAGACGCAGAGGGCCTCACCGGCGGAGACGACGTATCGGGCGAGGGCGGCCGCAAAGATCAGACGCTCGGCGAAGGCGCGACCGAGCAAGCGGGTCAGCTGCCCGAGCCTGCCGCGCAGACTCCTGACGACGCATCGGGAGTCGCCGAACCGACCGCTTAACGCAGCTGGCTGAGCGCCCTTTCAGGTCCTACGACGGCCAGCGTCGGCTCGGCTTGCAGCAGGTCCCGCGCCACCTGGTTGACCTCGCCGAGCGTGACCTTGTCGATTGCGCGCACGGAGTCGTCGATGCTGCGCAGGCCGCCGGGAACGAGTTCTGACTTGCCCAGCCGAAACATCCTGGCGCCCGGCTCCTCTAAATCCATGACCAACGACGATCGCAGCTGTCCCTGTCCCCGCTGCAGCTCCACCTCGGTGATGCCGCCGTCGGCGAGCTGCACCACCTGGTCACGGCAGATGCCGAGCACCTGGTCGAGGTGCGCGGGAGTGCATCCACCGGCGACGCCGAGAAATCCAGTGCCGACGTACTGACTGGTGAAGGAGTAGACGGAGTACGCCAGTCCCCGCCGCTCACGCACCTCCTGGAAAAGTCGGCTCGACGTGCCGCCGCCGAGAGCGGCGTTGAGCACGCCGAGCGCATAGCGGCGCGGGTCGTCTCTGCCGAGCGCTGGTACGCCGAGGACGAAGCTCGTCAGTTCCGTCGGTCGCTCGACGAGTGCGGTGGTGGCGACCGTCGGCGGCGGTCGAGGACGCGCGCGCAGGCCTGCGGGACCTCGGGTCGACGTACCCAACGCGTCAGCGGCCTCGAACGCCTGCCGCACAAGGCCCACCAGCGTCTGGTGGTCGACATTGCCCGCTGCGGAGAACACCACCCGGTCGGCCGTGTAGCGGCGGCGGTAGTAGCCCCGGATCTGGTCACGGGTCAGAGCCGAGATCGAGGTGGCAGTGCCGCTGATCGGCCGGCCAAGCGGAGAGTCGCCGTACAACGCCAGGGTGAACGCGTCGTGCACGAGGTCGTCAGGGTCATCGTCGTGAAGCGCGATCTCCTCGAGGATGACGTTGCGCTCGCTCTCCACCTCGTGCGGAGGCAGCCGCGACGACGTGACCATGTCGCAGAGCACGTCAACTGCAAGAGGTACGTCGCCAGCCAACACGCGGGCGTGGTAGCAGGTGTACTCCTTGCCGGTGAACGCGTTGAGCTCACCGCCCACCGAGTCGAGCTCGGCGGAGATGTCGAGCGCCGTCCGACGTCCGGTGCCCTTGAAGAGCAGGTGCTCCAGGAAGTGCGTCACGCCGGCCAGTGCCGGAGCCTCGTCGCATGAGCCGACACCGACCCACAACCCGAGCGTCGCCGAACGCAACCCCGGCATACGTTCGGTGACCACACGCAAACCTCCCGGCAGCACGGTACGGCGGACTCTCGACCCCGCTTGTCCGCCGTCACCGTGCTCAGTCAGCAGCGTGCGCGTAGAGCCGGCCCGCTGCTTGTCGGCCGCCAGATAGCCCACCGTCAGACGTTCGCGTCGCCCGCCCCCGCGGTCGGTACCGCTGAGTCGCCGCCGTCAGCTGAAGCTGGCGTGGCCGACTCGTCAACGACGGCAACCAGCGAGAGCTTCCCGCGGTCGTCGATCTCACCGATCTCGACCTGCAGCTTCTGTCCGACCGACACGACGTCTTCGACGTTCTCCACACGCTTGCCACCAGCCAGCGCCCGCAGCTTTGAGATGTGCAGCAGCCCGTCCTTGCCGGGCAGCAGCGACACGAAGGCGCCGAAGTTCGTCGTCTTCACCACGGTGCCGAGGTAGCGCTCGCCGATCTCGGGCATCTGCGGGTTGGCGATCGCATTGATGGTCGCGCGCGCCGCCTCGGCCGCTGCCCCGTTGTCGGCGCCGACGTAGATGGTGCCGTCGTCCTCGATGCTGATCTGGGCTCCGGTGTCGTCCTGGATCTGATTGATGACCTTGCCCTTCGGGCCGATCACCTCACCGATCTTGTCGACCGGCACCCGCATCGTGATGATGCGCGGAGCCGTTGGCGCCATCTCGTCGGGACCGTCGATCGCTTCGGCCATGACGTCGAGGATCGCCA